>CAYPSI010000157.1:0-3037 GCA_964413375.1 uncultured Spirochaetales bacterium | reverse complement strand
GCGAGGCCCGCAGCACCTCGCTGCGCGACACTCCCTCCCGCGCGGCAAGCCGGTCGAGCTCACGCCGGATGCCTGGTGGCAGGCTGACGGTCACCGTGTCCCGCATGCTCTCCTCCTGTATTAGAA
The DNA here is from genome assembly GCA_964413375.1 of uncultured Spirochaetales bacterium. Classification (GTDB taxonomy): domain Bacteria; phylum Myxococcota_A; class UBA9160; order UBA9160; family SMWR01; genus CAZUYC01. Next base: position 2,911 of record CAYPSI010000157.1, on the reverse strand, counting down.
TCTAATACAGGTTGCGTCGCGGGACAAGGGGCACGCACCCGCCCCTGGCCAGAAACTCGGTTCCCCGCTGAGAGAACGTCGCGCCGATGTGGTCCGGCAGCCCGGAGGAGCCCGCTAGGCTTCGCGACGGAGCAGCACCATCGTGCGGTCGTCGCCGAAGGGCGTGCCGTCGGCGAAGACCTCGACGGCCGCCTCGATCGCGACGGCGACCGCCACCAGCGGCTCCTGGGTGTACTTCGCCACTGCCGCCTGCAGCCGCTCGAGGCCGAACTCGTCGCCCTTCGGGTTCGCCGCTTCGGTGATGCCGTCGGTGTAGAGCAGCAGCAGCTCGCCGCGCGCGAGCGTCGTCACGACCTTGTCGTACTCCACGATCGGGAACAGACCGAGCGGCATGCCGCTCGCCTCGAGCCGCTCGACACTGCCGTCGGCGCGGAACAGCAGGGCCGGGTTATGGCCGGCGTTGGTGTAGGTGAGCCGGCCGGACGCGGGATCGAGGGCGGCGATGAAGGCCGTCACGTAGCGCTCGGGCGGGGTCTTCATGAACAGGCGCCGCGAGACCTTCGAGCAGATCTCGTCGGTCGAGTGACCGACCTCGATCGGCCCCATCAGCAGCGCGTCGAAGGAAGCGGCCAGCAGCGATGCCGCCATCCCCTTGCCCGACACGTCGGCGATCACGATCACCTGCTCGTCGCCCTCGTCGCGCCCCTGGAACTCGTAGAAGTCGCCCGAGACCGCGCGCGAGGCGTCGTTGGCGGCGAATACCGAGTAGCCCGGGATCTCGGGCAGGTGCTCGGGCAAGAGCGTCAGCTGGATCTCGCGCGCGAGCGCCATCTCCTTCTCGAGCTCGCGGCGGCGGGCACCTTCCTCGGCCAGCGACAGGTTGCGGATGCGCATCGCCGCGACCGAGCCGAGTGCCGTCAGCAGCTCCATGTCCTGCTCCGAGAAGCGGCGCACGTGCACCCGCGAGCTCAGCACGATCATGCCCTGGCTGCCGCCCGAGTCGATCAGCGGCGCGGCGATCAGGCTGCGCACGCCGGAGCTCATGATGCTCTCGGCGGCAGCGAAGCGCTGGTCCGTCTGGGCGTCGAGCACCAGCGCCACCTGGCCCTTCTCGGCCACCTCCAGCTCCAGGCTGCGCGAGAAGAAGAAGTCCCCGCGCGCGCTCGGCAGGCGCCGGCTCGCCACGCGATCGAGCCCGCCGTGGGGCTTCTTGAGGAAGATGACCGCTTCCTCGGGCCCGAGGTGGACGAAGGTGCGGTCGAGCACCGCCTCGAGCAGCTCCTCGAGCGTCAGTGACATCGCGAGCGCGCGGTGGACCTCGTTCAGCATCTTGAGCCGTCCCGTCGACTCGCGCTCGGCGGTTGCGAGCAGCTCCGAGGCCGAGCGCAGCACGATCGTGTCCGACGAGCCCGACTTCGAGTGCGCGTCGGTCTGCGGCGCCTTTGCGTTGGCGTCGAAGCCCTCGATCGAGATCACGGTCTCAGACAGCTTCACCAGGTCGCCGGCGGCCACGCGCGCCGGCGTCGCGAGCGGCCGCCCGTTCAGCAGCGTCGTGTTGCGCGAGCCCAGGTCCTCGACCACCCAGGCGTCCCCCTCCCGGTAGAAACGCGCGTGCTGCCGGGAGAGAAAGCGGTCCGAGAGCACGAGGTCGGCCTTCGACGAGCGCCCGACGGTGAGCGAGTCGAGCTCGCACAGGTGGTCGAACGGCTCGCCGATCGGAGGTGTGACGCGGAGGCGGATGGGAGGCGGGCTCATCGGCGGCGTTTGGGCGCTCGGCTCGAACTGCGATCCTAGCACGGGCGGAATCCGGCCGGCGGACCCCGACGGCCCGGCCTTCCGTGATACTGTCCGCGCCCTAATGGGCGGCCAATCACTGCTGCTGGCGGGCCTGGTCCTCGCCTCCGCCGCGGGACCGCGTCGAGCCGAGGATCTCGCTGGGCCCTACCGTGAAACCGGCCGGCAGGTCCTGGCCCGAGCGCTCGCGGACGAGGGCGCCTGGAAGAAGCTCGAGCACCTCACGACGCGCATCGGCCATCGCCTGAGCGGCTCCCCGGGGCTCGAGAAGGCGATCGCCTGGGCCCACGAGGGAATGCAGGCCGAGGGGCTCGAGGGCGTGCGGCTTCAGCCCGTCAAGGTTCCGCGCTGGGTGCGCGGGCGCGAGTCGATGCGGGTCGTCTCGCCGGTGCCGCGTGAGCTGCCGATGCTCGGCCTCGGGATGAGCGTCGGGACGCCCCCGCAGGGAGTCACCGCGCCCGTGGTGGTGGTTCGCGACGAAGACGAGCTCGCCGCCCTCGGCCGGGAGAAGGTCGAGGGGAAGATCGTCGCCTTCACGCCCGACTGGGAGGGCTACGGGCGGACCGTCCGCTTCCGCAGCTCCGGCGCGTCCCTCGCCGCGAAGCTCGGCGCGGTGGCCGCGCTCGTGCGCTCGGCCACCGGCCGCTCGATCGGCTCGCCTCACACCGGCTCGCTCACCTACGACGAAGGAGTGCCGAGAATCCCGGCCGCCGCGATCACGGTCGAGGACGCGGAGTGGCTGCGGCGGATGGCGGCGGCGGGCGAGAGCGTCAGCGTCACGCTCCAGATGGAGGCCCGCCTCGAGGGGGAGGCCGACTCGGCGAACGTCATCGCAGAGATCCGCGGGCGCGAGACGCCCGACGAAGTCGTCGTGATGGGCGGCCACTACGACTCCTGGGACGTCGGCCAGGGCGCCCACGACGACGGCTGCGCGAGCATGGCCGCGTGGCAGGCGCTCACGATCCTGAAGGAGCTGGGGCTGCGGCCGCGCCGCACGCTTCGCGTGGTGCTGTGGACGAACGAGGAGAACGGGTTGAACGGCGGCCGCGCCTACCGTGAGGCACTCGGCAAGGACGTGGCGAGCCACGTGGCCGCGATCGAGATGGACGGCGGCTGC
>CAYPSI010000156.1:0-1806 GCA_964413375.1 uncultured Spirochaetales bacterium | reverse complement strand
CGGCCAGATCTTCCCGATCGCCAGGACGCGCACGGTGGTCGGGCGCTCGGGCTGCGACATCAACCTCGACGACCCGGAGGCCTCGCGCCAGCACGCCGCGCTCGAGATCGTGGGCGACGTGGCGATCCTGCGCGACCTCGGTTCGACGAACGGCACCTGGATCGAGCTCGACCGCATCGAGCAGCACGAGCTCGGCAACCAGCAGGAATTCCGGATCGGCAGCCACGTGCTGATGTTCATCGTCACCGACGTGGACTAGGCTTCCTGGAGAAGGGGGGTGCTGCGTCGCACCCCCCTTACCCCCCGCTTCGCTCGCGGGAGTGAATCCCGCTCGCTCCGCAGCCCGTTGCCGGACACCCGCTGAGCTTGATGGCTCATCGCCAGTTTTTCGCTCCCGCTCCGCGCGAGCGGCAAGAAGCACCGCTCCCGCCCGCTGAATTCGGTGGCTTCGATGCGTTTGGGCGCCCCTGCGGCCTGGCGCTGCGATTGCACCTCTTGTCTCGCGAGAGGAGAGCCCCGGATGAACCCTGGCGACTCCCTGCTGCTGGCGGCTTCCGACCTGGACACATTGCTTCATGCGCTGCGCCGGCGCGGCTACACGCTCCTTGGCCCGCGCCTTCGCGACGGCGCCGTGGTCATCGACGAGATCGAGGGCGCGAGCGAGCTGCCCGCAGGCTGGAGTGACGAGCAGGGCGCTGGGCGCTACCGCGTGCGCCGCCGCGAGGACGCCGCGTTCTTCGGCCACGCCGCGCCGCTCACGGCCTGGAAGCGCTGGTTGAACCCGCCCGAGGCGGTGCTGTTCCACGGCAAGCGCGAGAACGGCGGCTTCGCGCCCGTCGCAGGCGTGGCCGCGGTGCCGCGGCATGCGTTCGTGGGCGTGCGGGCCTGTGACCTCGCCGCGCTCCACGTCCGCGACCGCGTCTTCCTGAAGGGACCGTTCGTGGACCCCGGCTACCGCGCGCGGCGCGCAGCCGCGTTCCTGCTCGCGGTCAACTGCGCGTCCCCGGCCGGAACCTGCTTCTGCGCTTCGATGGGAACGGGCCCCGCGTGCGACGAGGGCTACGACCTGCTGCTCACCGAGATCGTCGCGGCCGAGCGACACGACCTGCTGGTCGTGATCGGGACCGAGCGCGGGGCGGAGCTGGCGAGCGAGTTGCCGCTGCGACCGGCCGAGCCCGAAGACGTGGCCGAAGCTCGCGCGAGCGTCGAGGCCGCCGCGACGCGCATGGGCCGAGCGCTCGAGACCGAGGGGCTCCGCGAGCGCCTGCTGCGGCACTACGAGAGCGCGCACTTCGACGAGGTGGCCAAGCGCTGCCTCGCCTGCGGCAACTGCACGATGGTGTGCCCGACCTGCTTCTGCGCGACGGTCACAGACGCGACCGACCTCGCGGCCGAGCATGCCGTGCGCCGCTCGGCTTGGGATTCCTGCTTCTCGCAGGAGTTCTCGTACGTCCACGGCGGCAGCGTGCGCAGCTCGGGCGGCGCGCGCTACCGGCAGTGGCTCACGCACAAGCTGCTCACCTGGCACGAGCAATTCGGCACCAGCGGCTGCGTCGGCTGCGGACGCTGCATCACCTGGTGCCCGGTGGGCATCGACATCACGGAGGAGGCCCGGGCCCTCGGCCCAGGCGACGCGCAAGGGAGGCGACCGTGACGATCCAGACCTTCGAGAAGGTCCTGTCGGAGCACCCGTTCTTCCGGGAGCTGGCCGAGCCGCAGCTCGACACCGTGGTGGGCTGCGTCGCCAACACCGTGTTCGAGCCGGGCGAGTTCGTCTTCCGCGAGGGGGAGGCCGCCGACCGCTTC
>CAYPSI010000155.1:0-2468 GCA_964413375.1 uncultured Spirochaetales bacterium | reverse complement strand
GACCCGCGCGAAGCCGAAGCGCGTGAAGGCGGCCCAGCCGAGCCGGCCGCGCGCGAAGACGCGCCGCGCGGCACTCGGTCCCCAGGCCGCACGCATCCTCGCGCTCGCAGCAGCACTCGCAGCCGGGTCGGGCTGTGACCGCGAAGCGCCGGCCGGGGATCCCGCCGCGTCCGCGCTCGCGCGTGTGTCGGAGGGCCCGCATGAGGTCGCCGTGCTCTCCGTCCGCGATCTCGGCGAGATCCGGATCGAGCTGCTCCCCGAGCTCGCGCCCATCACCGTCGAGAGCTGGAAGGCGCTCGCCGCACAGGGCTACTTCGACGGCACGAGCTTCCATCGCGTGATCCCCGGCTTCATGATCCAGGGCGGGGATCCGAACACCCGCAACCAGGACCCGCGGGACGATGGCCAGGGCGGTCCGTCCTTCACGATCGCGGACGAGTTCAGCGACTACCCGCTGCGCCGCGCCACCGTCGCGATGGCCCACAAGGGACACCGGAATACCGCCGGGAGCCAGTTCTTCATCCTGCACGGCGACGCCCCGCACCTCGACGGCAAATACACCGCCTTCGGACGCGTCGCCGAAGGCATGGAGGTGGTCGACGCGATCACCCGCCTCGAGATCGACAAGTTCGGCCGCTTCGGCCCGCGCGACCGCCCCTATCCGACGCCCGCGCTGATCGAGTCCGTGGGAATCCTGCCTGCCGACCCCGGCGCCGCGTCGGCCGCACCCCGCCTAGACCCGCCCCGCCCCGCCGGCTAAGCTCCGCCCTCCGTGGCCCGGTAGCTCAGTTGGTAGAGCACGTGACTGAAAATCACGGTGTCGGCGGTTCGATTCCGCCCTGGGCCACCAGACTTACGCGATCGAGCCCCGTGTTTTGGCTACCGCTCGGGCGCCACCCTCGGTGATCGGAGCGCCCGCCTGCTCCGCTGAGCGCCCTCTGGTTCGATCGACGTTTCCCAGCCCTTCATCCCGATCCAGAGCTTCGCGAACTCGGCGTGCGGTCCAGGAAGCGGCGCCGGCCGGTTCCCGACCCGCACACCTTGGGGAACGCGCGGCCGATCTCGACCATCCGCTGCACGAGGCGAGCCACGTGCGGACCGAGGATCGGCAGACCCAGGGTGAGGTCGATCTCCCAGTAGCACCGCGTGCTAGGCGACCAGGCGTAGCGACCGAACTCGGGGATGAAGTCGCAGACGCGGTCCTCCAGGTGGAGGGCTCGCTTCTCGTCGAGCTTGTGGATCACCATCGCGGTGATGGCCTTGGCGGCGGAGAAGAGGTTGAAGCGCGTGTCGACCGTGGCCGGCCGCTTCGGAGCCTGCGGGGCATCGTTCGGCCCGTTGCCCGACGCGTGACCGATCCCCCTCCGCCACCGAGACCATGCCGGTGAGATCCGAGGGAATCCGGCACAAGGGTACGATCCGACCTGCCAGGCGGCGGAGCGCTTCGAGTCGATCCATGGCGATCGTTTCGGCCGTCTCCCGAGACCGATTGACGCCGAGACCTCGAGCGAGCGGGTTCCGTCGGGTCGGGCCGCGGGCGAGGCGCAGCCGCCGCGCCGTTTCGGGGCGGAGCGGATCGGATCGGATTGGAACCCCGGTCACGTTTCGCGAGGGTCGCCCTGCCGCTCACGGGCTCTGAGGAGGACATCCGATGCGCATCCCCACCGTGGCCGCGTGGATCGCGGCCCTGGCGCTCGTCGCGGGAGAGTCGAACGCGACCGAGGAGCAGGTAGCGCCGGTCGCGGACGCGGCACAGGCCCCGGCGCCGACCGCGCCGCCAGCCGGCTCGGTCGAACGCTCAGCGCTCACCAGCCTCGTCTTCGACCGCGAGCCCCAGGACGCGCTCGAGGAGGTCGCGAGCGACCGCGGAAGGATCTTCTATTTCACCGAGGTCCTCGACATGCCGGGCGAGACGGTGCTCCATCGCTGGGAGCACGACGGCGCCGTGATGGCGGAGGTCCCCTTCGAGGTCGGCAGCGCGCGCTGGCGCACCTACTCCAGCAAGGGCCTCGACCCGAGCTGGCTCGGCCGCTGGAGCGTCTCCACCGTGGATGCCAGCGGCCGCGTGCTCGACACCCGCGAGTTCATGCTGGTCGAGGCCGCGCGCGAGGTCGCCCCGCCCGCTGCAGCGACCCCGTAGGTGGTCGGCGACGAACGCTCGCGCGCCGCCAGAGCGGATTGGTCTGTCCTGCCTCTTGCGGAGTTGGAAAACTGGCTTCGCGCTGCCGGTCTCGTGCGGGCGATGTGCCGGTGTAACAAGACCCGTTTCTTCTGCGTCCAATAACGGGAACTCGGTCAACTACCCTGGAAGATGAGGGTTCGGCGCGCGTATGGCGCGAGGAGACGAAGGCGCGGAAGTAGCCCAGCAGGTTGCGGACCGACCTCGGGAACAGGCCGCAGTCGCTCGACCGCCAGAGCCGCCAGTCGTTCAGTTTCGCCGCGTCGATTCTCGGCCAGGACGAGGTCGT
>CAYPSI010000154.1:0-11580 GCA_964413375.1 uncultured Spirochaetales bacterium | reverse complement strand
ACTTCGAGATCTGGATCCAGAAGTCGAGCCCGTTGGAGTGATCGTCGGTCAGCGCGAACCAGTCGCGGCCCTGGTCTTCGGGCTCGACACTCCGCTTTCCCAGCCTCTTCCAGCTGCGGAGTCTGGTCGGGCGCTCCCTCGTGAGAAGCTCCCGCCAGCCCCGTGCGGACAGCATCCCGCGCGCCTGCAGGGGATTCTTCGCCAGCCGCGCCAGCTCGATCTCCTGGGCCCCGTCGACACCGACCACCCCGAGGATGGACGCAGCGGGAATTCCCGCCGCGCGGCAGAGATCGACGATCTCGTCCGGCCCGTACTCGACCACGTGATACGGATTCGTCGGCGGCTGGAGACGCCACCGGGCGTTCGGCGTGGTCAGGAAGGCGGAGCCGCCCGGCGCGAGCACGCGCACGATTTCTTCGAGCAGGCGCAACGCGAGATCCGATTCGAGATGCTCGATGACCTGAAAGCACGTGACGTCATCTATGGATCCACTGGCGAGCGGTAGACGGCTGGCGTCCCCGCGTAGCTTGCTCACGCGCGGAATCTCGGGCAGTGAGCGAAGCGCCGTCCATGCCATGTCGATCGCGAGGATGTGACGCGCCTTCTCGGACAGGCGCTGGAGCGCATAGCCAAAGCCGCTCCCGATGTCTACCCAGATCGCTCCCGGGCGCGCGGCGCTCATCGCGTGCTCGTAGGCGAACAGGTGCCTGCGATACAGCAGGTAGGTCTTCAGGCTCTTCCAGGATCGATCCGACACACGCTTCGTAGTCTCGACATCGATCCGGTCGTTTCCCGTCCGCAGGGTATGCCCCCCATGGTCTCAACCGTGCGCGGTTCCGGTGCGCCACGACCCCTCGAGGCGCCCGACGGTCTGCGCGAGGCCTTCGGAACTAGTCGTATCGCTTCCAGGAATCCGAGAACCAGCGATAGAGGGTCTCATTGTTGTGGTTGTCCCGGTTCTCGCCCCGATGGAGGGACAGGGTACCCCGGGTGCTCCAGCTCTCGATCCGCGCGTAGGAGCTCTCGAAGGGTACGACCAGGCGCTCGATTCCCGCCCGGGCCAGATGGCCTCCGAGCCAGATGTCATCGCCGTAGAAGGCCTCCGGAGGCGCGCTCTCATAGTCGAACAGACCCTCTCCAGCGAATCTCCGCCGGATCAGGAATCCGGAGGCCCCCTGCATCACCTCGACCGGCTCCGGGCGTTCGATGCGGGTGCCGTAGCGCGTGGTGCGACGGCCGTGATCCAGGTCCGGCGGAACCCGATAGCCCCGGGCGCAGACGGCGGCCTCCGGCAGCCTCTCGCTCCAGGCGGAGAGTGTCTCGATTAGGTCCGGGGGGTAGATCTGGTCGTCGTCGACTACGACGATGCGCGTGTCCGGCTCCCTCTCGCGGATCAGCGTGGGCAGAAACTTCGACGCGGGACCCCAGTCCCGCGCGCACCGGTCGATTTCGACGCAGGGAATGTGAGTCAGGAACGATGGAACCTCGTAGCCCCGACCCTCCCGGCGAGACTCGAGGGGGAGGTTGAGGAAGATCGCGTCTGGCCGTCGGGTCTGATCGAGGATCGAGTGGAGAGTGGGTCGAATCCGGGCGATTCGGCTCGGAATCGTGGTGAGCGAGACCACGACGCGATCGCTGACAGCGCAGCGCGGAACTCGCTCGTGGCGGCGAACGCAGGACGCGGTCACCGGAAGCTGGAGCAGCGCCGCACGAGCCAGCTCCCGGAGTCGCGCAGTGGTCCGACTCACCTGTCACGCGCTACGGGTTGATGCGGAATCCCGTTCATTCGCCCCGGACGATAGCGAGAAGCGCGGGCGAAACGCTCACTCGGCCGCCCCGAGTACGTGCGCCATCGAAGCTCCGACGCGGGGAACGCGATACCATGCGGCGCGCGGCTCCCGACCCGCGAGGAGAGCTGACGCGGACAGATCGCGCGACGGGAGATTGCGCCAGGTGATCGAACGGGCCTTCCCCTGCGCGGCCTGCGTGCGCTCGCGGTCGGGCGCCGAAGTCCCATGTCCCGCGCCGAGCCGCCCCCTGCCAGCGAGGGCAGCAGCAGCGCGACATGGTGCAGCCGGGCCGCATCCAGCCGATTCGACCCGAGTCGACCGCGCACCTGAGCCGCGACGGTGTCCCCCACCGGTGCCGAGCGTACGACAGCGCGGCGCGTGCTACAAGCGCTCCAACGCCGGGAGCGGGTCGGCACGAGCCTTGTGCTACCTCCCCGGCGTGATCGGCTACCGCCAGAAACGCCTCGAGCCCTTCGTGCAGCGCTTGAAGCGGCTTCGGGCGCACCTGCGCGGTGGCCACGTGAAGAAGCAGACGGTGCACCTCGTAGAGGTCGGAGAGCTGCGCGCGAAGCGCGTCGCCTTCGCCCACGCCTCGCAGGCGGCTCTGGTCGAGGATGCTCTCGATGCGCTGCGCGATACCGGCGTCGCTCCGCAGCCGATCGCGCGCTATGCGAACGAGCTGTGGGTGGAGTTCGTGGAAGGGACACCGCTCGACTCGAGCGCGCGCCCCCCGGTCCAGCAGCTGGCCCGGGTGTTCCAGGATCTGTACCGCATCGGCGCGGCCGAGGTCGTGCGGGGCGACCGTGACTTCGCGCGCGAGGTCGTGCGCGACCTGGGGGTGCTGCGGGCCGCGGGCGTGATCGACGCGGGGACCCATGCCCGCCTCGAGCGGCGTGTCGAGACCACTTGTCCGGTCCGCGCCTTCACGGGCTGCGATTACGTCGACGCGCGGCCGGGAAACTTCCTCCGCACTCCGGAGGGCCGCCTCCGCATCATCGACGTCGAGAGCCTGGTCTGCGGCGAGCTGATCGGCACCGGTGCGGCGCGCGCGTGGCTGCGTTGGCCGGGGCTCGAGCGCGAGGCCCTGCTCTCGGAGCTCGCTGCGCTCGGCGTGCCGCGCTTCGCCGACTACGCGGACTTCCTCGAGCTGCGCTTCGTCGCCCGCTGGACCAAGCGCTGCCTGCTCCAGCGCAAGCTCCAGCTCGTCGAGCCCGGGCTGCTGCGGCGCCTGGCGACGCGCGGCTGAGCCCCGCCCCGGCGCTCCAGGTCACATCCGGGGACCGGCCTCAAGCCCCGCCACCGCGGACCGATACGTAGTCCTGAAGCCCCCCCGCTTTCGCGGGAGGGGTGTCATGGCCGCCGGCGGCAGGCCGCGCGTCACCGTTTTCCTGCCGGTCTTCAACCGGGCGCGGCTGCTGCCGAGCGCGATCGAGAGCGTCCTCTCGCAGAGCTTCGATGACTTCGAGCTGCTGATCGTCGACGACGGCTCGACCGACGGGAGCTCGGAGGTCGCGCGCTCCTACCGCGACCCGCGCATCCGGCTGGTGGTCTCTGCGCGCAACCAGGGCATCCCGCGGACCCGCAACCTGGGGCTCGAGCTCGCGCGCGGGGAGTACCTGGCGAACGCCGACAGCGACGACTGGTCGTACCCGCAGCGGCTCGCGCGACAGGTCGGGTTCCTGGACCTCCACCCCGCGATCGCTGCGGTCGGCTCGTGGGCGCTGAAGACCGACGCGACCGGGTCGCGCTCCCGCGGCCCGCTGCTCCGCCCGACCGCTCCGCGCGCGATCCGCGGGCGCATCCTGTTCGCGACCTGCTTCAAGAACCCCACGATGGTGGCCCGCACCGAGGTGGTGCGCGAGTTCGGCTTCCGGAATCAGTTCGTGATCTGCTCGGACATCGACCTCTGGTCGCGGGTCTCGGAGAAGTACGCGCTCGCCAACCTTCCGGAGTTCCTGATGCGCTACCGGCCCGGCGGCACGAGCCACCAGCCCGACGCGCCGAGCGCTGCGATGCGCCAGATGCTGGCGCGCGACATGTTGACCGTCTTCGGGGTGGACTTCGACGAGAGGGATGTCGAGCGGCACGCGGCGCTCCGCAACTTCTCGGGACTTCGACCGACCCGCGACTTCCTGGAGTGGGCCGAGGAGTGGCTCGAGGGCCTGGTGCGGCACAACGCACGCAACGGCTGGTACCCGGAGCCCGAGTTCAGCCGTAACGCTGCGGAGCGCTGGCTGCTGCTCCAGCTGCGAGCGCTCGTCGCGGGACAGCGGCCGGTGGGGATCGGGCGCGTCGCAGCGCGGGCGAGCGCGCTGGCAGGCGCGCTTCCCGGCTATCTCGCGCAGGCAGTGGGCTACCTCCGGGGCCGCACTCGACGCTTCCGGCTGAGTGACGACTCGGTCCCCCCCGCATGCTCCGCGCGGTCCGACGGGGCAGGTCAGCGGTAGCGCTCGTGTTCGCAGCTTTCCGTCCGTCCGATCGCCACGGGGCCGGCCAGGCTGCGCCCGCCCTCCCTCGTCCCTCGGCTTCGACACCTGGCTGCCTGCACGGCATCCAGCGCGATCAGGCGGACGAGGACGGAAACGCCACGCTGAGACGCCATCGCGCGGACATCGATGGTCTTCGGGCCGTGGCGATCCTCCCCGTGATCCTGTTCCACGCGGGGTTCAGTGTCTTCTCCGGTGGCTTCATCGGTGTCGATGTCTTCTTCGTGATCTCCGGCTACCTGATCACTGCGATCATCGCCGGGGAACTCGCCCAGAAGCGATTCTCCATTCTCGCGTTCTATGAACGTCGCGTGCGCCGGATCTTCCCGGCGCTGTTCACGATGATGGCATTCGTCTATGCCGCGGGATGGGTGCTCTTCATGCGTCAGGATTTCGAAAGCCTCGGCAAATCCGTGACGGCGGCCACCTTCTTCTGGTCCAACATCCTGTTCCATGGCAAGACCGGCTATTTCGACGGACAGTCTGTCATGAAGCCACTGCTGCATACATGGTCGCTCTCCGTCGAAGAGCAGTTCTATATCGCCTTACCGCCGCTGTTGATGCTGTTGGCCGCACGCGGAAGCAGGCGGATCGCTCCCACTGTCGCCGCGCTCGCGATCATTTCGCTGCTCATCAGCACCTGGGCCGTCAGCCATGCACCGACCGCCGCCTTCTACCTGCCCTACAGTCGCGCCTGGGAGCTGCTCCTGGGCTCGATGCTGGCGCTCGGGGCCTTTCCGGAGCTTCGACATCGTCTGGCGCGAGAAGTGCTGGGCCTGGGTGGTCTGGCTTTGATCGGCTGGGGGATCTTCGCCTTCTCCGCCCAGACACCATTCCCCGGTCTCAGCGCACTGTTTCCCTGTTTCGGCGCCGCGCTGCTGGTCCACACCGGCAGCGACGAGGCAGATACGCTGGCTGCCAGGTTGCTCGCCTTCAGGCCGCTCGTCTTCATCGGGTTGATCTCCTATTCCCTGTATCTCTGGCACTGGCCGCTGCTGGTCTTCGCCGAATACCTCAAGATCGATGAACTCTCCGCGGTCGAGAGCGCTTCGATCCTTGCAGCCTCCCTCGTGATCTCGATCGCGTCGTGGAAGTATGTCGAGCAGCCCTTCCGCAGGAGGGATGGCGCGTTCCCTCGCCCACGCCTGTTCCGCTGGGCCGGGGCGGCCATGACTGCGGCGCTGGTCGCGGGACTGCTTGCGGATCTTGGCGAAGGCATCCCGGCGCGGCTGCCGGCCGAAGTCGCGCGCATCGATGCATTCGGGGATTCGAGGAGCCCGCGCCAGGATCAGTGCCTGGCCGACGAAGAGCGTTGGATCGACCCACGAGACGGCTGCAGGTTCGGCGCGGAGAATGCGATGCCCCACACAGTCGTCTGGGGCGACAGCCACGCCGAGGCCATGATCGAAGGCATTGGCAGCGTCGCCGCAGAGCATGGGCAATCCGTGCAGCTGCTGGCGTATGCGGGCTGCCCACCGGTCACCGGCCTGAGCCAGCTCGGCGCAGGACCGGATCACAAGTGCCCGGAATACACCGCGGCGGTCATGGACTACCTGACCAACGACCACCGGCTCCGCAATGTGATCCTGCTCTGGAGACAGAGCGCGTACGTCGACGGCTTCAATCTCGACTTCGGTCCGGCGGAAGGAGGCCCAAACCCGCTGGTCACGCGCGCCGGCAGTGGGATGCTGGATCCAGAGCTCCGCAAGAAGGTCTATGCGGAACAGATCACCGTTACCATGCGTGCGCTGCTCGATGCCGGGAAGCATGTGACACTGGTCTACCCGATTCCCGAGACCGGCTACGACATCCCACCGACGCTGGCACGCCTGGCGGCGCGCGGTAGGGACCCGACGGCTTTCTCCCGCCCGTTCGCCTACTACCAGCAGCGCCACGAATTCGTCTTCGAGCTGCTGGATGGTCTGGGGACCCCCGACCGGATCTCGCGCGTCTATCCGCACGAGCTGCTTTGCGACGATGCGGCCTGCATCACGTGGCGCGAAGGGGCTCCGCTGTACAACGATGATGACCATGTCAGCCAGCCGGGCGCGCGCTATCTGGCCGAGTTGTTTGCGCCGCTGTTCGCCACGCCCCGATTGATGATCGTCGATGCGTCTCGGGGAGGTCCCTGAGCGTCTGGAACGCAGGGCCTTCCCGACCGGTGCGACAGCTGCAGGCGCTGGCCCGATCCCCGTGCTGACTACCCGAGGTGCTTGCGCAGGAACTCTCCGATCTTCACCACCGCGTCGCGCGACTCGGGCATCTCGGGGCCGAAGAGGTGCCAGACGTGGATCAGGCCCGGGCCCTTCTCGAGCGTCACGTCGACGCCGGCCGCGCGGGCGCGCTCGGCCACGCGCAGCGAGTCGGGAAGCAGGCGCTCGCGCGTGCCGACCTGGAGGAGCAGCGGCGGGAAGCCCGAGAAGTCGGCGAGGACCGGAGACGCCGTGGGCTGCTTCGCATCGGCGCCCTGGAGATAGGTGTCGGCCATCATCTGGACCGACTCGCGCGTGAGCAGCGGGTCGTCGTTCGCCTCGTCGGGGCCGCTGCCGGTGAGGTCCGTGAGGGGTGACAGGCAGACCGCGCAGGCGGGCAGCTCCTCGCCGCGCTCCCGCAGTGCGACCAGCGTCGCGAGCGTGAGGCCACCTCCGGCGGAGTCGCCGGCGATCGCGATCTGCGAGGCGTCGAGACCCTGGCTGCGCAGCCAGCGATAGCCCGCGACGGCATCCTCGACGGCGGCGGGGTAGGGATGCTCGGGTGCGAGCCGGTAGTCGAGCGCGAGCGCGCGCAGGCCCGTCGCACGCGCGATGCGGCTGCACAGCTCCGTGTGCGTCTGGATGGAGCCCAGCATGTAGCCGCCGCCGTGCAGGTAGAGCAGCGCGGCGTCGTCGCGCGCGCCCGGCGCCGAGATCCAGGCGGACGGGACGCCGCCCGCGTTTGCGCGCTCGACGCGCACGTCGCTGGGCACGACGAAGCCAGCGGTCATCGCGACGAAGCCGGCGCGGGTCTCCTCGAGCGTCGGCGGCGTGGGCGGGGGGTTCGCGACCTGCGCGACGAGGGCCGCGACGATGGCTTCGTGCTGGGGGCTCGGCATCGGATCCTCCGTGCGATGGGCCCGGGCGAAGCTGCGCCCGGGCGGGGCTCAATCGATCATCTGGCGCTGGAGATAGAGCGAATCGATGTACTCGCGCACCGCCTGGATCCGGCCGCCGCGCAGCTCGAAGACGACGCAGTGGTCGGTCTCGTAGCGCTTGCCGTTCAGCCCTTCGGAGCGGTGGCGCATCTCCACGACGACGCACTCGCCCGCGGCGACGACGTTGCGCGTCTCGAGATCGTAGCTCGCCATGCCGGTCGTGAAGAGCCCCTTGTCGACGGCGAAGTAGTCGTCGAAGATCGAGCGTCGGCCGCGGAAAAGCCCGGGCCAGGGCATCGAGGGGGCCGTCGTCCAGGTCGCGTCCTCGGCGAAGGCCTCGTAGGCGCTCGCGTGCTCTCCCCGGCGCATCGCGTCGAGGTAGTCCTCGACGAGCCTCTGGTTCTCGCCGGGGCTCACGCGTGGATCTGCTCCGCGAGGTAGCGCTCCTTCCCGATCTCTTCGACGATGTGGAGCTGACCTTCCAGCCAGTCGGCAGCGTGCTCCTCGCCGGTGAGGATTTCCTCGAGCATCTCGCGCGATCCGTTGTCGCCCTTGCTGCGGGCGAGCTCGATCGCGTCGTTCAGGCGCTGGATGGCCTCGGTCTCGAGCGCGAGGTCGAGGCGGTGCTGCTCGATCGGATTCTCCCCGACGCGCACCGGATGGAGCCGCTGCATGTTCGGAACCCCGTCGAGGTAGAGGATGCGCCCGATCACCTTGTCGGCGTCCTTCATCTCGTCGATGGATTCCTCGCGCTTCTTGTTCGAGAGGCGCAGGTAGCCCCAGTTCTCGCACATGCGGTGGTGGATGAAGTACTGGTTGATGGCCGTGAGCTCGGCGCTGAGCACGGCGTTGAGCGCCTCGATCACCTGGGGGTCGCCTCGCATCTCGCTCCTCCGCGATCGTGGGTCCGGGGCGGGAGCATGGAGCGCGGCGGCGGCCGCGGCCAGCGAATCGAAAATGAAAATGGAGTTCGGGAGCGACGCGGCCGCCTGGCGGCCCTGCGTCAGCCGGCGCCGACGAGGCCTTCGACGTGGCTGAAGCTGACGGGCGCGGCTTCGCTGGCCTCGCTCGAGATGATCTCGCAGATCACCGGGCGGCAGCCGCCGCACATGCGCCCCGCGCGGCACACGCGTGAGACCTGGCGCACGCTGCGCGCGCCTTCGCGCACCGCCTGGCGGATCGATCGATCGCTGACGCCCTGGCAATGGCAGACGATCAACTCGCGCCTCCCGCAGGCCCGCGGCCCGTACCCAGGGGATTATCGTCCAGATGAAAATGAATTTCAATATCGGCGTGAGACGCCGGCTGGCGTCGATAGGAGATCCCCGCGGGGAAATCATCGAGAGGCGGGATCGGATTCCATCCACCAGAGAATGACCGCATCCGGCACGCCGGCGCGCCATTCTCTGGCCATGTCCGATGCCCAAGCGGCTCGCGTCGGCCGGGGGCCCCGGGCGGTCGAAGAGCTGCTCTTCGCCGAGCTCGACCGGCTCGAGGCGGCTGTGCGCACGAGCCCCGCCGTTCTCGCCCGTCCCGTTCGCGTGGTGGTGCCCTCGCGCAGTCTCGCGCAGCACCTCTCCGAGCGACTCGCAACGCGCGCCGGGCGCGCGCTGCTCGGAATCTCGATCCGTACCGTCCACGCGGTCGCGTGCGACCTCGTCCAGCGCGCGGGCCGGGCGCTGCCGGCGGGAGAGGGTCTCTTCGACGTGATGGTCCGGCGCGCCGCACACGAAGAGCCCGCGCTCGCGGCGCTCAGCGATCTCGTAGATGGCCACAGCGTGGTGGCCGCCTCGGTGCGCGACCTGCTCGACGCGGGCCTCGATCCCGCACACGAGGAGGCTTTCGAGGACGCTCTGGAAGCCGAGGCGGGCACCGGCGATCTAGCGCTGCGCGCGCGCGCCGTCGTGCGCATCGCCTGTGGAATCGCGCGCCAGATCGAGCAGGAGCTCTTCGGCCACCGTTCGCATCTCTTCCGTCTGGCGCGCGAGATCCTCGAGCAGGACCCGGAGGCGGCGCTTCCGGCGCGCGCGATCCTGATCCACGGCTTCTCCGACGCGACCGGCGTGGTGACCGATCTCCTCGAAGCGCTCGTCCGGCGTGCCGGTGCGACGCTCTTCCTCGATCGGCCGCCGGATCCGGCAGAGCCGGCGCGGGAGGACCCGGGCGTTCGCTTCACCGAGCGCTTCGCGGAGCGAGTGCTCGGTGGCTCCCCGCCGGCTGCTGCCGCGCCGGCCCCGGGCACGCGTCTGCGGGTGCTGCATGCTGCCGGCGACTGGGCGGAGGCACGCGGAGTCGCCGACGAGATTCGCGCGGTGCTCGACGCGGGCGACCTCGCACCCGAGCGGCTCGGCGTGGTTGCGCGCGATCTCTCCGACCATCGGCTGGCGCTGCGCTCGCAGCTCCGGCGCCTCGCGCTTCCCTTCTCGGGCCTCGGGGAGTCCGGTCCTCCCGGCCCCGCCGGGCGGAGACTGTCCGATCTTCGCGCGCTGCTCTCCGACGCCGCGCGAACGCGCGCGGAGCAATGGCTCGAGCTGCTCGAGCTCGATCGCCCGGAAGGCCGACTCCTGCCCAGCGAGCGCGCTGATCTGCGCATCGGGCTCCAGGCGCAAGGCGCCGCGCGCCTCGGGCAGGTCGCCAAGCTTCTCACCGCGGCGGAGGGCGCGACGCACGACGTACCGCTTCCCGTTCGGGCCAGGATCGCCGCGGACGAGGAGGGAGGCGCGCGAGTCCACCGGCGCGTGCTGCCGCGCTGGCTCCTCGATGCCGCGATCGGGCGGGCGAGGGATCTGCTCCTCCGGCTTCGCGCGCTCGATGCGGCGCCGGCCCGGGTGCCGCTCGCGGAACGCGCGGCGGTGCTGCGCGACCTGGTGCGCTCCTCGCTCGGCTGGCGCAGCGACGACCCCGGCGCGCGCGAGCTCGCAGCGGCGCTCGTCGACGGGGCGCTCGGCCCGCCCGAGTTCGCCGTCGATGCCGAGGAGCTGCGGCTGCTTCTCGAACGCCGGCTCGCGGGCGAGGGAAGGGTGCCCCTCGGCGGCGAGGGCGGCGGCGTCCAGGTCCTCACGGTGACCGAGGCGCGCGCGCGCTGTTTCGATCGCCTGTGGGTGCTCGGGCTGGCCCGCGACCTCTTTCCGCGCGCGGTGAACGAGGATCCGCTCCTTCCCGATTTTCTGCGCGCGCGCTTGCGCGTGCTCCTCCCCGACTTGCCGCAGAAGCGCGACGGCCACGACGAGGAGCGCTTCCTGTTCGCGCAGCTCGCGGCGGCGAGCCCCGAGGTGAACCTCCTCGCATCGACCTGCGACGACGACGGCCGCACGCGAGAGATCTCGCCCTTCGTCGAGCGCCTGCGCCGCGCGCCGCACGTGATCGGGCCGGAGGCCGTCGTCTCGGCCACCGCGCCGGCGGCGCTCGCAGCGAAGGGCATCCGCCCGGCGCACGAGCGCGCGCTGCTCGCCGGCCTGCATGCGAGCGACGCAGACTTCGACGCGCTGCTCCCGGTGGCGATCGAAGAGGCCCGGCGCGAGCTCGGCGCAGCGAGCTCCGATTCCGGCGCTCTCGCGAAGGGGCGTCTCGCGGTGTTGCGGGAGCTCGATCGGCCGGCTCGGCGCAGCGCGCAGCTCGGGCCCTACTTCGGCTTCGTGGGGGGGCTGCGAGCGGGCGCAGATCCCCGGCGCGGGGCGATTGCCGTGACGACGCTCGAGAAGCTCTTCCGCTGTCCGTGGCAGACCTACCTGGCACAGGTGCTGCGGATCGAGGCTCCGCCCGACGTGGATGGAGAGCTTCCGGCGGCCGATCCCCGCCGGGTCGGCTCGCTCGTGCACCGCGTTCTCGACCGCGTCGCACGCGAGAGCCTCGGCGCTCCGGTCGAATCGCTGGTAGAGGCCGTCGTGCGGCCCGGCGTCGCGATGGCGTGGCCGCCGCCCGAGGAGCTCGCGGCGATCGCCTGCGAGGAAGCCCGAGAGATGCTGCGGGAGGAGGGCGTGACACTTCCCGGCTTCGAGCGCGTGCTCGCACTCGCCGCGCGCGATCCGCTGGCGATCGCCCGCGAGTGCGACGAAGCGGAGGCGGGCGAGGGGTATCGCATCGTCGGTGCCGAGGTCGGCAGTACCCTCGCTGTCAGCGACCCGAGCGGAGCGGCCCGCGAGCTGCGCCTGCGCATCGATCGGGTGGACCTTCT
>CAYPSI010000153.1:0-2743 GCA_964413375.1 uncultured Spirochaetales bacterium | reverse complement strand
ATGGCTTCGGGGCCTTCGAGATTCGGCTGCAAGCTGGAACCCGCCAGGCACCGACGCTGGGCTTCACGATCTCGATCGCGGGAGACTCGATCGCCGACTACGCGGTCGCCGCGACCGGCGGCAGTCAGGGGCCCACCTTCTTCGGTGCCCACGTGGCCGGATTCGTCGACCAGGACTCCGCCGCTCCGCTCGATCCGATCGACATCGGCAATCCCGGCATCGGCCAGTGCTACGACACGACCGGACAGGGCGACTACTCGTCCGGCTGCAACATCCTGACCAGCGCGTGGTTCGGGGGCACGACGGTCGTCCCGGAGCCCGCGACCGCGTCTCTGCTGGGGCTCTCGCTGGGCCTGCTCGCGTGGCTGCGCCGGCGGCACCCCACGGCCTGCTGAGTCAGACTTACGGTCTTGAGCTCCAAGCCGACCAAAAAGAGCTTGCGGTCAGGAAGGTGTCAGGTCTGGCGCCGCCCGCGCGCCATCAAGAGCTTGCCGGAACGGACCACCTCGCTGATTCCGAAGGGGCGCAGCAGGTCGAGGCAGGCATCGAGCTTCTCGCTCGATCCGTGCACCTGGAGCATCAGGGACTCGCTCCCGTAGTCGACGACCCGGGCCTTGTAGTGCTCGGCCACCTGGAGGATCTGGGTGCGCCGATCGAGCGGGGAGTCGAGCTTGAGCAGCGCGATCTCCACCTCGTAGGACTGGTCGCCGGTGTGGTCGATCGCGTGGACCACGTCCACGAGCTTCGCGAGCTGCCGCACCACCTGGCCGAGATCGGAGGCTGCACCCCGGCAGGTGATCGTCATTCGCGAGAAACGATTCTCCGTCACCGGGCTCACGACGAGGCTCTCGATGTTGAAGCCGCGCCGCGAGAAGACGAGCGCCACGCGTACGAGCACGCCCGGCTTGTTGTTCACGAAGACCGAGATCGTATGGATCGGAGACGCCGTCGGCTCCGCGGCCGGCGTTGCGGCGGCGCTCATGCTAGGTGCTCCCTTCGGGCTTCGCGAGGCGGTGACGCGGCTTCTCGATCAGCATCTCGGCGATCGAGGCTCCGGCCGGGATCATCGGGAAGACGTTGTCCTCCTTCGCGACCTCGGCCACCACCACGCAGGGCCCTTCCTCGTAGGCGTGGGCTTCGCGCAGGACGCGATCCACGTCGGCGGGGCGCCGGATGCGCAGGGCCTTCGTGCCGTAGGCCTGGGCGAGCTTCACGAAGTCCGGGTTCCCCTCGAGGTCGGAGCCGGAGAGCCGGTTCTCGTAGAACATCTCCTGCCACTGTCGGATCATGCCCAGGTAGTTGTTGTTGATGATCAGGACCTTCACCTGGCGGCGGTGGACCTGCGCCGTCGCGAGCTCGCACATCGTCATCTGGAAGCCGCCGTCGCCGACGACCGCCCAGACCTTGCGGTCCGGGTGGGCAAAGCTCGCGCCGATCGCGGCCGGGAAGCCGAAGCCCATCGTCCCGGCCCCGCCGCTCGAGAGCCAGTGGCGATTGCGCCGCGTCCGGCAGAACTGGGCCGCCCACATCTGGTGCTGGCCTACGTCGGTGGTGATGATCGCGTCGCCTTGCGTGAGCGCGTCGAGGCGGTCGAGCACGTGCTGCGCGCGGAGCCCCCCCTGCTTCGGATACTTGAGCGGATACTGCCGTCGCCAGCGACTGCACTGCGCGAGCCACTCCGCGGTGTCTCCCATCTCGACCTGCGCGACGAGGTCCTCGATCACGAGGCGTGCATCGCCGAGGATCGATACCTGCGGCTGGACGATCTTGCCGAACTCGGCGGGGTCGATGTCGATGTGGATCTTCACGGCCCGGGTGCAGAAATCCGAGAGGCGTCCGGTCACGCGGTCGTCCCAGCGAGCGCCGATCGCCATGATCAGATCGCAGGCCGCCACGGCCTTGTTGGCGTAGGCGGTCCCGTGCATGCCCATCATGCCGAGGTGGAGGGGGTGGGTCTCGTCGACGGCCCCCTTGCCGAGGAGTGTGTTCACGACCGGCGCGTGCAGCTTCTCGGCGAGCGCGGTGATCGCCTTGCCCGCGTCGGAGATCACGGCCCCGTGGCCCACGTAGAGGAGCGGGCGACGCGCCTCGGAGAGGAAGCGGGCGGCCAGGGCGATCTGTTCGGCATCGCCGCGACCGGGAACCTCGTAGCCGGGAAGGTCGAGTTCGTCGGTGAAGCCGGCGCTGCAGGGGCCCTGGCCCACGTCCTTCGGCACGTCGATCAGCACGGGGCCGGGGCGCCCCGAGGTGGCGAGGTGGAAGGCCTCGCGGATCACGCGCGGCAGATCGCGTGCGTCCTTCACCAGATACGAATGCTTGACCACCGAATAGGTGATCCCGGTGACGTCTGCCTCCTGGAAGGCGTCCTTCCCCAGCATCGGGGTGATCGTCTGCCCCGTGATCACGACGAGCGGCGCCGAGTCCATCAGCGCGGTCAGCAGCCCCGTCACCGTGTTCGTCGCGCCGGGTCCGGAGGTGACGAGGACGACGCCCGGGCGACCCGTCGAGCGGGCGTAGCCGTCGGCCATGTGCGTGGCGCCCTGCTCGTGTCGCACCAGGATCAGCTGGATCTTCGAGTCTACGAGCGCATCGAAGATCGGCATCGCCGCGCCGCCCGAGAGCCCGAAGATGTACTCGACACCCTCGCGTTCGAGGCAGCGCACGAGCATCTCGCCGCCGGTCGGAATCTTCGCCTCCACGTCGCCTCCACAGGGGTCGGGCAGTCGATCTGCCGCGCTTGGAT
>CAYPSI010000152.1:0-1519 GCA_964413375.1 uncultured Spirochaetales bacterium | reverse complement strand
CCGCCGAGGCCCTTGCCGAGCGTGATCACATCGGGAACGACACCCTCGCGGTGCACGGCGAGCATCGTTCCGGTGCGACCGATACCGGTCTGTACCTCGTCGGCGACGAGCAGCGCGCCGCGGGCGTCGCAGATCTCGCGCAGCCCGGCGAGGTAGCCCTCGCGCGGGACGTTCACGCCCCCCTCGCCCTGGATCGGCTCGACGAAGAAGGCCGCCGTCGTGTCGTCCACGGCCCGGCGCGCCGCGTCGAGATCGTCGAAGGGGATGATCGCCGTGTCCGGCAGCAGCGCACGATACGGGTCGCGGTGCTTCGGGTTCCCGATGAGACCCAGCGCGCCGAGCGTCCGGCCGTGGAACGAACCCTGCGTCGAGACGAACCTGGTTCGCCCCGTCGCGCGGTGGGCGATCTTGACGGCGCCTTCGGTCGCCTCGGTCCCCGAGTTCACGAGGAACGAGCGCGCAAGCGCCCCGTTCGTGAGTGCCGAGAGCCGCTGGATCAGCTCGAGCTGGGGCTCGTTGTAAAAAAGATTTGTCGTCTGCATCAGACGCCCGGCCTGCTCCGAGATCGCGCGCACGAGTCCGGGGTGGCCGTGGCCGAGGCAGCAGACCGCCCAGCCGGCCATCAGATCGATGTACTCGCGTCCTTCCGCGTCGCGCACGCGAGAGCCACGGCCCTCGACCAGCACCGCAGGGTGGCGCTTCACGACCGGGATGAAGCACGCGGCCTCGAGCTTGCGGGCTTCGTCGACGGACCGGCTGCTCATCGGGCTCTCCAGTGGCTTGCCGGGTGAGGTTCGAGGCTCGGGGCGCTAGCGTCAAGCCGCGCCCCTCCGACCCTCGCCGGGCGGGCCCGCCCGGGAGACCCGATGAAGGATGTGATCCTGCTCGAGGGGATCCAGGTGCCGGCCGCTCTCGGTGTGACGGCGGCCGAACGGCGCGCGCGCCGACCCGTGCTCCTCGATCTCGAGGTCGAGGTGGATCTGCGCGCGGCCGGTGCCTCGGATCGAATCGGCCAGACCCTCCACTACAAGCAGATCTTCGAGGTGGTGGAGGACGTCGCCGCGAACCAGCAGCACAAGCTCGTCGAGGCGCTCGGCGAGCGGATCGCGCGCGCGGTGCTCACGCGCTTCCCGGCCGATGCGGTGACCGTGACGGTGCGCAAGCCGACCCCGATCGCAGGCGTGCTCCGCCACGCCGGCATCCGTCTCCGCCGCACCCGCGCCATGCTCGAGTGAACGATGCAACCACCGCTAAGGTCGCCCGAGGGCTCGGCTGAGCGATGCAGGCGCCCCGGGGCGGGTGGCAAGCGAAGCGCGCAGCGAGGCGCAGCCGAGCGGAGTAAGCAGCCACCGCTCGCGTCGTGGCAGCGTCCTCGAGCGGGTCTCCCCACCCCCCTGGGTGCTACGCTGGGACCGTCTGGGGCGTGGCGCGCCGCCCCACAGGAGAAATCCCCCCGCATGGCCGACGAGCGATCCCCGCCTGCGCCCGTGAGCCTCCGCTCGGGGGAGCTCGCGGCGAT
>CAYPSI010000151.1:0-5222 GCA_964413375.1 uncultured Spirochaetales bacterium | reverse complement strand
CAGCTCCCGGCCCACTGCGGCATCGTGTTGGGGTCGCGCCGAGCCGGGCCGCCCGTCTCCGGGTCGGTCGTCTCGATCCAGTCGCGCGCGCGAGAGAGCGGCGCCTCGAACTCGCCGGAGGGTCGGAAGTCTTCGAGCTCCGGGAGCAGCAGCGGGAGCGCCGTTTCCGGCAGCAGCTTCGTCGTTCCGTCGGGCAGGTGGAGCACCGGGAAGGGCTCGCCCCAATAGCGCTGCCGGCTGAAGAGCCAGTCGCGCAGCTTGTAGCTCACGGTCGCCTCGCCGCGGCCCTGCTCGGCGAGCCACGCGCAGATGCGGCGCTTCGCGTCCGCGGTGGCGAGGCCGTCGAGGAACCCGGAGTCCAGGTTCACGCCCTCGCCGGTGTACGCGGCACGTTCCACATCCTCTCCGCCGGACACCACCTCGCGGATCGGGAGACCCATGCGTCGGGCGAAGGCGTGGTCGCGCTCGTCGTGGGCGGGAACCGCCATGATCGCCCCCGTTCCGTAGCCGGCCAGCACGTAGTCGGCGATCCAGATCGGGAGGCGCTCCCCGGTCACGGGATGAAGCACGTGCGCTCCGGTCGCGACGCCGGTCTTCTGGGTCGCGTCGGCCATGCGGGCGCGCTCGCTGCGGCGCGCGGCCTTTGCGACATAGGCCTCCACCTCTGCCCGCCGCCCGGGCGCCGTGATGCGGGCGACGAGCTCGTGCTCCGGCGCCAGCACCGCGTAGGTGGCGCCGAAGAGGGTGTCCGGCCGCGTCGTGAAGACCTCGATCTTCTCGTCGACGCCCTCGATCTCGAACAGGATGCGGGCCCCCTCCGAGCGACCGACCCAGTCCCTCTGCATCTTCTTGATCGACTCGGGCCAGTCGACGAGGTCGAGGTCCTCGACGAGACGGTCCGCATAGGCGGTGATGCGCAGCATCCACTGGCGCAGCGGGACGCGGACCACGGGATGTCCGCCGCGCTCGCTCTTGCCGTCGATCACCTCCTCGTTCGCGAGCACGGTGCCGAGCGCCGGACACCAGTTGACGGGAACCTCCGCCAGGTAGGCCAGCCCGCGCTCGTGGAGCTTCCGGAAGATCCACTGCGTCCAGCGCAGGTAGCCCGGATCGGTGGTGTCGATCTCCCGCTTCCAGTCGTAGTCCATGCCGAGTGCGGAGAGCTGCGCCTTGAAGGTGGCGATGTTGCGGCGCGTCGTCTCGCGCGGGTGGGTTCCCGTCTCGATCGCGTACTGCTCTGCGGGCAGGCCGAAGGCGTCCCAGCCCATCGGGTGGAGGACGTTGTAACCCCTCATCCGCTTGTAGCGGGAGATCACGTCCGTCGCGATGTAGCCCTTGGGATGGCCCACGTGGAGGCCGGACCCGGACGGATAGGGGAACATGTCGAGCGCGTAGAACTTGGGCTTCGAGGGATCGACCCGCGCCGCGAAGACGGCGTTGTCGCGCCACCAGGCCTGCCAGCGCGCCTCGATGCGCTTCGGGTCGTAGGGCATGCGCAGACAGTGCCGGGCGGCAACCGGAACGGCAAGTCCGATCGGTGAACTCCGCTCGCCTGCGGCTCGCTGCGCGCTTCGCTTGCGCTAGCCGTTCTCGTCGCGCAGACCCAGCTTGCGCTCGCGTTCCTTCTGCAACCGGATCGCCTCGCGCTGCTCGTCGGTGAGCAGGGCCGTTGCCACCTTCGGGCGCAGGATCGAGTAGAAGGTCGGCACGACCGTGATCGCACCGATCCAATTCAGGATCATCAGCATCACGAGCAGGTACGCCATCTCGGCCTGGAAGCGCAGGTTCGAGAAGCTCCACAGCACGATCCCGCCGGTGACCGTGGTGGCCGTGAAGCTGACCGCCATCCCCGTCGTGCGCACGGCGCGGCGAACCGCTTCGTCGATGTCGCCGGTGTCGGCGCACTCCTGGCGGATGCGGTCGACGATGTAGATCGCGTAGTCGACACCGATGCCGACGCCGACGGACTGGACGGGCAGGGTATTGATGTTGAGGCCGATCCCTCGGATTGCCATGTAGGCGAGCGAGACCATCGTGGCCGTCGCGATCTGGAGGAAGATGATGCCTCCGCTCGACATGGATTGATAGGTGATGGAGTGCAGCACGAAGATCACCGCGAAGATCAGCGTGATGTTGGCGACGTGGCTGCGTTCGACCTCGTCGTTGATCGCGGCCAGGATGCCCATGATCCCGCCCGCCATCACGAACTGCACTCCGCGCGTCCAGGAGCTGGTCGCCTGGTACTTGGGAACGGAATCCACGGCCTTCAGGTCGGCAACGATCAGGTTCCGCGTCTGGAGCGCCACCGCGCGGATGCCGTACTTCCCGTTCTCCCACCAGGCGTCCACGTCGCTCTCGTCCCAGGTCTCGAGCTCGGCGGGCCAGGCAAAGAGCTCGCCTTCGTCGACGGAATCGCGCTCGTCGGCGAAGTCCGCGATCGCCGCCTCGCGGAACTCCCCGATCCATTCGGGGAGCCCCTTCGCGGCCTCCTTCACCTCCTCCTGCACGTAGCTCCCGTCCTTCTGCCGGATTCGGACGCTGAGCGTGTGGTGCCGGTAGGGCAGCACCGGTCCCAGCATGTAGTACCACTTGTCCATGAGCTGGCCGTAGCTGAAGAACCCCGCTCCCTCCTTGCCGCGGTCCTCGTCGAGGCGGATCGAGACCTCGCCGAGCGGGTTCTGCTGGATGAACTCCTGCGCGTAGTGGACCGCGTAGGCGATCGTGTCGCCCTTGTGGTCCGGGTAGTAGAAGGCGATGTTCGCCTTGCGTCCGTCGTCGGTGAGGAAGGGGCGCAGCGCTCCCGGCGGTCCGTTCTGCTGCAGCTGGAAGAGGGCGGCGCGAACCGTTCCGGAGTGCTCCGGCACGAAGTACCACTTCGGGTCGCCGTAGTGGTTGATCATCCAGTACTGGCGCAGGATCGGGACCAGCGAGATCGAGACGCCGAGGTTCGTGTTGATGCGCATATAGCGCTCGAAGCTCTCCATCGCCTTCACCGGCTCGGCGTCGGCGCTGGCCTTCGGCCGGTCGCCATCGCTGTACACCACCATCGAATCGATGCCGCCGAAACGCTCCGCGATCTCGGCGGTCGCGACGTTGAACTCGTGCTCCGGGAAGAGCAGCGGTGTGCCGGGCGTCGCCTCGCCGATCTTCGAGTGGTACAGGGCGATGTAGGTGCTGGTGACGAAGAGGAAGATCGTGGTGCCGCCGATCACGTACTTCCAGACCGGGTGGGTCGTCGCCCAGCCGACACCGCGTGTGAATCGCACCATGAAACCCGGCAGGAAGTGCTCGCTCTCGCTCGGGGCGGGCAGGTAGCAGATCATGATCGGATGCAGCACTTCCACGGTAAACAGGATCGCGGTCACCCAGAAGGCGCCGAAGATCGCGAGCTCTCGCATCTGCTGGATCGAGGTCACCATGATCACGAGCAGCCCCGCGACGTCGACGAGGATGCCGAGGGTGCCGGGAACGATGAGCTCGCCCATCGCGATCGTCGCGCAGTAGATCTTCGCCTCGTGAGGGTTGCCGATGCGCGGCAGGTGGACCTCGTAGTCCTCGAAGAAGCGCTCGGCCATCTGCACCGTATGCGACACGGCGCGGGCGGTGATGATGAGTGGGATCACGAGGATCAGGGGGTCGAAGGTGAGGCCCATCCAGCCGCAGAAACCAAGGCCCCAGATCACCGTCACCCCGCCGGCGACCATCGGGATCAAGACGCCGTGCCAGCGCCGGAAGTAGAGCCAGAGCAGGAAGAAGATCATCACCACCGTCAAGACCACGAAGAGCAGGATCTCGAAGGAGTGCTTGATCACCCAGCCGATCTGGATCGGCTGGCCCGAGACGTAGATCCTGGTGTGCTCGTCCTCGAGGTCGACCTTGATCTTCTGCACGTGCTCGAAGACCGCCATGTAGACTTCGCGGGCGCTGAAGCGGTCGGTGACGAAGCCGGCGGTGATGAGCGCGCCCTGCTCGTCGGGCGAGACCATGCGGCCGAAGATCACCGGCGGGTTCTGACGCACGAGCTCGCGCAGCGCGTCCGCCTCCTCCTGGGTCTTCGGCAGCTTCTTCATCAGCTTTTCCTGCGTCAGCGCTCCATCCGCCTCGATCTGGATGACGCGGGTGCTGCCGTGCGTGATCGACTGGACCTGGTTGTGGTTGACCGGGTAGGGAGGGAAGCGCCGATCGAGCGTCAGGCGGAGCTCCGCAACGCTGTAGGGCGGCGCCTGGCCCGCCTCCTCCGCGGCGGCGTTCTCCTCGTCGAGCTGGTCCCGCAACGCGTCGCGCTCGTCGGTCCGGCTGTCGAAGCCGATGCCGTCGAGGCGCCTGGTGATCTCGGAGAGCTTCCCGATCGTCTCCGGCGTGAAGATCGTCGGCTGGTCGGTCACCAGCGCGATCGCGACGAGCGAGGAGCTGCCGAACACGCGGCCGAACTTGTCCTGCGCGTGGATGAAGGGGTGATCGGGGAAGAGCGAGCGCGCGTTGGTGTCGATCCGCACTTGCGGTCCGGGGCCGGGCCTGCCGATGGCGGTGAGCACCGTGTTCGCGATCGGGTAGAGGAAGAAGAGCGTGGTCGCGATCAGCACCAGGCTGATCGGGAAGCGGTGGCGCACGATGAAGCGAGCGACCTGGAGGGTCTTCGTCTCGCGGGGAGCGTGCGCGAAGGGGGCTTCCGCCATGGGCTTCCTCTCGTCAAGCGTTTTGGGTCGACGTCGCGGAAAGACGGGTCCGAGCCACCCCGCACAGGGCGCTTGTTCCTCATCTGTCCTGCGGAGCCGACACCCCGGGGCATCCGCGGATGCCCCGAAGGGACCCACGATATTTCCATCCGACCCTTCGGGTCAAGCACGCGCGTCGACGGACGGGCCGGGCGATGGACAACGCCCCCGCCCGTTCGGGCGGGCCCCCTCCTGTGCCCCACGGCCTGCATGGATTTCGTGCTAGGAGATCGCCGGATGGGTGCACCGCCGCGCGTCTTCGCAACCCGGCGGCTTCCGGGCGCCGCGCTCGAACGCCTTGCCGGGGCGGTCGACCTAGTGGTGTGGCAGCGGCCGGAGGCTCCTACGCCCGACGCGCTGGCGCAGGGCTGCCTCGACGCGGAGGGGCTCCTCTGCCTGCTCGACGATCGGATCGACGCGGAGCTGCTAGCCGCATCCACCAGGCTGCGCGCCGTGTCGAGCTACTCAGTAGGCCTCGACCATGTCGACCTCGTCGCCGCGACAGCG
>CAYPSI010000150.1:0-5969 GCA_964413375.1 uncultured Spirochaetales bacterium | reverse complement strand
AGCGTCGATGCATTCCTCGGAATCCTGCAGATCGCGTCGAAGAGCGATCTCGACCGGATCGACAAGAAGCTCGGGCAGATGAGCCGCAAGCTCAAGGACATGGAGCGGCGCCGGGGCAACGGCCACGCGGCCAGCGCATAGGTCTGTCCCGGAGCGCGAGCTAAGCTCGAGCGATGGCGTTCGAGGGCGTCGATTTCTTGCGGCTCGACGAGCTCCTCTCCGACGAGGAGCGGCTCGCGCGCGAGAGCGTGCGTGAGTTCGTCTCGCGCGAGTTCCTGCCACGCATCCAGGAGCACGTCCGTCGCGACGGCTCCTTCCCAATGGAGCTCGTGCCCGGGATGGCCGAGCTCGGGCTCTTCGGTGCGAACCTGCACGGCTTCGGCTGCGCCGGGATGAACAATGTCGCGTACGGGCTCGTGATGCAGGAGCTCGAACGCGGCGACTCAGGGCTGCGCTCCTTCGCCTCCGTGCAGGGCAGCCTCGTCATGTACCCGATCCACAGCTGGGGCAGCGACGCGCAGAAGGAGCGCTGGCTGCCTGCTCTCGCGGCGGGCCGGGCGATCGGTTGCTTCGGGCTCACCGAACCCGACTTCGGCAGCCACGCGGGAGGCATGCTCACGAAGGCGGTGCGCCACGGCGATCGCTGGTTGCTGAACGGCAACAAGCGCTGGATCACCAACGGCTCGATCGCAGACGTTGCGATCGTCTGGGCGCACACCCAGGACGGGATCCGCGCTTTCCTGGTCGAGAAGGGCACCCCCGGCTTCGAAGCGAGCGACATCAAGGGCAAGTTCTCGCTGCGGGCCTCGATCACGTCCGAGCTCGCGCTCCAGGATGTGGAGCTTCCGGAGTCGAGCCGCCTCCCGGCTGCCGAGGGCCTCGGCGCCGCGCTCGGGTGCCTCACCCAGGCGCGCTACGGCATCGCCTGGGGCGCGATCGGCGCGGCGATGGCCTGCTACGACGAGGCGCTCCGCTACTGCGGCGATCGCATCGTGCAAGGCGGACCTCTCGCCGGCAAGCAGCTGACCCAGCAGAAGCTCGTCGGAATGCTCGCCGAGATCACGAAGGCGCAGCTCCTCGCGCTGCGCGTCGGACGCATCAAGGACGAGGGCAGACTCCACCACACGATGGTCTCGCTCGCGAAACGCGAGAACGTCGACATGGCGCTCCAGATCGCGCGGTCCGCGCGCGACCTCCTCGGCGCCAACGGAATCGTCGACGACTATCAAGCGATGCGCCACATGGTGAACCTCGAGACCGTGCGCACCTACGAGGGTACGCACGACGTGCACACCCTGATCCTCGGCAAGCACATCACCGGACTCACCGCGATCTAGCAGCGTCTCGCCCGCGGGCTAGGATCACCGAATGCCCGCTTCGCTGGCGCCCCGATCGGGATCGCTCGCCGATCGACTCGTCGCCCCCTTCCAACGTTTCCTCGCCATCGAAGCGGCGAGCTCGATCCTGCTGCTCAGCGCCACGATCGCCGCGCTGGCATGGGCCAACTCGGCGTGGGGCGGGAGCTACGCGGCGCTCTGGCACACGAAGCTCGCCTTCTCTCTCGCCGATGCGAAGGTCTCCCTGACACTCGAGCACTGGGTGAACGACGGCCTGATGGCGCTCTTCTTCTTCCTGGTCGGGATGGAGATCAAGCACGAGCTCGTGCACGGCGAACTCTCGTCGCGCGACCGCGCGATGCTGCCCGTCGTCGGTGCGCTCGGTGGAATGATCGTCCCCGCCGGGATCTACGCGAGCCTGCACGCCGGCGGGCCTGCCGCCTCCGGATGGGGCGTGCCGATGGCGACCGACATCGCCTTCGCCGTCGCCGCGCTCGCGATCTTCGGTCCGCGGGTTCCCTCGGGACTCAAGGTCTTCCTGCTCGCGCTCGCCATCGTCGACGATCTGGGCGCCATCACGGTGATCGCCGTCTTCTACGCCCAGAACATCTCGTTCAGCGCGCTGGCCGCCGCTGCCGGCGGACTCGGGGTCGCCTTCGCGATGCGCCAGGCGGGCGTTCGCGCCTATGGCCCCTATTGGGTCGTCGGCGCCGGCGTGTGGTTCGCGATGCTCCAGTCGGGTGTGCACGCCACCGTCGCCGGTGTGCTGCTCGGCTTCCTGACACCGACGACGATGCTCGCGCCCGAGAGGAGCCTGGTGGGTCGCGACCAGCGTGTCTTCGAGGACGCGATCGCGCGGATGGACGCGACGCCAGAGCTTCCGGACCGGGAGCGCAAGCGCGTGGCGCAGGAGCTGCGCGAGATCGCCCGGCACTCGCTCTCGCCCCTCGAGCGACTGACGGAGGCCCTCCACCCCTACTCGGCCTTCGCCGTGATGCCGATCTTCGCGTTCGCGAACGCCGGCGTCGTGATCGACACCGGGGCGCTCGCCGACCCGCTCGCGCTGCGCGTGGCGCTCGGCATCGGTGCAGGCCTCCTCGTCGGAAAGGCGCTCGGCGTCACGCTCTTCTGCTGGGTTGCGGTGCGTCTGGGCGTGGCAAGGCTTCCCGCCGGCGTCGGCTGGGGCTCGCTCTTCGGCACGGCGGTCCTCGGCGGAATCGGCTTCACGATGGCGCTCTTCATCACCGCGCTCGCGTTCACGGATCCTGTCCTCGCCGCAGCCTCGAAGATCGGCGTCATGCTCGCGTCCGTGATCGCGGCGGCCTGCGGCATCGCCGTCCTCGCGCGCACATTACCGCGCTGAGCGCTTTCGCCAGGGGCCGCCTTGGCGCTTCAGGCGCCAGGTGCCCGCGCTCAGGGCTCGACGGGGAGGCCTGCGGCGTTCCAGGCGGAGAAGCCGCCCTCGAGGTGCACTACGTCGGTGGCCCCGGACGCAATCAGGGCCTGCTCGCCGAGGCGCGCGCGGGGTCCCTTCATGCAGTACACGGCGACGCCGTGTGGCGAGCTGAGCCCGGCGGCTCGTTCCGCGACCTGCTCGTGGGGTACGTTGATCGCTCCGGGGATGTGCCCGGCCCGGAACTCCTCGGGCGTGCGCACGTCGAGCAGGAGCGGCGGATCCGGCTGCGCGAGGCGCTTCTCCAGCTGCTGCGGCGAGATCGCGGGGGCGAGATCCTCGGCGGCGGCGCAGGCGGCCGCCAGGACGAGCGCGATGGCGAGGCTGGCAACACGCTGGACGCGGCCCGGCACCGGATCCTCCTTCACTCCGAGGTAATGGGATCGCTCACCCGTGCGATCCGGGAGATGCGGTTCGCCGGAAAGTCCCCTCTTGCCGGAGACCCACCAGCTACTTCGAGATCCTGGTGATCTTCGTGCCCTGGATGCCGATCCCCGCCATCAAGCCCTGCTGGTCGAAGATGAAGGCGTAGACATCCTGGGTCAGTGTCGTGCTGGTCATGTTCTTCGCCACGCCAGCGTCGACCAGGACGATGCTCGGGCCGACGCCGATCTCGAAGCCCTCGCTCTCATCGAGGTACTTGAGCGCGGAGTCCTTCGTGAAGAAGAGCGCGTAGCCGAAGCGCTGCACCCCCGCCTGGAGGCCATAGGATGCGGTCACGGAGTTGTAGTAGCCCGCGACCCTGTCGTTGCGGAACATCGCTCCCTCGCCGATCTGACCGCCGAACATGAAGCCCGCCTTCAGCATGTTCGGGAAGACGAGGATGCCCTTCGCGTTGTCCCGGAGCAGCCGCGCCACTTCGTTCTTCGCATAGAGCTTCTCGAGTGAGGCTCTCGCGTCGCGGCCGAGCTCCGCCGCGCTCGCCCCGGTAGCCGGATTCGGGTTGACCGGGCCCAGCACCAGCACGGCGAAGACCAGCAGCGTCACGAGACCGCGGATCCGGATTCTCACGTTGGCCCTCCTCGAGTGATGCTCGCTCGACCCGCTCGTTTCGACGCGGGCGCTCATTGCTCGACGACCGGGATCGTGGCGGCGAGCTCGAAGCGCAGCACCGCGTCGATCTTGTTCTCGATCTGGTAGAAGCGCATCACCTTCCGACCGGGCAACGCCTGCGAGATCGGTTTCAGGAAGGCACGGCGGACCTCCGCGCGGTCGCGCTCGATCGCGAGATAGTCCTCGACGAGCTTGCTCGCCTGCTCGTCGGTCACGCTCCCGAAGTTCGTCCTGTAGTCCTCGATCACCTGTACCAGCCGATCCTGGACGGCGGCGAGGTCCTTCTGATAGCGGTCGTAGACCGGCCAGAACGCTCGCGCCTCCGCGTCGCTGAGCGCGAGGTTCACGTCGACGATCGCCTTCTTGTTGGTGCGCAGCGAGTCGCGCAGGATCTCGATGCTCGCCTCGTCTGCCTCGCCGGCGTGCAGCGGCGCGGCGGCGAAGACGAGGAACAGCGAAGCGGCGAAGAGCAGACTCGATCTCGGCATGGCCCTTCTCTTCCTTTCCTGCCGGCCGCGCGGGCACCCGGTCGCAAGCGGTCGTTGCAGCGTGGGAGGGCCGGCACGGGGATTCTTCGCCTGGGTCTCCCTCGTGTCAACGGCGCACAACCAGACGTACCCGCGGAGCGACAGCGACCGGAAGGCGAGCTGGAGATCCTCGTCTATCTTCCGGCCGGAATGCTGAACTGGCTGCTGGTCTTCGCCCCCGTCGCGGTGGCGCTCGATCACCTGGCGCCGGAGCGCCCGCTCTGGATCTTCGCGGCGTCCGCGCTGGCCATCCTTCCGCTCGCCGGCTGGATGGGGCACGCGACCGAGCAGCTTGCGACGCGCACCGGCGAGGGCGTGGGCGGACTCCTGAACGCCACCTTCGGCAACGCGGCCGAGTTGATCATCGCACTCGCGGCACTGCGCGCGGGGCTCCACGACGTCGTGAAGGCCTCGCTGGCGGGCTCCATCGTCGGGAACATCCTGCTCGTCCTCGGCGCCGCGATGCTGGCCGGCGGCCTGCGCCATCGCCCCGAGCAGCACTTCAACGCCCCGGGCGCGCGCTCCCAGGCGACGATGCTCACGCTCGCCGCGATCGCGTTGATCCTGCCCGCGGCCTACCAGCGCATCGGCGCGCTCCCGGAGCTGCCGCGGCTCAGCCTGTGGATCTCGTTCGTGTTGATCGGCGTCTACGCCGCCAACCTGCTCTTCTCGCTCGGAACCCACCGAGCGCTCTTCGCAGGCTCGCCGACCGAGGACGGAGGCGGACACGCGGCCAGCTGGAGCACGGGTCGCGCCGGGCTGGTGCTCGCGACGGCCACCGCTGCGATCGCCTGGATGAGCGAGATCCTGGTGGGCGCGCTCGAGCCGGCGACCCATTCCCTCGGCTTGAACCAGGTCTTCGTCGGCGTCTTCGTGGTCGCGATCCTCGGCAACGCCGCGGAGCACGCCACGGCCGTCACCGCCGCGCTGAAGAACCGCATGGACCTCTCGCTCTCGATCGCAATCGGATCGAGCGTACAGGTGGCCCTCTTCGTGGCGCCGGTGCTCGTGCTGCTGAGCTACGCCGTGGGCACCGTTCCGATGGACCTCGCGTTCGGCGGGGGCCTCGTGCTGAGCGTGCTGCTGGCGGTGCTGATCACCGGGCAGGTGGCCGGCGACGGTCGCTCGGACTGGCTCAAGGGGGTCCAGCTGCTGGCGGTCTACCTGATCCTCGGCCTGGCGTTCTTCTTCGCACCCGCGACCGGAGCGCGCTGAGCCTGTGAGATCCCCCTAAGAACAGCGCGGCGACGCCCGCACTCCATTGCGGGAGCGGCGTTCGTTCACCTAGCCTTCCGGACCTCGGGGGCGACCCCGGGTGCGCCGAGGCATCGGCGCGCCGAGAGGCGGATCATGCACAAGCTCGCCCTCCCCACGTGCCTCGCGCTGTTGCTGTGCGCGGCCTGCGGCCCGTCCGCGCCCCCGCCGGCGGCGCCGGTCGAGGTGGTCGTCGCATCCGTCGTGCAGCGCGACGTGCCCGTGACGAGCGAGTGGATCGGCACGACCGAGGGAACGGTCGACGCCGAGATCCGCGCGCAGGTTTCCGGCTACCTGATCTCGCGCGACTACCAGGAGGGCCGGCTCGTCGGCAGCGGCGAGCTG
>CAYPSI010000149.1:0-4016 GCA_964413375.1 uncultured Spirochaetales bacterium | reverse complement strand
CGCGATCGAGCACCAGCAACTGCGTATGGGCGAGGCCGTAGGGGTCCGCGAGGCGCGGCATCGGCGTTCCCGGTGGCATGGTCGTCACCACGAGGCGTTCGCCGTCCGGGGACCAGCGCGGTGCGAAAGCCTGACGCTCGGCGGCGCGAGTGAGCGCCCGCGCATTCTCGCCCGCGAGATCCGCGAGGAAGACCACCGCGGCGCCGTCGCGCTCCGCGACGAAGGCGATCTCGTCGCGCGTGGGCGAGGGGCGGGCCGAGTGGCAATCGGCGCCCTCCTCGAGCGGGAGTACGCGCGGCTCTCCGCCGCCCGTTGCAATCACCGCGATGACCCCAGCTCCGTCCGAAGCGGGCCGCCGCGAGAAGACGACCTCGCTCGCGTCCCTTGTGAAGAATGGCTTCCAGTCGAAGAAGGCGGGGTCGGCGGTCAGCGCCCGCGCCTGTCCGCCAGGCTCGGCGATCCACAGCGACGAGCCACTGCCGTCATCGGCCCGGCGCTGCGCCACGATGCGCGCGCCATCCGTCGACCAGCTCGGGCGCAGGAAGAAGTCCCGCTCGCCGCCGCGCGCCACGAGGGTCGCGCTGCCCGACTCGATCTCGAAGATCGCGACCCCCGAGGGCGGGTCTCCGCCGCGGAACGCGAAGACGAACGCAGGGCGGCCGGGCGCCCAGTCGGGCCAGCGCTCGTCGCGCCCGGGGGTCGCGGCGAGCGGGACCTCGTTTCCGCTGCGGGGGTCCCAGAGCACGAGGTCGCTTCGGGCGCCGCTTCCGGCCGCGCTCACCTCGAAGACGACCCGCCCCGCCGGCTCGGACCAGTAGGGCCACCCCTCCTCGCGATCGGGCGTTCGGGTCACCTGTTGGAGGGCCCCGTCTGCGATCCGAGCGCGAGCGAGCTCGCTCGAGGCAGCGATGCGTCGGACGAAGATCAGCCCGTCCGAGGCGCGGCTCGCCGGGTCGATCGGGGAGCCGCCGCACGCGGCCGCGAGGAGCGCCAGCAGGAGGTAGACTCCGCGTCCGTGGGTAGGTGGCTCGCGCTGCACGCGGCCTTGCTGGGGCTCGCCCTCGCGATCCTCCAGCCGGCGCTTTCGGGCCCCTTCCTCTCCGACGATCATCTCTACGTCAACCATCCCTATACGGCGGAGCTCTCGCTCGGGAACCTCGCCGCGACCCTCGATCCCCTCGGGCCCGCGAAGCTCCACACTGCGAATTACGAGCCGGTCCACCTGCTCCTTCACGCGCTCGGCAGGCAGATCTTCGCGGACGCGACCCCCGGCTACCACTGGCTGAACGTCTGGGTGCACGCGCTCGTCGCGACGCTGCTGGTGGCGTTGTGGACGCGCTCGGGGATCGCGCTGCTCCCGGCGCTGCTCGGCGCGGCCTTCTTCAGCGCGCATCCGGCGAATGTCGAGGCGGTGGCGTGGATCTCGCAACTCAAGACCACCGGCTCCGTCGCCCTCGCCCTCGGCGCGCTGTTGTGCCTTCCGCGCCACGGAGGAGCCTCGACGCTCTTGTTTGCGTTGGCGCTGCTCACCAAGGCGTCGGCCGCCTTCGCGTTGCCGATGGCGGCGGGCTTCGCCTGGGCCTCGCGGCGCCCGGGGGCCGAGCGGGGCGTCGGGCCTTCCCTCGGCTGGGTTGGCGCGTGGGCGCTCGTCTTCGTCGCGTACGCTGTGCCGCAGCTCGTCTCCTTCGAGCACCTCGGGCGCGTCGAGGTGGCGGCGTTCGCGGATCCCTGGGTGCAGCTGCGCACGATCGGGGCGACGGGTGCGCGCTATCTCGCGATGGCGGCGACCGGCTGGGGCGTATCGGCGTACCAGGAACCCGATCCCGCGATCTCGCCCTTCGACCCCTGGTGGCTGGCGTCGCTCGCCGCCGCGGCGCTGCTCGCGCTCCGGCTTGGCGTGCTGTGGCGGCGGCGAAGCGACGAGGCCGCCTACTGGCTCGGCGCGCTCGCGGCCTTCGCACCCGTGTCGCAGGTCTTTCCCTTCCTCAACCCGATGGCCGATCGCTACCTCTACACGATGCTGCCCGGCCTGCTCGGTGCGCTGCTCTGCGCCGGGCGCGACTCCCCGCTGTGGGCGGCGCCGCGCGTCCGCATGGCGGGGGTGGCGGGGACGGGGGTCGTGATCGCGTTCTTCGCCGCCGCGAGCTTCGAGCGCGCACGGCTGTGGCAGAGCGAGACGCTGCTCAACCTCGACGCCGCGCGCCACTACCCCGAAGGAGGCTCGGCGCGCTTCCTGCGAGCACGACGGGCCGCGCAGGCCGGAGACGTCGAGACGGCGGTCGCGGAGCTGAGGGCCGCGTCGCTGCGCGGCGTCGACAACTTCACGCTGCTGGGGCGCGATCCGGGGCTCGCACCGCTTCGCGAAGAGCCGGCCTTCCAGGAGCTTGTTCGCGAGGTGGCGGGCCGCTGGATCGAGCGCGCAACCCGGCGCGGCGTCAAGACGCAGGCGGAG
Organism: uncultured Spirochaetales bacterium; assembly: GCA_964413375.1. GTDB lineage: Bacteria > Myxococcota_A > UBA9160 > UBA9160 > SMWR01 > CAZUYC01. The sequence goes on along the minus strand of CAYPSI010000149.1, from coordinate 1,564 downwards.
CTGCGCTTCCTCGGCCTCGCGCACGTCGCTCGTGGCGAGTTCGAGGCCGCCGTCGCGGCCTTCGAGCGCGCCCTCGCGAGCGGTGGTCCGCAGCAGGAACTCGTGACCGCCGAGCTCGAGGCCGCGCGTCGGCTCGGCTCCGGAGAGCGAACCACGCGAGGGGGCTCCCGCGATGCCCGCTGAGCCTGCGACGAGGCACGCCGCTCTCGGGCGCGCAGAGCTCGCGCTGCTCGCGCTGGCCTTCTTCGGGGCGGCGCTCGTGATCTACGCCCCGGCCTTGCACGGCAGCTTCGTCTCCGACGATTTCCACTACCTCGTGAACAACGCCTGGCTGCACGAGCTCTCGCTCGGCAACGCGCTCGCGATCCTCGATCCGACGGGGCCGACGGCGATCAACGTCGTGAACTACTCGCCGGTGCAGCTCCTGATCCACGCGCTGGCATGGGAAGCGTTCGGGAGGGAGACCTTCGGTCACCACCTGATCAACGTCTGCCTGCACGCGCTCGCATCGCTGCTGCTGGTGCTCCTCTTCCTGCGCCACGGGATCCCGCGTGCGGCTGCTGCTCTGGGCGGGGCCTTCTTTCTGGTGCATCCGGCGAACGTCGAGGCGGTCGCGTGGATCTCGCAGCTCAAGAGCAGTGCGTCGCTCGTCCTCTCGCTGCTGGCGTTGCTCGCCTGGCAGCGGAGGCCGCTCGTCGGGCTGCTGCTCTTCGCGCTGGCACTCCTCGCCAAGGCGACGGCGGCCTGCGTGCTCCCGGTAGCGCTGCTCTTCGAGTGGTCCGAGACGGGCCGGGTGCGCTGGCGCTTCGCGGCCGCGGCCGCCATCGCGCTCGCCGCCTTCTCGGTCGCGGAGTTCTCCACGCACCAGCGCACGGGCGCCGCCGAGGCCCGACTGCACGAGACGCCGCTCGTGCTGGCGCGAACCATGGCCGCGCTCGGACTGCGTTACCTCGTGATGGCCGGGACCTCGTGGGGCGTGTCGGCCTTCCACGAGCCCGAGCCGGCTCATTCGTCGCTCGACCCGTGGTGGCTGGCCTCGCTCCCCCTCTACGCCCTTCTCGGCTGGCGCCTCGTCGTCGTCGCCCGCCGAGCCGCACCCGAGCTCTCGTACTGGGTCTTTGCACTGGTCTCCTTCGGGCCCGTCTCGCAGCTCTTCCCCTTCCTCTATCCGATGGCGGACCGCTACCTCTACTTCATTCTCCCGGGGCTGATCGGCGCCGCGCTCTGCGCCGGGGGCGAGGCCGCGGCGCGTCTTGCACTGCCCCGGCGCGCCCTCGTCGCGCTCGCGGCGATCGCCTGCGTCGCACTTGGCGCGCGCGCACACGAGCGCGCCAGGATCTGGCGCTCTTCTGCGACGCTGCATGCCGACGCGGCGGCGCACTATCCGGAAGGCACGGTCGCGAGCCTGCTCGCGGCCAGGCGGGCCGCCTTCGCCAGCGACGCGGACGGCGCCCTCGCCGCACTCGAGCGCGCGGTCTCGCGCGGCTACAACCGCTTCGACCAGCTCGAGTCCGATGCCGTCTGGGACGCCCTTCGAGAGGATGCGCGCTTTCGGCAGCTCGTG
>CAYPSI010000148.1:0-2950 GCA_964413375.1 uncultured Spirochaetales bacterium | reverse complement strand
CGCGCAGCGCGAAGTAGCCCTGCACGATGTCGATCGTGGCCCCGGCCAGCATCGCCTTGCCGGCCTCCGCTAGCGCCTCCATGCGCTGTGCCAGCCCCACCGTGTGCCCCTGCGCCGTGTAGTCCATGCGCAGGTCGTCGCCGATCTTGCCGACCACCACCTCGCCCGAATGCACGCCCACGCGCATCGAGAAGCCGAGGCCGTGCTCGCGCTTCACGTCGCGCACCACGGGGCCGAGGTCGCCCTGCATCTGGAGCGCGGCATAGCAGGCGCGCTGAGCGTGATCCTCATGCGCGATCGGCGCCCCGAACAGCGCCATGATGCCGTCGCCGGTGTACTGGTTGACCGTCCCCTCGAAGCGGTGCACGCCGTCCGTCAGGATCGCGAAGAAGCGGTCGAGGATCGCGTGCCAGGCCTCCGGGTCGAGCTGCTGCGCCAGCTCCATCGACCCTTTCACGTCCGCAAACAGCACCGTCACCTGCTTGCGCTCGCCCTCGAGCGCGGAGCGCGACGTCAGGATCTTGTCCGCCAGATGCTTCGGCGTATACGCAAGAGCGTCACGAAGGGGACGTTCCTTTTCCGTCACTTGCAGTGAGGCCCCGCAGGCGCCGCAGAAGCGCTGCTCCGGCGGGTTCGGATGCGCGCATGCCGGGCAGCTCCGAGCGAGCGCCGCGCCGCAGCCGCCGCAGAAGCGGTTGCCGGCCTGGTTCGTGGCGCCACACGCTGCACAGGTCAAGGGATCACCTTCCCCGACGCTATCACGGCAGGCTCAGCTCACGGCAGAAGGTCCGAAACGGGAGGACTGTTGCGGCCCCGGTCTGGTAGTGGCGCTCGCCGAGGTGGACCTGGAAGAAGCGTGGGATCGAGGTGCGCTCGGCGAAGTAGCGGATCGCAGGGCTCAGGCTGCGCTCGCCCGTCTTGCACTCGACGGCGAAGATCGGCTTCCGATCCTTCAGGACGACGAAGTCCACCTCCCGCCTGTCCGTGTCGCGCAGGAAGCGCAGCTCCATCGCGTGTCCTTCCGTGTCCTCGACGAAGTGGCAGGACTTGAGCAGCTGGCTCGCCACGAGATTCTCGAAGCGCGCTCCGCCCGCCGGCGTCATCGACCAGTCCCAGAGGTAGAGCTTCCGCTCCTTCTTGACGGCTCGAATCTTGGGGGCGCCGAACGGCGAGATGCGAAAGCACAGATAGAGGTTCTCGAGGATCGTGATCCAGCGCTCCACCGTCTTGTGATCGACCTCGAGATCCTCGCGCAGGCTCTTGATCGAGAGCGGAGAGCCGACGCGAGCCGGCAGCAGATCGACGAGCTGCTCCACGAGTGAGATCTCGCGCACCTGCTCCAGGTCGCGCAGGTCCTCGCGGACGACCCGCGTGACGCGATCGCGCTGCCAGATGCGGTGCTCGCGCTCGTCCTGGAGAAGAAACGGCTCTGGGAAGCCGCCGAAGCGCAGCAGCGCAGCGACGTCGCTCTTCGTCGGCGAGGCGCTCAGCTCGCGCAGCGAGAACGGGTGCAAGCGGAAGTAGCGGTAGCGGTTGGCCAGCGAATCGCCGCCCTTGCGGTAGTAGTCGAGGCGCGCCGAGCCGGTGACGACGATGCGGCGCCGCGACTTCTCCGTGTCGTAGATCCCCTTCACGAGGTTGCGCCAGCGCGCGTACTTGTGGATCTCGTCGAGGACGAGCAGCGGCTGGCCCGGCGGAAGCTCCAGCCGGCGCAGGCAGGCCGCCGCCCGCGGATCGTCCCAGTTGAAGTAGGCCGGATGCGTCTCGTCGGCGCCCTTGCCGACCAGTGCCAGCGCGAGAGTCGTCTTCCCGACCTGCCGCGGTCCTCCGATGAAGACCATCTTGCGGGATAGCACCGGGGTGATGGCGGGTTCGAGGTAGCGGCGCCGGGTGACCACGAAATGGAGACTAGTCCACTTTACTCATGAGTAAAGTGGACTCCAGGCTCACGCCCCCGAGCCCAAGCGACGGGATAAAGCCCCAGGAGTCGAAGACCGAGAGCCCGGTCGCCGGGCAGATCCTCCGCTCCGCACTCCCTGTCGTGGTACGGGAGAAGAAGCGATGATCCTCGTCCATGCCTGCTTCGCTCGGCCCCTCCACTCCCACCCTCCGCACGCTGTTGCTGTGCGACCTCGTGGCCAGTACGCAGCTCGTCGAGCGGGTCGGAGACTCGACGGCTGCCGATCTGCTGGCCCGCCACGACCGCTTCGCTCGCGATCTCTTGTCCACCTGCAACGGCCGAGAGATCGACAAGAGCGATGGCTTCTTGTTGCTCTTCGAGCGACCCATCGAGGCCGTTCGCTTCGCGATTGCCTATCGAGCCAAGCTGCGGGAGTTTGGCGCCACGTTCGATTCGGCAATGGCCTCGCGCGTCGGCATTCACCTGGGCGAAGTCGTGTTGCGCGAGAACTCGCCGGACGATGTCGCGCGAGGCGCGAAGCCCCTCGAGGTGGAGGGGCTAGCCAAGGCGATCGCAGCACGTGTCATGTCACTCGCGGGCAACGGACGCATCTTGCTCACGCGTGCCGCTTACGACTTCGCGCGGCGCGCCTCGGTGGGGAAGCAGGATGAATCGCCGCTGCGCTGGGCCGTTCATGGGCGCTATCGCCTGGCGGGGGTGGAGGATCTCGTCGAGATCTGCGAGGTGGCGGAGCCCGGCGAAGCAGCGCTCACGCCGCCGGAAGGTTCGGAGAAGGCGCAGCGCGCGGACGCCGAAGACAGTGGCCAACCGGTTACGGGTGCTGCGGCGGTGATGCCGACCGCTGCGAGCCCTGCCATGAAGGCTGGGCCCACCGAGCCTATTCTCGCCGTCCTGGCCTTCGACAATCTGTCGAGCGACCCCGAGATGCAGTTCTTCTCGGACGGGGTCAGCGAGGAAATCATCCAGCGCCTGTCGCGTGGGGCGAAGCTCAAGGTGATCGGCCGTACGTCGAGCTTCCAGTTTCGCGGC
>CAYPSI010000147.1:0-2306 GCA_964413375.1 uncultured Spirochaetales bacterium | reverse complement strand
TTCGGCAGCGCGAAGCGCTTGCCCGCCGTTCCGGCGGCGAGCAGCACGGCGCCCATCGAGGCTGCCTGGCCGACACAGATCGTCTGCACGTCGGGCCGGATCAGCTGCATCGTGTCGTAGATCGCGAGCCCGGCCGTGGTCACTCCCCCGGGGCTGTTGACGTAGATGTGGATGTCCTTCTCGGGGTCCTCGGCTTCGAGGAACAGCAGCTGGGCGATGATCAGGTTGGCCACCATGTCGTCGATGGCCGTGCCGATGAAGACGATGTTGTCCTTGAGGAGGCGGGAGTAGATGTCGTACGCCCGCTCGCCGCGGGCCGTCTGCTCGACCACCATCGGGACGAGCACGCCCGCGAAGGCGTTGCCTCCACTCATGTTAGCTCGATACTAGCATTGGACTTGAGCAAGTCAAGGGTCTTCTCCTCGCGGATGCGCGCGGCGAGCGCGCCAAGATCGCCCTCTTTGGTCATCTGGGCCCGCACTTGCTCGCGCGAACGACCCGAACGCTCCGAAATGCGTTCGAGCTCGGCATCGATCTCGGCGTCCCGGACCTCGATTCCCTCGCGACGAGCGATCTCGTCGAGCAGGATGTCGGCCCGGGCGGCCTTGACCGAGTCCTCGCGGGTCGACTCGCGGTACTGCTTCCAGTCCACGGCGACCTTGCGCGGGTCGATGCCCTGATAGGCGAGCCCACGCGCCAGGCTCTCGGTGCGGGCCGACATGTGCCGCTCGACGAGCGTCTCGGGAACCTCGAAGCCGGTCTTGGCCACGAGTGACTCGACGAGTCCGGCCTTGACCTCGCGGTCGGAGCGACGCTGCTCGACGGCCTCGAGCTGCTGGCGGATCTTGGCCTCGAGCGCCGCCAGGCTGTCGAACTCGCCGAGGTCCTTCGCGAACTCGTCGTCGCGCTCGGGAACCACCTTGGTCTTGATGGCCTTGAGCGTGACCGTGTAGCGGACGGTCTTGCCCGCGATGGCGGGCGCCGCGTCTTCGCCCCAGGCGACCTCGATGTCCTTCGTCCCGCCGAGGCGAAGCCCCTCGAGGCCGGCGTTCATGTGCTTGTGGTTGCCTTCGTTGCCGATCTCGATCAGCGCGTTCTCGTCGCGGCCGCCCTTGCCGCCGTCCTTGGGCTGCCAGACGAGGTCGAGCAGCACGAAATCGCCGGAGCGAGTCTCGCGCGCCTCCTCGACCGCGTCGTAGCGCGCGGCCTCCTCGCGCATTCGGTCGATCTCCTTCACCACGTCCTCGCCTTTGACCTTGGGTCCGCGCGCGGTCACGCGCAGCCCCTTCCAGTCGGGCAGCTCGACGAGCGGCAGCGTCTCGAAGACGGCCCTGAAGCTCATCGGCTGGCCTTCTTCGAGCTTGACCTCCTCGACCTTGGGGGGCGCGAGCGGCTTCAGGCCGCGGCCGTCGAGCTCGTCGAAGACGGCCTTGTTCACGATCGCCTCGGCGGCCTCGCCCAGGATTTCGTCCTTGAAGCGCTTCTTGACGACGTCGAGCGGCACCTTGCCCACGCGGAAGCCGGGCAGCTTCACCCGCCGCGCCAGCTCCTTCGCACGCGCGTCGATCTCCACCTGGACCTGCTCGCTGTCGACCTCGAAAGCGAGCGCCTTCCGAACCGACGTCTCCTCGATGTAATCGACTTTCAAGGGGGGATTCCTCTCGCTACCGGGACCCGGCAGAAGCTACGAGCCAGCGGGTGAATGATCAGGGTACCACGGCCCCACGGGGGGCCTGGGGGGTACGAAGCACCCCCCAGAACAAAGAAAGACACCATAGGCCGCTGCCTCGTTTCTCCGGATGTCCCAGGGACGCTGGATGACTCGCGGATGAGCGCCGTTTCCCCGGATGTCCCAGTTGTGGTGGACGACTCAGCCCTGGAGCCCCGTTCCTCCGGATGTCCCGAAGGCAGTGGATTGGCGAGGCTCTGCGCTACACTGGCCCTGCCGAGCGCGGGAGTGGCGGAATGGCAGACGCGCACGCCTTAGGAGCGTGTGCCCGAAAGGGCGTGGGGGTTCGAGTCCCTCCTTCCGCAGGGCTTTTTGAATCGGGTCGGCTTCATCGAGGAGAGCCATGACGAGCGAGAAGGCATTGACGGTGGCGATTCAGGGCGAGCGCGGAGCGTTCAGCCACCAGGCCGCGCTCGCCGCGCTCGGAGCGGACAGCGAGGTGCTGTCGCGCGCCACCTTCGACGAGCTGTTCGACTCGGTGGTCGAGGAGAAGGCCGACCGCGCGCTCGTCCCGATCGAGAACTCGCTGCACGGCTCGATCCACGAGAACTACGACCGGCTCAAGAGCCGCCCGCTC
>CAYPSI010000146.1:0-20426 GCA_964413375.1 uncultured Spirochaetales bacterium | reverse complement strand
CGAAGCCCTCCCGCACGATCGCGGGCGGACGGCCGGCGGAGCGCAGCGCACGCGCGTGCAGCTGGTGGAGCACCGCCGCATCCGGATGGGATGCCAGCGCTGCGGCGCTGTGTCGCTCCGCCCTCTCGTGATCGCCGAGTGTCGCGAGCTGGGCCAGCAGCACCCGAAGCGCCGGCGCATTGTCGGGATCGGTGAGATCGAGCCCAGAGTTCTCGAGCGCCGCGATCGCCGCCGCCGGGCCCTGGTCTGCGGCGAGCATCGTCGCCTCCTCGGCCTTCGCCCACGGCGCCTGGCCGGGCAGCGTCGCGAGCCGGACCAGGCCTTCCGCCGCGATCCGCGGCTGACCGGCCCGATGGGCGATCCGGATCGAGACCAGGTAGCCCAGGGGATCGTCCGTGTGGCTGTTCGCGTAGCGGCGCGCGGTATCGAGGGCGTCCGCACTAGCGTCTGCGGCCAGCTGCAGCTCGGCCAGTGCCAGGCCGGCCTTCGTCTCGGCCGCGTTCGCGCGCACCGACTCGCGATACTCGGAGACGGCGCGCTCGAAATCCCCGATGCGCTCCGCTGCCTGACCCGCCAGGAAGCGCGACGAAGCGTTGTTCGGCCAGAGGCGGATCCCGGCCTCGAAGGCGGCGAGCGCGGCCCTCCCGTCGCCGCGCTCGAGGAGCACGCGTCCGCGGATCAGCTCGCGGAGCGCGTCGTGGTCGAGCTGCTCCGCGACTGCCAGAGCCTGCTCCAGGCGCCCCGCCTGGACGAGCGTGTCTGCGTATGCGAAGCGCAGCATCACCGGAGGGTCCGGGCTCGTCTGGAGCGCCCGCTCGAAGGCATCGAGGGCCGGATCGAACTCGTCGCGCCGCACGTAGAAGTCGGCGAGCGCGAACCACGTGGTCGGCGAGGGCTGCTCCTCCGCCACCTGGCGCAGCAGTCTCTCCTGGGCCTCGGCATCTCCGCTCGCGCCCATCCGTTGCGCGAGCGCCATCCGCAAGGAGCCGTTCCCGCTCGCCTCGGCCGCCGAGCGCAGGATCTCCGTCGCGTGTTCGGAGCGCTCGCTGCGGTCGAAGTAGCCCACCGCCTCCCTCACGACGAGCGGATCTGCGGGAAACTCGCTGAGGCAGGCTGCGTACTGCTCGTCGGCGGATGCGACGTCGCCTTTCTCGAAGGCGAAGAGGCCGCGCGCGACGCATAATCGCGAGCGCACGGATGCATCCACCGCATCCGCAGAGGCCTCGAGCCGCTCGCGGGCGGCCTCGAGGGCCGCCTCCGCGTCGTCGATGCGCAGCGTGGCGATCAGCGCCAGCACGCGCGGCACGAGCACGGAGAGATTCTCGGGGTCGAGCGCGAGCACGCGGTCGATGTCTTCGAGCGCCTTCTCCGGGCTGCCCACCGCGAGCTGCGCCTCGACGCGAAGCTGCAGAGCTTCCGACTGGTCGGGCTCGATCGCGAGGACCCGATCGATCGAGCGGATCGCGTCGTCGGCCGAGCGGCCGTCGAGCTGAGCCCGCGCGAGCAGGATTCCGGCTGGGACCGCATGTTCGGGGGACTCCGCGGCCCGGCGTAGCGGCCACACCGCGAGCCCCGCCTCGCCGCTTCGAAGCAGTGCCAGGCCGAGCAGCAGGTGCGCCTCGATGCGCGCCGGGTCCTGATCGACGATCCGGCGCAGCGGATCGACGGTCTCCGCGAAGCGCCCCGCGGCCTGGAGCTCGCGGAGCTCGTCGAGGGGGTCCCCTTGTGAGCCGCAGGCCGCGGCGATCGCGACCAGGACGAAGCAAGGGAGCAGCAGCGCCAGGCTGCGCAGCCGCAGGCGGGCTGCATCGCGCGTAGGCGCGTGGCTCATGGCTTCTTCTCGGCCCCATCTTCGCCGGCCTGCGCCACTTCCTTCGACTGGCGGATGGCGCTGAGCAGCGCATCGGGCAGACCGCTGTCTCCGAGCCACTTGCGCGCCGCGGCAGGTTCGCGGCGCAGCCAGCTGCGCCCGAGCGCGACGATCACCTCGTCGTGCAGCTCCGGCTTCTGGAGCTGCATCGCCCACCCGATGGCTCCCTCGGTCGAGCCCTGCTGGTGCGTGCGGCGAACCAGCACGCGGACGGCTTCATCGAGCGCTGCGGAAGGCGTCGCGCTGCGCAACCAGCTCTCTGCCGGGGCGCGCGCGAAGCCGAGCCATTGCGCGAAGGCGTCCGCGATGGCCTGGTCACGCTCTGCATCGGGTGGCAGACCCAGCAGCCATTCGAGCGCGGCCTGCGGATCGGCGCTCGCCCAGCGGCCGGCGATGATCGCCGACGAGCCCTTCGCGTAGTCGCGGCCGGCGTGTTCGGAGGCCCAGCGCACGGCGGCCTCGGGGTCGCTCGCGGCGATCGCGGCGCAGGCCTTGTGAAAGGCACTCCGCTTGTAGCTCGGAAGGATCTCGGGAACGCCCTCGGCCCAGCGCATCAGCGCTTCGCTTCCCTGCTCGTTGAGCTCACGGGCCAGCATCCCGGCGAAGCTGTCGCGCTGTGCACCCTCCGGCAGCGAGGCGATGTAGCGGTTCGCGCCATCCTTCTGCTCGCTGCGCACCCAGCCCGCCACGAGCCGCGTGCGCAGGAAGTCGCGCAGCTGCGCGTCCTCCACCGCATCGAGCGCGCGAAGCGCCGCATCGGGGGCGTAGAAAGCCCAGGCGTAGATCGCGGCACCTGCGGCCGTCCGCTGCGAGCGTCCCGGCCAGGCGAGCGCAGCCTCGAAGGCCGCGGGTGCGTCGAAGCGCGACCAGGCCAGCATGAAGAGGCGGATCTCCTCCGCGCCAAGCCACGCGCGACGACGCTCGAGCGCCGCCAGGGCCTCGGGCAGCTCATCGGGACCGAGGCGCTGCAGATAGGCGCTCATCCGATGGGAGCGCGTCAGCCAGTCCCGGTCCTCGAGCGCCTGCCGGAAGGAAGCGAGCGTCGCCGCGTCCTCGCGCTCGGGATGCGGCGCCGAGAGACGCCCGATCGCTACCCCCGCCGCCACTCCCACCGCCAGAAGCGCGGCCGCGAGCACGACCCCTGCCGCCTTCATCGCGCCTTCATCGTCGAGGCCCCGCGCGCGCCAGCTCCACGGCGCTCGCCTTGTGCTCGCCAGGATAGCTCTTGTCGCGCATCGCGCGGCCGGCCTAGAGTGAGGCGCCGCTCCGGCTCCCCGGCGAGGTCGCCGGATCCCCTCGAGCAATGCGGGAGGCGACATGACGGGTGGGGATCGGCGAGCGGTCCGGCAGGACCTGACGCCGCTGTTGCGCGCACGCAGGATCGCAGTCGTCGGAGCGAGCCAGACCGGTCGCTTTGGCGGGAAGCTCTGCGAGAACCTGCTCGGCTTCGGCTATCGCGGCGAGGTCTTCCCGGTGAACCCACGCTACGAGCGCCTCTTCGAGCGCCCCTGCTACCCCTCGCTGCGCGCGCTGCCCGAGCGTCCGGACTGCGTGCTGCTGGCCCTTCCGAATGCCCGCCTGCTCGAAGCCCTCGGCGAAGCGGCGTCCTGCGGGATTCCCTCGGCCGTGATCTTCGCGAACGCCTGGTCGGACCCTTCGAACGCGGATCGCTCGCTCCAGGAGCAGCTCGCCGAGATCGCACGGGCGAATGGCATGGCCGTCTGCGGCCCGAACTGCATGGGCTTCGTCTCCCTCGCGGAGCGGATCGCGGTTTCGGGCTACGACACGAACCCGGCCACGCCAGCCGGTCACACGACGCTGATCACCCACAGCGGCTCGGTCTGGGACGCGCTGCTCCAGAACCGACGCGGCGTCGCGTGGAACTACATCGTCTCTCCGGGGAACGAGATGGTGACGACGATGGCGGACTACATGCACTTCGCCCTCGACGATCCGGGTACGCGCGCCATCGGTCTCTTCCTGGAGGCGGTGCGCGACCCCGAGACCTTCCTCGCGGCGCTCGAGCTGGCGGCCAGACGCGATGTCCCGGTGGTCGTGCTCAAGACCGGCCGCACCGAGCGCGGCGCAGAGCTCGCGCTCGCGCACAGCGGCGCGCTCGCCGGAGAAGATGCGGCCTACGACGCGGTCTTCGAGCGCTTCGGCGTACGGCGCGTGCAGTCGATCGACGAGCTGATGGACACCCTCGAGCTCTTCTCGACGGGCATGCGGCCGGCCTCTTCGCGCGTCTCGGCGCTGCTCGATTCCGGTGGGCAACGCTCGCTGCTGGTCGACCTGGCGGAGAGCGAGGGGATCGAGTTCGCGACGATCGGCGCCGGGACGCAGGCGCGCCTGCGCGAGGTGCTCGAGCCGGGGCTCGACCCGATCAACCCCCTCGACGCATGGGGCACCGGGAACGGCAGCGACGACATCTACGCCGAGAGCCTGCTGGCGCTCGACGCGGACCCGGCCACCGGCCTCTGCCTCTTCGCGGTCGACCTCTATCCGATCGACGATCCGCGTGCTGCCTATCCCAAGATCGCCGCCTCGGTGAGGGAGCGGCTCACGAAGCCCCTCGTCTGGCTCACCCACGCGAGCGCTACGACGAGCGATGCCCAGGCTGCATCGCTGCGTCGGATGGGGATTCCGGTATTGCTCGGAACCGAGACGGGGCTTCGCGCGCTGCAGCATCTACTCGAGTACGCGCGCTTCCAGCGCGAAGGGGCGGGACGACAGGTGGAGGCGCGGGAGCTGCCGCAGCCTTTCGAGCTTCCCGAGCTTCGACGCGAGCTCGACGAGGCGAAGGAGTCGCTGGACGAGCACGCGAGCAAGCGTCTTCTGCGTGCCTACGGGCTCGCCACGACGCGGGAGATCGTCGCCGAGAACCTCGACGAGGCGCTGCGCGCGGCCGAGAAGATCGGCTATCCGGTGGTGCTCAAGACGGCCTCGGGAGAGCGCCACAAGAGCGATCGCGGCGGTGTCCGGCTCGACCTCGCCTGCGCCGATGACCTGGCCGCCGCCTACCGCGAGCTCGAGGCGACGCTCGGGTGCCGCGTGCTCGTGCAGGAACAGATTCCGCCGGGGGTCGAGCTGATGCTCGGGATCGTGAACGATCCGAACTTCGGGCCGATGCTCACCCTCGGAAGCGGCGGGATCTTCGTCGAGATCTTCGCCGACCTGCGCTGGCTGCTGCTCCCGACGAGCGCCGCAGCGATCGGCGCAGCGCTCGAGGCGCTCCGCGGTGCGTCCCTGCTGCGCGGCGCGCGCGGCCGTCCTGCCGCGGATCGGAGCGCCATCGTTCGCGCTGCGCAGGGACTTGCCGCGCTGGCGGAGGACCTCGGGGATCGGATCGCGGCGGTCGACGTGAACCCGCTCGTCGCGCTTCCGGATCGCGCCGTAGTCGTCGATGCGTTGATCGTTCCGAAGGCCAGGAAGCGCCCCGCTCCCTGAGGGAGTGGCGGCTTGATCGTGGAGGCGAGGTCGATGGATTTCATGCTCAGCCCGGAGCACCGGCGTCTGCAAGAGACCGTGCGTCGCTTCGTCGTCGAGAAGCTCCAACCTCTCGAGGTCGAGGTCGAGCTCGCGGACGGGCATCTCGATCGCAAGCGCCGCAAGGAGCTCGAAGGCATCGCGATGTCGCTGGGCATCCACGCGTCGAGTCTTCCTGAATCGGTGGGCGGGACCGGCTACAGCTGGGAGGCGCAGATCGTCATCAACGAGGAGATCGGCGCCGTCACCAACGGGCTCGGCTGGATCGTCTTCGCACCGGCGATCGTGCTCCGCCACGCATCGCCGGACCAGGTGGAGCGCTGGGTGCGCCCGGCCACCGGTGGCGATCGCGTCGCGTGCTACGCGGTCACCGAGGAGAATGCGGGCTCGGATGCGAGCCGCATGTCGACCACCGCGCGGCGCGACGGCGAGGACTGGATCATCAGCGGCGAGAAATGGCACGTGACTTCCGGAGACGTCGCCGATTTCGCGGTCGTGCAGTGCGGCACCGATCCGGAGATCGGCGATGGGAACACGCTCTTCTTCGTCGATCTCGAGGCCCCCGGCGTCGAGGAGATCGAGCACCCGAAGTACACGCACAACCTGATCGACGGCCACCCGAAGCTCGCGTTCCGGGGGGTTCGCGTTTCCGATGCGAACCGTTTCGGCCCCGTCGGAGAAGGCCTCACGATCAGCAAGGAGTGGTTCCTGCACGAGCGGACGATGATCGCAGCGCGCTGCCTCGGTGCGGCCCGGCGGCTCATCTCGGAGGCGAGTGATTTCGCGCAGCATCGCGTGCAGTTCGGGGAGCGCATCTCGGAGTATCAGATGATCCAGCAGATGCTCGCAGACTCCGCCAGCGAGCTCTGGGCCGCCCGCCTGATGACCTTCGCCACCGCGCGTGCGATGGATCTTGCGCGGAGCGAGGAGGATCGTAAGCTCGTCCACACCAAGGCGTCGATGGCGAAGCTCTACGCCACCGAGATGGCGAATCGGGTGGCGGACCGCGCCGTCCAGATCTTCGGGGGTCGCGGCTACATGCGCGAGAACGTGGCCGAGCGCTTCTTCCGCGAGCTGCGCGTCGAACGGATCTGGGAGGGATCCTCCGAGATCCAGCGCGTCATCATCGCCTACAGCCTCTACAAGCGGGGAATCGAAGCTCTCGCCGGCTAGGCGGGGAGGGCGGCGGGTGGCGGAAGCGACGCTTCGCCGCCCTCTAGCTTCGTGCGCACCGGCTTCGGCGCTACCGCTTCGCTTCGCGTCTTCCCCCGGCCTCTGCGCAGCGAGCGGAGGGTCTCGTCCACGGCGCCCTCGAAGGCCTCCAGGGTTCGCGCCAGGCACTCATCGTCGTGAGCGGCCGAGATGAACCAGGGCTCGCGCGAATCCGGCTCGCAGAGGATGCCGCGTTCGTGCAGGCGCGGCGCCAGGGAGTTGTAGAAGCTGTAGTCGCTCGCGACCCACTCGCGGTAGTTCTGCGGCGCCTTCTCGGCGAACATCAAGCCGAACATCGAGGGGTGACCGGTGAAGCAATGGGCGATTCCGCGGCGCGAGAGGATCGCGGCGAAGCCCTCCTGGAGCCGCTTGCCGTAATCCGCCACGCGCTCCAGTGCGTCGGTCTCCTCGAGGATCTCGAGGGTCTTCTCCGCCGCTGCGAGCGCCACCGAGTGCGCGGTGTAGGTGCCACCGTGCACCACCCCGTGGCCGATGCGACGCATGATGTCCTCGCGCCCGCCGATGGCGGAGATCGGATAGCCGTTCGCGAGGGCCTTCGCGAAGGTGCAGACGTCGGCCTGGATGCCGATCAGCTCCTGTACGCCGCCGCGCGCGACGCGGAAGCCCGTCTTCACCTCGTCGACGATCATCACCACGCCGTAGCGGTTGCACAGCTCACGGACGTCGCTCATGTACTGGTGGCCGGCCTCGATGCTGCAGCAGTTGCCGAGGATAGGCTCGATCAGAAGCGCGCCGATCTCGTCTCCGTGCTGCTGAAGCACGCTCTCGAGACGGTCCGCATCGTTGAGCGGAACCAGGTGGAAGAGCTGACGCAGGAGCTGGGGCACGCCCTCTCCGTAGGGTCGGACCATCCCGCCGCCGTCCTCATCCAGATCCTCGATTCCCCACTGGAACGAGTCGCAGAGCCCGTGGTAGCCGCCCTCGATCATGATGTAGGAGTCGCGCCCGGTGTGGGCGCGCGCCACGCGCAGCGCGCACATCATCGCCTCGGTGCCGGAGGTCGAGAAGCGGATCAGCTCGGCCGCGGGAACCATTCGCGAGATGCGCTGGGCGACCGAGAGCTCGCGCTCCGTCGCGAGCGCGAAGACGCCCCCGATCTCGATCCCCTCGTGTGCAGCGGCGTCGACCCGTGGATCGCAGTAGCCGAGGATCGCCGGACCGTAGGCGAGCCGATAATCGATGTATTCGTTTCCGTCGATGTCCCAGAGGCGTGCGCCCTTGCCCCTCGCGGCGTAGATCGTGCGCCCCTCTCCCCAGTAGCGGAAGTTCGAGGCGACGCCTAGCGGAAGCTTGCGCACTGCACGACGGAAATGCTGATTCGATCGCTTCATCGAGCGTTTCATGTTGGATCCCGGTGGGGTGGATGCCGAGCTCTCAGCATGACATAACATCGCCTCGCAGTCCAGTCGCAGGGAAGAGAGCGCAGCGTTGCGCAACACGAGCGGATGACGCGTCGATCGCTCGAGCTTGCATTTCCGCGCATCACAGTTGGGAATGCGCAGCCGGCTCGGATCCGCTGCGCGCGCCGACGCTTCGGTTTCTCCGAGCTTTTTCAGCGTTGCCGCCGCCGCAGGCTGCGGCCGCACACTAAGCCGCGCGCGGGGGCGCCGGGCCGCCCTCCGAAAGCGCGGAAACTCGCGGATTCTCAAGCATTTCAATGGGTTCGCTGTCGAGGCTGCGGATCGAAGGCGATTCCCGCTTCGTGCGCGTGTCGATCCCCTCGGGCGCTCGCGGGCGCGGCGCCCTGCGCGAGATTCGCAGCGCAAGCGAATTCTACAAAGGATGGTGTCGGAAACGCGTTCTAGCGCGAAGAAGCGGAGAGCATTCTCGCGCCGTTGGCAAGAGCGCGTGAGCGTCGGCGCAGCCACCAGACCACGGCTCCGATGGCCGCGAGCGGGAGCACCGACAGGAAGAGGCTCCCGATCAGGAAGGCCTGACCGACCTCCTCCTTCTGACCACCGGTACAGACCGAGCACGCATGCGCGACGCTCGGAGCCGCGAGCAGTGCCGCGGCGAGCAGCACCTGGAGGGCGGAGCGGAACGAGCGGTACATCACAGGTAGACCACGCCGTAGAGAATGGGCCAGAGACCCACGACGAAGTACCAGAACACCTGGGCGGCCGCCAGCTGATCCTGCGCGAGCCAGCCGCGCTCGAGGCGCCGCCAGGTGTAGACGAGGACGCTGAGCGCCGCGATCGCGTGCAGCGCGTGCAGCCCGACGATCAGGTAGAAGAAGCTCCCGAGCGTGCTCGAGGTGAGCGTCAGGCCCTGCGCGACGAGGCGGGCCCACTCGATGCCCTGGAAAGCCACGAAGAAGGCGCCGAGCAGCATCGCCAGCAGCAGCGGCAGGCGTGCCGCTGCCCGATCGCGGAAGAAGCTTCGCTGGGCGAGGAAGAGCGCCACCGCGCTCGCGACGAGTACCCCGGTGTTGAAGGCCGTCGCCTGGATCGGGAGTCTCGGCTGGCCCGGCGGCGGCCAGACCACCGCTCCCGCCCGCACGATCGAGAACGCGGAGAGCAGCCCCGCGAAGAGCATCAGCTCCGTGAAGACGAAGATCAGCATGCCCATCACCGCGCTCGGGACGAGCGGGGTGCGCTGGGATTCGGCAGCGAGGTGAAGGCGCCCGGATCGGGGGGGCATCGAGGAAACCTCTTGGGAGCCCTCCCCGGCTCCGGTGGCCGCGCCCCTGCGCGGGCCGGCTAGTGGCGGGGTGCCTGCTCCGAGCCCTGCGCGTTGCCGTCCTTCCACGCAGGTTTCACCCAGCCGCTGCCCTCGGACTTCATCACGTCCGGGGCCGTGCCTGCGAAGAACAGCAACATGAAGACCACGGCGGTCAGCAGCAGATAGGTAATGAAGGGTTTCTCCACGTTGACGTGCATGAAGTTCTTCGCCACGAGGTAGGCCTTGTAGGCCGCCACCCCGAAGGCCGTGATGATCGTGACCGCCTTGATCCCGAACATGGGGCCGATGACGCTCACGCAGAGCAGCGCGAGGAGCGTCCAGTAGACCTTCATGTAGTTCGGATGCGCGTGGACTTCGTGGGAGGCGTGTGCTTGCTCGGCCATGGTACTCGTCCTACTTCGCGATGTAGAGCAATGGGAAGAGGAAGATCCAGACGATGTCGACGAAGTGCCAGTAGATCCCAATCAGCTCGACGCGGTGGAGCTCGAGGTTGCGGCGGGCTTCATTTGCGATGATGCCCATGATCACCACCCCGGCGATCACGTGCAGCGCGTGGAGGCCCGCAGCCGTGTAGTAGAAGGACCAGAAAGTGCTCGAGGTGATCGTGAAGCCGTGGCGGATCTCGCTCGTCCACTCGAAGGCCTTCACGATGACGAAGGTGACTCCACCCAGCATCGTGAGGCCGATCAGCTTCGCGGCCTTCGGGCCGTCGCCGGCTTCGGCCGCCTTGTGCGCGAGCACCGCACACAGGCTCGAGGTGAGCAGCACCCAGGTGTTGAAGGCCCCGATCCACATGTTGGTGTGGGCGGCCTGCTCGGCCCAGGCATCATGGGCGAGGCGGTGCATGATGTAGGAGGCGAGCAGCCCCCCGAAGATCACCACTTCGGATACGATCACCCACCAGACGGCGAGGCGCCCGGTCGGGAGCCCCGCGGCGCTGCGGGTGGTTGCGATCGGTCTCGCGGCGGACATGAGCGGCTCCGTTTCCTAGGCCGGCGCGTTCTGCGGCCAGTAGTCTTCCTTGCGCTCCGGGTGGCTGTACTCGTAGGGCCCCCGGTACACGTGCGGCAGCTCCGCGAAGTTCCCATGCGGCGGCGGCGACGGCGCCTGCCACTCGAGGGTGTTCGCCTTCCAGGGGTTGTCGCCCGCCTTTGCACCGCGGCGCAGGCTCCAGAAGAAGTTGAAGAGGAAGATCGGCTGGAAGGCCAGCATCACGATCGTCGCGATCGAGGCGAAGGCCCGAATGTCCTGGAGCTCGAGCGTGAAGAGCTCGGGATAGAGCTCGTAGCTCCAGATCCGCCGGTGATCCCCGGCCAGGCCGGTGTAGAAGAGCGGGATGAAGATGCAGTTGAAGCTGATGAAGGTGCCCCAGAAGTGGATCTTGCCGAGGGTTTCGTTCAGCATCCGCCCGAACATCTTCGGGTACCAGAAGGTGACTCCGGCGTAGGTCCCGATGATCGCGATCGGGAAGAAGGTGTAGTGGAAGTGGGCCAGCACGAAGTAGGTGTCGTGCAGGTAGATGTCGGCCCCGCTCGCGCCGAGGAAGATTCCGGTCACGCCGCCGAGCAAAAAGGTCGCGATGAAGCCGAGCGCCCAGAGCATCGGCGTGCTGAGCGTGATCGACCCGCCGTAGAGCGTCGCGATGTAGACGAACATCATCTCCGCGATCGGCACCGAGATCAAGAGCGTCGTGACCGTGAAGATGTTCGCCATGCGCGGGTCGATGCCGGCGATGAACTGGTGGTGTGCCCACACCGTGAAGGAGAGGACGCCCGTGGCGACGACCGTGTAGAGCACCGTCTTGTAGGCGAAGAGCTTCTTGCGCGAGAAGACCGTGATGATCTCCGCGACGATGCCGATCGCCGGCAGCAGCACCACGTAGACCTCCGGGTGCCCGAAGAACCAGAAGAGGTGCTGCCAGAGGATCGGGTCTCCGCCGCGATCCGGGTCGAAGAAGGCGGTGCCGACGTTCTGGTCCATGAAGAGCATCACGGCGCCGGCGATCAGCGGGCCGACCGAGGCCATGAAGAGGATGCTCGCAACGACGATCATCCAGATCACGATCGGGATGTCGTACATCTTCATGCCGGGCGCGCGCGAGTTCATCGCAGTGGTGACGAAATTGATGCCACCGAGCAGGAAGGCGATGAACTCCAGCGCCACCGCGACCAGCCACAGCGTCGATCCCAGGCCCGTCAGGTTGTACTCGGCCTTCGCCGAGAGCGGCGGATAGGCGGTCCAGGCCCCGGCGAAGCCGCCACCCTGGACGAAGAGCGAAGCGAGGATCACGACCGCCGAGAGCAGGAAGATCTGGTAGGAGAGGCGGTTGATCCGAGGGAAGACCATGTCGTCGCAGCCGATCATCAGCGGGATCAGGAAGTTCCCGAAGGCGGCGATCAGCACCGGCATCGCGACCCAGAAGATCATGATCGTGCCGTGGTTGGTGACGAGCGCGTTGTACTCGTTCGGCGACACGAGCCCGAAGCCCGGTACATCCATCCCGGGGAAGCCGTTCTGCATCCGGAAGGTGTAGGCCATGAAGCCGCCGACGAGCGCCATGCACATGCCGGTGAACATGTATTGCATCGCGATCATCTTGTGATCGGTCGAGAAGACGTAGTGGCGAAAGACACTCGGCTCGGCGTGGTGGGCGCCGTGGGCCTCGTGGTGCGTTACCGGTGCATGGGCCATGGCTACTCCTCCGCCCGCGGCGTGGCGGCGGCCAGGGTCAGGGGGCGCTGCGAGGCGACCCAGGCGGCGTGCTGCTCGGCCGTCCCGACGACGACCCGGGCCGGCATCAGCGCGTGTCCGATGCCGCAGATCTCCGCACACTGGATGTCGTAGGTCCCCGGCTTCGTCGGCTCGAACCAGCCGGTGATCTCCCGCCCGGGGATCACGTCCTGCTTCAGGCGGAAGACCGGGACCGAGAAGCTGTGGAGTACGTCCCGCGAGACCATCTTCACGTGGTAGAGCTTGTCGACCTCGACGTGCAGCTCGTCCACGGTGCGAATGTCGTCGGGCGTGTCGAGCTGTCCGTCGGGGCCCGGGTGGTCGAAGCTCCAGGCCCACTGCTGGGCGACGACGCGGACCGTCTCCTGGGCCGGCGGGAGCTCCTGCTTCACGTGGTACCAGACCCGGACGGCGCCCACGATGATGAATACGTCGCAGACGAGCACGAGCAGGTGTGGGATCGAGATCCAGCGCTTCTCGCTCTTCAGCTCACCGGTGATGTACTCGGCCTTCACGCCGTCGCGCTTGCGGAAGCGTACGATCAGCCACAGGAAGACGCCCTCGGTGAGGACGAACCAGAATCCGACGAGCACGAGGACGAGGGTGAAGACCGCATCGATGTCGGCGGCGTAGGTGGAAGCGGCGGGGACCAGGCTCTCGATCATGTGCTTCGCCTCGGGCTCAGAGGATGAAGATGAAGACGGCCGCGATGAACGCACCCACGCCCGCGATCGTGATCACGAAGGTGCGCATTGCGAACTCGTCCGAGGAATAAGCCTTCGCCATGGTGGATGCCTCGGCTCCTTCTCAGTGGCTGCTCGACCCGCCGAGGGTCGTGATGTAGGCGATCACGTCGAGGATCGCCTGCTCGTCGGGGAGCGTCATCGACATCGGCCGCATCAGCGCGCCGCTGGTGTCCTTGGGATTCGTCCCGCGGATCCCGGATCGGAAGTTGTGGAGCTGGCGCTGGAGATACCAGTCGCTCGACGCGCGCAGCGGGGAGCCGTTCAGCGGCTGGATGCCGGCCCCGTCCGGACCGTGGCACGCTGCACACGGCGCGTAGAACGCCTTGCCGCGCGTCGCGTCACCGCCCTGTAGCGTCGCCTTCACCGGGACGCGCGGCAGGCTCGCCACGTAGGCCGCGACGACGGCGATCTGCTCCTCGTCGCGCAGCGAGAGCGACATCGGTCGCATCCGCATTCCGGCGAGGTCGTCGGGGTGGGTGCCGCGGGCGCCGCTGTGGAACTTCTCGAGCTGCGCCTTCACGTACCACTCGTCCATGCCGGCGATGGCCGGGGCGAGGGCGACGGGGTCGCCTCCCCCGGCCGGCCCGTGGCACTGCGCGCACAGCTGGAAGAGCTGTTCGCCCATGCCCCCGCTGCCCTCGGCGGCCGCCGCGAAGGGGGCCGCTGCGAGCGCGAGGAACGCGAAGAGGAGCGTGATCGGTCTCATCTGGATCCTGCTGGTCCTCGGTACCTCGGTCGCTTCCCGCGCAGGACATGGCCCCGGCGGGATCGATCCGAGAAGACGGCGCGACAGCGGTGGGTAGCCCGAGCCCCGGCGGCTCGTTCCCTTCACCCCACCCGTGCGATCGAGCCGGCTTGGACGCACCGGTGGGTAGCCAACTCCGGGGGCGATCTCAAGGTGGCATCGCCCGGGTTTTGCATCGGAAAGCGCGCCCTTGCGAAGTGGCGAAACGCCTCGCCCGGAGCCTCGCGCCCCCCTCAGGCCGGCGGGTTCAGATGATAGAGGAGCAGGTAGATCATCACTCCCGTCACCGACACGTACATCCAGACCGGCCATGCGAAGCGAGCCAGCCGCTTGTGCGTGGCGAAGCGCCCGCGCAGCCCGAGTGTGACGAGGGTGATCGCCAACGGGGGGATCGCCATCGCGAGGGTGACGTGGCTCGCGAGCAGCGCCAGATAGGCGACGTGAGCGGCCCCCTCGGCGTGGAAGGGCGTGTTCTCGAAGTTGCGCGCGGCCTTGTGGGCCACGTACAGCACGAGGAAGAGCGAGGAGAGGGCGAAGGCCGTCAGCATCGTTCGTCGGTGGGCGACGAGGCGTCCGCTTCGCGCGAGCCTGCGTCCCACCACGAGACAACAGGCGGACGCCGCGTTCAGGCTGGCGTTTAGCGCGGGGAGGAAGTCGAGGTCCACGCCCCGGACTCTAGGACCCCGGCTCGGGGCCGGCCGCGCCCGATCCGGAGCTCGCGACCCGCTCCGGGAGCCCCCGCGCAGCCCACGCGACGGCGAGGCAGAGGAAGGCCGCAAGCCAGAAGGGGCCGCCGAGGTCCCGGTCGTAGAGCCAGCCCGCAGCGAGCGGTCCGGCCACCCGCGCGATCGCGGCGGAGGCCTGGAAGGTTCCCATCACCATGCCGCGGGCGCCCGCGGCGGCGGCGACCGAGGTCATGCTCATCAGCGAAGGCTGGAAGACTGCGCGGCCGATCGCGGCGGCGGCGAGCGCCGCGAGCAGCGCACCGAGCGAGCCCGCCTGGGGCAGGCCGGCGAAGCCTGCGGCGAGCAGCAGCGCGCCCGCGATGATCAGCGTGCGCTCCGGGAAGCGGGCCGCGAGCGCGCGCATGCCTCCCCCCTGGATGGCTCCCATCAGGACTGCCATCCCGACCAGGAAGAACGCGACGTCGCGCACGCCGTAGCCGAAGCGATCCTTCATGAAGAAGGCGAACATCGTCTCGAGCTGCGTCACGCCGATCGAGAAGGCGAGGTTCACCAGGCAGAGTCGCCGGACCAGCGGGTCGCGCAGAAGCGCTGCGCGCGAGCTCGGAAGGCCCCCCGCGCCCGCTGCGTGCCGAGGAGGCTCGCGAAGCGAGACGATCGCGAAGGCCAGGTTCACCGCCGCGAGGCCAGCGGCCGCGAGCATCGGGACGGCATGGCCGAAGGGCGCGAGGATCCCGCCGATCGCGGGGCCGAGTACGAAGCCCACTCCGAAGCTCGCGCCGAGCATTCCCATCCACCGCGTGCGCTCCTCGTCGGGGGTGACGTCCGCGATGTAGGCGCTCGCGACCCCGATGTTCGCGGCGAAGGCGCCCGCGAGGCAGCGGGCCGCGAAGATCCACAGCAGCGAAGGTGCCAGGCCGAGGAGCAGCAGCGAGAGCGCGGTGCCGGCGATCGTCCCCAGCATCACCGGGCGGCGGCCGATGCGGTCGGAGAGGCGCCCCCAGAGCGGCGCGCAGACGAACTGCGCCGCCGCGTAGGCGGTGAAGATCGTCCCGAGCTCCGTAGCGCTGGCGCCGTGCTCGTCGGCGTAGAAGGGCAGGATCGGCATCACGATCCCGAAGCCGACGAGATCCACGATCACGACGCCAAAGAGGACGGCGAGGCTCACGCGGGCGCGCGGCGGCGCCGGCGCGCCTTCGAGCGTCTCCGTCACGATCGGAGGAGCAGCTCCGCGTTCATCGCGAGGAAGAGCGTGAACAGGTAGGCGAGCGAGACATGGAAGGTGCGCCGCGCGGCCTCCGGCGTGCGCGTGCGAAGGCAGCTCACGGCCGACCCGATGAACCAGGCGTTCATGCCGAGTGCGACCGCGAGGTAGGGCGTTCCGAGCAGGCCCAGCGCCACCGGTGCGAGAGAGACGGGCACGAGGCCGAGCGTGCACCACAGCATGCGCCAGCGGGTCGCATCGTCGCCGATCACGCTAGGGAGCATCGGGATCCCGGCCCGCTCGTAGTCCGCCTTGCGGTAGAGAGCGATCGCCCACACGTGCGGCGGCTGCCAGAAGAAGACGATCGCGAAGAGCGCTAGGCCTGCGGATCCCACGCGACCGTTGGCGGCCGCGTCCGCGATCAGTGGCGCCGCCGCGCCGGCCGCTGCGCCGATCACCGCGTTCCATGCCGAGCGCGGCTTTGCCCAGACCGTGTAGACGAAGACGTAGTAGAGGATGCTCGCGACCCCGAGGCCGGCCGCCATACGCCCCGCGACGGCATAGAGCAGCGCCGTCGCGGCCACGCCGAGGGCCAGCCCGAAACGCAGCGCCGCTCGCGGAGCGATCCGTCCGGTCGGGAGCGGCCGGCTGCGGGTGCGGTCCATCAGCGCGTCCTTGTCGCGCTCGATGTAGGCGTTGAGCGTATTGGCGGAGGCTGCGGCGAGCGAGATTCCGAGGATCGTCAGCAGCGCGAAGCCGAGCGTGGGCCAGCCCCCTGCCGCCATCCCGAGCGCCGGCAGGCCCGTGAAGAGGACGAGCGGGAGCAGGCGCGGCTTCGTCAAGTCCGCGTAGGTCCGAAGCGCGGTCAGGGCCGTCTGCGCCAAGCCGGTTCCATCCTGTCGTGCGTCGTGCGTCGCGCCCACCGATCGAAGCGTTCGTGCGAGCGGATCGCTAGGTCTCGGCGCGACCGCGGGGCGGCCCACCGGGCCGTGACCGCCGCTCGGCCAGCTTGGTACCACACGCCTTCCAGCTCCACCATGCTGCGAAGCGCCGCAGTCGCTCGCTTCGCCGCGGCGCCCCCTTGGGGGGTGGCGGCCGGCTCCGGGAGCTCAGCGCTCCCGCGCGGCCGCGCGGCCGGCACAGCGCCCGAAGAAGCTGCCGTCGCCGAGCGAGAGCCCGCTCGAGTAGCTCCCGACGGCGATTCCCGAGCTGGCCCTTCCCGCGGCGAAGAGCCCCGCGATCGGCTGCCCCTCCGGGTCGAGGACGCGCCCGTCCACATCGGTGCGCAGCCCGCCGAGCGTGAAGGCAGCGTAGAGCGCGTCGTCGGTCGAGCAGCCGATCGCGCCGAAGGGCGGCTTCACGAGGGGCTTCACGTACTCCGGCTGCTTGTGGAAGACGGGGTCAGAGCCTTGCGCCGCGTGGCGGTTGTAGAGCGCGAGCGTCGTCTCGAGGCTCCCGGGCGGGAGGCCCATCTCGCGCTCGAGCTCCCCCGGCGTCTCGCCCACTGCCGCGAGCGCGAAGTCGTACTCGGGCTTCTCGAAGATCTCGTCGTCGACCACGAGCCAGGCGCGCCCGCCCTGCTGGAAGAGGGCACGCTCCCCGAGCCGTCCGTAGTAGGTGTCCTCGTTGATGAAGCGCTGGCCCTGCGCGTTCACGAGCAGGCCGCGCTTGAGCCCCCAGGGCTGCGTCACCGGGAGCGAGATCGATGCGGCATCCATGTGGATCGTGTCCGCGCCGGCGGCGACCCCGAGGCGGATTCCCGAGCCGTCGTCCCCATCCGCCGCGACGCGCATCCGGCAGCGGGCCGCGAGCGGTGCGTGCGCCGCCAGCATCTCGTCGTTCAGGATGAAGCCGCCCGTGGTGATCACGACGGCGCGACGTACCCGCAGCGATCGCGTCTGGCCGAAGCTCTCGGCGACGGCCCCGACGATCGACCCGTCCGGCTCCCGGATCAGCGCGACACAGCGGTGGTTCACCTCGACCTGCGCCGGGCTCGCATCCACCGCCGCGCAGAGCTTCTGCATCAAGAGCGGTCCGGTCTGATGCGTCATCTGCGGCACGTGGCCGCGCGGCGCGGGCCGTGCGATGTCGCGGAAGGGATGCGCGTTCTCGGCCCCGGACCACACGAGACCGTCGTCGGTCGGGGGCTCGCCGCTGCAGCCGTGGTAGAAGGTCTGCTTGAAGGGGACGCCCTGCGCGACGACCCATTCGTAGTGCTCGACCGAAGCCTCGCAGTAGCGCCGGATCTTGGCCTCGTCGGGCGTCAGCCCCGAGGAAGCCATCAGGTACTGGAACATCGCCTCTGAGGAGTCCTCGAAGCCGCAGGCCTTCTGCAGCGCCGTGCCGCCGCCGAGGTAGAGGACGCCGCCGGACATCGCCGAGGTGCCGCCGCCGCCGCCCGCGCGCTCGAGAACCAGGGTCTTCGCTCCGGCGCGCGACGCCTCGAGCGCCGCCGCCGCTCCGGCAGCGCCGAGCCCGACGACGAGCACGTCGACCTCGTCGTCCCAGCGCCGGATCTCCCTCGAGTCCCGCACAGCGCTCGCCATCTTCGAGCCTCCCGTGATCCGGCCACGCGCGAGCCGGCAACCTAGTATGCTGCGGCCGTGCTCGCCCGGCTCGACCACGTGATTCTCGCGGTGATGGACCTCGACGCGGCGACGCGTTCCACCGCCCGGCTTTTCGGGCGCAGCCCCTCGTGGCGCGGGGAGCACCCGAGCGCCGGCACGGCGAACGCGCTCTTCCGGCTGGAGAACACCACTCTCGAGCTGCTGTCCCCCGTTGGCGAGGGGCCGACTGGCGAGGCGCTGCGTCGCTGGCTCGAGACGCGCGGCGAGGGCCCGTTGGGGCTCGCCTTCGGAACCGACGACGCGGCCGCCTGCCGGGGGGAGCTCGCAGCGCGCGGTCTCGAGCCCGGCCCGGTCGAGAAGGGCATGGGTCGCGACGTCGAGTCCGGGGCCTTCCGAGAGTGGCTGCGCGTGCCGCTCCCGATCGAACGCACGCGCGGCGTGCTGCTCTTCGCGATCGAGCAGCGCTCGCCCGCCGAGATCCTCCCCCGGATGCCCGCGATCGGCGACGAGGCGGCCGCGGTCTTCGCGCTCGACCACGCGGTGGTGCGGACCTCCGATGCGGCTGCCGCGCGCAAACTCTACGGCGACGGGCTCGGGCTGCGCCTCGCGCTCGACCGCGAGTTTCCGCAGTGGGGGGCGCGGCTGCTCTTCTTCCGCGTGGGCGGCCTCACGGTCGAGATTGCGGCCGAGCTCGGCGCCGCGCCGGCTTCGGATCCGAGCGATCGCCTCTGGGGGTTCTCCTGGCGCGTTCGCGATGCCGACGCCGCGCGTGTGCGCCTGGTCGAGGCTGGCTTCGACGTGTCCGAGGTCCGGCCGGGACGGCGGCCGGGGACGCGCGTGCTCACGGTGCGCGACGGCACCCACGGCGTTCCGACTCTGCTGCTGGAAGCTCAGCCTTAGGGAACTCCGCTCGGCTGCGCCTCGCTGCGCGCGCTTCGCGCTTGCGTTGCCGGGGGTTCGGGCTTCGCTTGCTTCAGGCTCGCGAGGGCGGCAACGTCGATGCGGTAGAGCTCGGCGGTGTTGTCGCACAGGATTGCGCGGCGCTGCTCGTCGGTGAGGTGCCGGCCGTGCTCCTCCAGCACCTGCTGCGACCAGGGCCAGGTCGAGTCGCTGTGCGGGAAGTCGTTCGCCCACAGGAGACGCCTCCAGTTCATCAGGTTCGCCGTCTGGAAGGCGACCCAATCGTCCTGGAAGGTCGTGTAGATGTTCTCCGCGAAGTACTCCGACGGGAGCTTCGAGAGCTCCATCCCGGCCTTGAGCCAGTAGCGGTGGCGCTTGTAGGCGTGATCCATCCTGTACATGTAATGGGGTACCCAGCCGGCGTCGGCCTCGACGCAGACGACCTTGAGTCTCGGGTGCCGCTCGAAGACGCCGCCGAGCACGAGCAAGCCCATGATGTCCTGGCAGCCGCGCATGATCGACAGGAAGCCGTTCATCGCCGGCCCCCGCACCGGGTGCTGGAATGCATAGCTCTTGTCCGTCAGGATGTGGAAGGAGAGCGGGAGCTCGAGCTCGATCGCGGCCTCCCAGAAGCGATCGTAGATCGGCGAGTCGTAGTCCTCCTGCGCGGGATTGCCGGGCATCATCACGCCGCGCAGGCCGAGCGCCTTCAGCGCGCCGAGCTCCGCGATCCCGTCCTCGGGCGAACGCATCGAGACCTGGCCGCAGCCGATCAGCCGGTCGGGATGTGCGGAGCAGTAGCCCGCGAGCCAGCGGTTGTAGGCCTCGAAGCAGGCCTTCTTGAAGTCGAAGTCGGGGTGGTTGCAGATCACCATCCCCACCGTCGGGTAGATCACCTCGGCGTCTACGCCATCGCGCGCCTGGTCCTGCATGCGCGCCTCCGGGTCCCAGCCGCCGCGGTGCATGTCCTCGAAGCGCACGCCCGTCGCGCGGATCTCGCTCGGCGGCTTTCCCGCCGCAGCGACGAGCCCCATCGGAACCGGCGTCGGAAGCCCCTCCACCACGAAGACGTCGCCGAGTTTTTCGTGCGACTGCATCCGAGGCGCGCGGTCGCGCCAGGCCGGATCGATCGTGTCGATGTAGGTGTTCGGGGGCTCCGTGATGTGCGAGTCGGCGGAGATCACGGGCTGTCGCATGGGGGGTCTCCTGTGAGCCGGGGGGTCGAGAGCGCGAGTGTCTCACCGCGCGGGGTCGTGTGACAAGGGCAAGAGCGTGTCGTCGAGCAGCAGCCGCAGGCTCGCGGCGAGCGTGAGCCCCAGCTCCCGCGCGTCCGAGCTGCGCAGCCGGCCCCGGCTGGCAGCCCTACGCGGCACGCAGCGGGCGCCCTTCGTCGAGACAGCGGCACAGCGCGGCGTAGACCTCGCGCTGCCGCTCGCGCCCCGGCCGCGTACCGAGGTGGCCCAGGATGCGGCGCGCGAGGCAGCCTTCGTCGAGGATCACCGCGAGGGCGTCGGCGGCGTCGGAGGCCTCCCGATCGCCGCAGGTGCGGAGCACGAGATCCCGCCAGAGGTCGCCCGCGC
>CAYPSI010000145.1:0-1533 GCA_964413375.1 uncultured Spirochaetales bacterium | reverse complement strand
CCGAGCTGCCGAAGAACCAGGCGTTCCTGGCAGGCCTCGCCGCCGAGCTGAAACGAGCCTGCGGCACCGGCGGTACGGCCGCCGACGGAGCCGTCGAGATCCAGGGCGACCAGCGCGAGCGGCTGCGGCCGCTGCTCGCCGCGAAGGGCTGGGTCGTCCGGGGCTGAAAGGGCCGAGGGCACGCTTGCGTGGCTCCATCCGGAAGTCTCAGGGTGCCCCGCCTTCGGCAGCGACGGTGCAGAGAGCTCTTTTTCCACGGAGCCGCGGGAATAACGACATCCGCAGGGCGTTCAAGCCACGTAGAGCCAACAGTCGTCCAGCAGGCAACCCACACGTCTCGAGCATGCTTTGGCCGCTGTCGATGAAACCGGATAATGGATTGCAATTTCGAGATGTCGTCGACCAGAATCAAGCACTGTCGCTTCACCTACAGGCAAGAGCTACGGACCTTCCGCGCGAGCGGAGCCTTCTGTCTGTCTCCGGGTGGGGCGCATAAGGAGGATCCCGCATGAAGCGTCGCGAGTTTACGAAGGTGATGGGCGCGGTCGCGGCCGGTCTCGCGGCCGGTTCGGTGGTGCGCGCGGACGACAAGCCCGCGGACAAGGCCGAGAAGAACATCTGCAAGGGCCACAACTCGTGCAAGGGCAAGGGCGGCTGCAAGTCCGGCGACAACGGCTGCGCCGGCAAGAACTCCTGCAAGGGCAAGGGCGGCTGCGCCTCGGCTTCGGCCAAGCACGACTGCAAGGGTGCGAACTCGTGCAAGGGCATGGGCGGTTGCAAGACCGGTGACAACGGCTGCTCCGGCAAGAACTCCTGCAAGGGCAAGGGCGGCTGCGCCGTCCCCTCGAAGCACTGAGGGCACGACCCGTCACTACGTGAACCGGGGCCGCGGACCCTGCGGGGCTCCGCGGTCCCTTCTCCGCTTTCGGGAACAACCGGCATGCGACCCACGCCTCAGATGGCCATCGCCCCATGAACCGCTTCGGCTTGCCCGATCTCGGCGTGGGGATCGGGCTGCGCGCGGTCCACTTCGGCGAGATCCTCGCGGGCAAGCACGCGCTCGACTGGTTCGAGGTGCTGTCCGAGAACTTCATGGACACGGGGGGCCGCCCGCTCCACGTGCTCGAGCGCGTGGTCGAGCGCTACCCGGTGGCGCTGCACGGTGTCTCGCTCTCGATCGGGAGCACCGACCCGCTCGACCGCGGCTACCTCCGGAAGCTGAAGGCGCTCGCCAAGCGCACGCGCGCCGCGTGGGTGTCCGACCACCTGTGCTTCACGGGTGTGCTCGGGCGCAACACCCACGACCTGCTGCCGCTGCCCTACGACGAGGCGACGCTGCGGCACGTGACGCGCCGCGTGAAGCAGGTGCAGGACACGCTCGAGCGGCCGCTCGTGCTCGAGAACCCGTCGACCTACCTCGCCTACGCGCGTTCGTCGATGCCGGAGTGGGAGTTCCTGACGGCGCTCGGCGACGCGACCGGCTGCGGCCTGCTGCTCGACGTGAACAACGTCTACGTGAGCTCCTTCAACCAC
>CAYPSI010000144.1:0-29275 GCA_964413375.1 uncultured Spirochaetales bacterium | reverse complement strand
GGGATCGGGTGAACCGGCGCCAGACCGCCGGCACGGATAGAAGGTCGTTCGAGGCACTGACCCGAACGCTCCACGAAGCGCCCCCGAGCCATGCGATCCACGAAGAAGCGACACCCTGTAAACTCGCACCGTCAACCACGGGGGTTGACAGCACGGCCTACATAGAAGGCAACATCAGAAGTGCACCAGCTGCTTCGACATCTTCTTGCGATCGTGATCCTTCCCGTCACGGTCAACGTTCTCGTACCGGTCTGGATCGCGCAGCGATACGCCGTGGCTCTCGCACTCGGCCGGTCGGCCCCGCAAGTGGCTCTCCAACTCGTCGGCCTCGCTCTTCTCGTCGTAGGCCTGCTTCTCTTCCTCGCCTCGCTGAGGCGCTTCGCGACCGAGGGGGCGGGTACCCTGGCGCCCTGGGACCCTCCCCGGGCCCTCGTCCTCCGCGGCCCGTATCGCTTCGTTCGCAACCCCATGATCTCGGGAGTGATCTTCATCCTCTTCGGTGAAGCCTTCGCCTTGTTGTCGCTGCCGCACAGCATATGGGCCGCTGCGTTTCTGATACTCAACCTCCTCTACATCCCGCTGATGGAGGAGCCTCAGCTCGAGCGACGGTTCGGTGAGTCGTACCGGGAGTATCGGCGCCATGTGCGGCGCTTCCTACCGCGTCTAGGGCCGTGGGATCCGGGCGCGCCACCGCGGAGGGAGGCCTAACAAGATTGTGGAGCTGATCGACCGCCACTGGCCCCCTTGGGCAGCGCCACGACCGATGAACGTCACCCCCGAGTCAGTTCTTGGATTCTGGTTCGGCGATGATCTCGACTCGCCCGAGGCTGCGGCCGCACGACGTCTTCTTTGGTTCGGAGGAGATCCCTCCTTCGACGAGCGCATCCGCAGGCGCTTCGACGGACTCCCGTCGCATGCCCTGCAGGGCGGCCTCGACTCCTGGCGGCAAGGGGCCCGCTCGAGCCTGGCTCTCGTCCTGGTTCTCGACCAGTTCCCACGTAACCTCTATCGGGGCACCGCCGAGGCCTTCGCATACGATCCCCTGGCAAAGGAAGTCGCCGTGGGGGCTCTCGAGAGTCGATTCGACACCGCGCTGGCGCCGTTGGAAGCGACCTTTCTCTACCTCCCGCTAGAACACTCCGAAGACATCGAAGCGCAGGAACGGTGCGTGTCGCTGTTCCAGAATCTCCTCGGCCGCGCCCCAGTCGATCATCGTTCGCAATTCGAGTCGTTTCTCTCGTACGCGATCCGCCACCGAGAGGTCATCCGTCGCTTCGGGCGTTTCCCCCACCGAAACGCTGTCTTCGGGCGACCTTCTACCAGCGAGGAGCTGTCGTATCTCGAATCAGGAGGCGATACCTTTGGCGCAGCGAAGAAAGATGCCTAACAATGTGCTGCAGCTGCCCGGGCCACAGCGCGCTCCAATCGACCTCTGGTAGAGGCTGGCCTTCAATCCTGGGTGCTTCGGGTCACCATCGGCGGCGAGCCCGGCAGCTGAGCGCCGGGTCCCTTGGGCAGACGGAGAGACCAGCGTGAACTGGGAAGCAGTAGGTGCAATCGGCGAGATCGCAGGCGCCCTGGCGGTGGTTGTGTCCTTGGTCTACCTGGCCAGACAAGTCGGCATGAGCAATCGCCTCGCCAGGGCCGAAGCGTTCCGGGCGCCCAATAGCGATTTGAACTCGATGAACGCTGCCTTTGGGATTGACCCGATCTTCCGCGCCGCGATCCGGCAGGTCCTCAGTGGAGCAAGACGCGACGAACTGGAGCCGGGCGAGCGCATCTTCATCGACTACTATTTGATCTCGATCACCAACATCTACGAGCAGCTGGCTCGAGAAGTCCGCGAAGGCGTTCTCGATCCAAACGCCCTCGACTTCGGCGGGAAGGGGCTGTTCTTGCTTCCGTACTACCGGACCAGTTGGCCGCTCTACCGAGATTATCTCAGCTCGACCTTCGTCGACGACTTCCAGAAGCAATACGAACTCGACCCGTCGATCGAAGCGATATGGTGAGATGGCAGCCATTCTCACGCTCGTGTTGCCATTTCGGGGCCTGCCAGGTTCCCCAGTGACAACCATTGGCGGGCCGTGATGCACGCCCAAGGGCGGCTCGATGGCGCCTGGCCGAAACGCCGTGGCACCCGGTGCCTCCACGAAGGTGGGCCTGTCCCAGGGTTTCGAGCGACCTTATCATCGGCTGGTCATGCGGATGCTTTCAACCCTTCTCTTTCTGGTCACTGGCGTCGTGAACTTGTTGCCGGTCAGCGGCCTGCTCTCGAAGAGCCGCCTCCAAGCGCTCTACGGGGTAGTTCTCGAAGACCCGAACCTGATCATCTTGATGCGCCACCGAGCTGGCCTCTTCGGCATCGTTGGTTCTCTCCTGGTCGCCTCTGCTTTCCACACTCCGCTGCGTCCACTGGCCCTCGCAGCTGGCCTCATGAGCATGCTTTCCTTCGTGGTGATCGCGTATCTCGTGGGTGATTACAACGCGGAGCTGCGGCGCGTCGTAGTTGTGGACCTCGTAGCGTCAGCGCTTCTAGTGGGCGCATGGCTGGCCACCGGGTGGTCCCGGATGCGCGATTCCGCCGCCTGACTCGACTTCGAGGCCACGATCCTCACGTGAGCCGACGGGCACGCGAACGGCTCGTCCGCGATTCTCGGGCACCCACATGGCTGGGTCCGACGAGGAGGAAGGGAGCGAGACGTGGTACGCTCGCGCGCGCTTTGCAGGGTCTCGCCGATCCCCGAGACGGCGCAGGAACCGGTAATGCTCCGAATCCATGCCTTCGCGATTCTGCTTGCGCTCACCCTTCTACCAGCCTGTGGTGGACCCTTTCTCGTGTTCCCGGGCGGCGCCGTCGGCAGCGACGATCTCGTCGCCCCGGATTTCCACTTCACCAGCCTCTCGAGGGCGGGCGATCTGCGCCTGAGTGAAGTCCCGGAACCCTCGACGGTGGCGATGCTCTACACTGGTCTCGTCGGATTCGGATTCGCACTCGCCCTCTTCCTGGCCCTGTCTCCGAGCTGCGCTCGTAGCGCGAGGCAAGGTTCGCTCTCTGATTGGGATGACGCGTGGGGTCGCAAATGGAATCGCGTGACGCAAGCAATCTCCCCGACGTGGCCGCCGTTCTCGCCCCCATCCTCGAACGTGTCCCGCGGGAGCAGCAGCCACTCTTCGTAGCCATCGCCGAGCGCATGGCGGCAGAGCGATATCGCGGCTGGGCGGCCGAAGTCGGCGACGAGGCGCACCGGAGCCAGCTTCTCGCCTGCGCAGGGCGCGAGGAAGAGATCGCGGACCGGATCGAAGCCCTCTACCCGGATGCCGCTGCTGTGCAGCGCGAGATGCTGGCCGCGAACCCGGATGTCGAAGAGATCAATCGCGGCCTCTTCTCCGACCGTCCGCTGAACGAGCAGTGGACGCTTCAAGCGCGGGGTGAGCGTCTCGGTGCGGCTACCTGGCGCGCATTCGCACGCGAGACCCACGGTGCCATTCGCGAGGCCTTCCTGGCTTGCGCGCTCCTGGAAGAGGAGAGCGCGGCCGTTCTCGAGACGATTCTGAAGCTTCCGCGTGGCTAGTTGGCGAGACGTCGTAGAGAACTGGGGCACCACCGTAGAGGAGCGCCAGCTCAGGTACCCCTGCGATGAGCTGCTCGAGGAGCACAACGCTGCCTTCTTCCGTGCCGTGACGGTTCGCGCCACTCCAGCCGTCGCCTTCCGCTGGTTGTGTCAGCTTCGCATCGCCCCGTACAGCTACGACTGGATCGACAACTCCGGCCGGCAGAGCCCTCGCCATCTGACACCGGGGCTCGAGGATCTTGCCGTCGGTCAACCGGTCATGCGTATCTTCGATCTCGCAGCCTTTGATCCCGGCCGCCATCTGACGCTCCGGCTGCGGCGCCCGGGCCTCTTCCCTCCGCTGTTCGTCTCGTACCTGGTGACTGCCCTTTCGCCCGGGAGTTGCCGCCTCATCGTCAAGCTCGTCATGCGCTTTCGCCCCGGCTTTCGAGATCGGATCGTCCACGCGCTGCTGCCCTCGCTCGACTGGATCATGATGCGACGCCAGCTGCTCAACCTCAGCAGGCTCGCAGAACGCACGGTCGGTGAGCAGGCAGCGACAGGTGGCAGCGATGCCTGATCTCGCGATCCGACGAGAAGCGCGGGCCGGAGCACGCCGGCGGGGCATTGTCAGACGCCACGGGCCGGGCCTACGATCTGCAGGCGTGGGGCCTGCGTGACGGGGAGCGAGCATGCGGAGTCAGCAAGAGCTGGGCCGAACCTTTCGGGAGCTCCACCAGAGGAGCGTCGCCTTCATCATCCCCAATCCATGGGATGTAGGCACGGCGCGACTGCTCGCCCATCTCGGCTTCGAGGCGCTCGCAACGACGAGTGCGGGTTACGCCTTCTCCCGTGGGCAGAGAGACAACACGATAGGGCGCGATGAGATGATGCGACACGTCGCCAGCATCGCGTCGGCGACGGACCTGCCGGTGAGCGGCGATCTCGAGAACGGTTTCGGTGACGATCCGAGAACCGTCGCCGAGACGGTTCGACTGGCGGCAAATGCGGGCCTCGTGGGTTGCTCCATCGAGGACTCCACGAACCGACAAGATGCTCCGATCTACGAGCGCGAGCTCGCGGTAGACCGGGTGCGGGCCGCTTCCGAAGCGGCTCGCTCTCTTCCCTTCCCTTTCACGCTCACGGCTCGCTCGGAGAACTACCTGGTCGGTCGGCCGGACCTCGACGATACGATCGGGCGGCTTCAGGCGTACCAGGAAGCAGGAGCAGACGTTCTCTACGCGCCAGGCATCAGGAACGAGCAGGATCTCGCGGCAATCGTCGCCGCCCTGGATCGACCCGTGAATGCCGTGATGGGCTTGCAGGGCGTTCGCCTGACGCTTGCGACTCTCACGGAGATCGGAGTCAGGCGCGTCAGCGTTGGCAGCGCACTCTCCCGTGCGGCCCTGGGGGCCTTTCTCCGCGCGGCCCAGGAGATGCGAGATCACGGCAGCTTCGAGTTCTCGGATCAGGCGGTGAGCTATCACGACATCAGCTCGATGCTCGGGGAATGAGGCCGGCCACTTTCACAGTAGGCGCCGCCGGGGTCGAGTCTGGCGAGGGGGGTCCCTGAGGTGGCGGATCGCAACCCGGTGCGGCGGCTCGCGAACGAGTCGATCGCCCGCGGAGATGCGACCGGGTGGTTCGAGACCCTCTACCAGGAAGCGGAGGGACGCTGGGATCGCATTCCGTGGGCGGACCTCGCGCCGAATCCGCATCTGCTCGAGTGGCTCGACTCTCCCGCAGGAGGCGAAGGAAGAGGTGTCTGTCTCGTGGTCGGCTGCGGTCTGGGCGACGATGCGCAAGCCCTGGCAGCGCGCGGGTGGCAGGTGGTCGCATTCGATATCTCGCCGACCGCGGTCGCCGGCTGTCGTTCCCGCTTTCCCGAGACTCGGGTGGAGTACCTGGTGGCGGACGCTCTCGCGCCACCTCCGCACTGGCTCGGCCGCTTCGATCTCGTCTTCGAGTCCTACACGCTGCAGGTCCTGCCGCCCGGGACGAGAATCCGAGCCGCAGCGGCTCTCGCCTCAGTCGTCGCACCGGGTGGACGACTTCTGGTGCTCTGTCGTGCACGCGAGCCCGAAGAGCCCGATGGCCAGCTCCCGTGGCCGCTCACGCGCGATGAGCTGAATGCGTTTCGAGACGCTGGCCTCAGGGAAGTCGACTTCGAGAGCTTCTACGATCACGAGACGCCTCCGGTCCGGAGATTCAGGGCGCTCTATGCGCGCCTTCGAGGCGCGGCGGTGTGAAGCGGGGTAGCGTCGGGCCCCAGTCAACCCGATCGAAGGGAGCAACGGCCATGAGTCTGGCTCGAACCTATCTTCGCATCCTCGGCGCGATGACCCTCTTCTTCGGCCTGATCTACCTGCTGTCTCCCCGAAGCCTGACCGATCCCACCGGATTCGGGGCGCTGGGCCCGAGCGCCACGACGGACGTCCGCGCGACCTACGGTGGCCTGCAGATCGGTCTGGGTCTCTTCCTCCTCTGGGCGGCCGCACAGGAGGCGCGGGTGCGTCTGGCCCTCGTCCTCCAGGTTCTCACCATTGGTGCGGTGGCGTCGTCGCGTGCGTTCGGCATCCTGCTCGACGGCGAGGCCAACGTGGTGCTGGTCGGCGCCCTCCTCTTCGAGATCTTCCTCACGATCGTCTCCGTCGCGCTGCTGCGCCGACTGCCGCAGGCGCTGCCGTCGGGTGCATGAGGGCGGAATCGAAGCGAGACGTCGCGGCCGAGGGGCTCGAGTCGGATGCGGACCTGCACCGCTGGGTGGAGCGCGGCGTCCGCTTCGCGGCGACGCTTGCGCCGACGAAGCGCCGCCGCCTCTCGAGCGTGGTAGCGTCACGCGCGATCGCAACCGAAGGATCGTCCTTCTGGATCGAACGAGCGTGAAACGTGCATGAGCCGGGCCGACCGCCGGCGATCGAGGCCCAGGGAATCCTCGAGGGCCTCAGCCCGCGGGCCATCCTTCTGGGCGTGATCGTCGACAACCTCGCGACGCTGGTCGCGAGCCTGATCCTCGTGTCGATCTTTGCCGCGCGGGCGGGACTCGGGCAGGACGGAGAGATCTCCGAAGAGGCACTCGGAGCCCTGGCGTCTTCTCCGGAGTACCTGCTCGCGAGCCTCGGGGTAGGTCTCGCCTGCACGAGCCTGGGGGGCTTCGTCGGTGCACGGCGTGCCGGAAGCTCTTGTGCACGCCATGGCGGCTGGGTCGGCGTCGGATCCGCGCTGATGGCGCTCGTGATGCAGCTCTCCTCCGGCCCGAACCCTACGCCACCGCCGCTCTGGTTGGAGCTGGCTGGCTATCTCCTGGTGATCCCCGCCGGGGTCCTCGGGGGATCTCTGGCCGCGCTGCGCGCTGGGCGCCAGAAGAGCTGAACGGCTCCGCGCGCCGTGACCTCATCGAGGCGCCCGGAAGGCTGTGGTAGGTTGCAGCGGGGCCAGGGTTCACTCCGTGGCGTCGACTCTCGGGTCGCTCCGTCGCGCGCAAAGGCCCTGCAAGGAGGTACGCGATGCTTCGTCTCCTCACACTCGTCGGCGTCGTCTTCACGAGCGGCGCGGCGTTCGCCGGCGAGCCCACCGTCGCGGTCGGTCACAACCGGCTCACGCCGAGCGAGCTCAGCGTAGAGCCCGGGACGACCGTGACCTTCGAGAACCAGGACGCGATGCCGGGCGGTCACACGATCGTTGCCGACGACGGCTCCTTCCAGAGCCCCGGGCTCGCGAAGGGACAGACGTGGACGCACACCTTCGACGAGTCGGGGAGCTACCCCTACTCGATCAAGGAGCATCCGGCTGCCAAGGGAAGCGTCACCGTCGAGTAGTCGGAGGACTTCACGCATGCCTTCCTTCCTCGCACAGCGCTCGCGCACGGATCGCAGCGTCTAGGGGAGGGGCTTCGGATGGCGCGCATTCCCTACCTCGACCCCGACCGGGCGCCCGAGAGCGTGAAGCGCCTGCTCGCTCCCGATCGGCCGCAAAAGATCGCGCTGCTCTTCGGCCACGCCGAGTCGAACTGGCCCCGCCTCGCGGACCTGCTGCTCAGCATCCTCGGCGAGCAGGAGCTCGAGTCGCGGCTGCGCGAACTCGGGATCCTGCGGGTCGCGAAGCTGCGGCAGGCCCGCTACGAGTGGGACCAGCACGTCGTGATCGCGGGGGCGGCCGGCGTCCGCCCCGAACAGATCGAGAGCATCGCGAAGGGGGAGATCGACGCGGCCTGCTTCGAGCCGCGCGAACGGATCGTCCTCGAGGCAGCGACGGAGCTCGTGCGGGATGCGAACATCTCGGACGCGACGCTGGCGCGACTCTCGCGGGATTTCCCGCCGCGCCAGATCGTCGAGCTGCTGCTCGCGTGCGGCGTGTACGAGGCGCTCGCGAAGCTGATGAACGCCCTCGGACTCGATCCGGAGGGTGCCGTCACGAGCGCCTTTGCCGAGGAGGTGAATCGGGGCGCCGTCGCGCGGTGGCGCGAGCCGGCGCAGGGAGGTTGAGCCAATGACCCAGTTCCTGGCACATCTGGTGATCACCGCGGCACTCCTGCTGCTCGTGGCGAACGTGGTTCGCGGCGTCTCGGTGGCGGGCTGGGGGCCGGCCATCCTCGGCGCCCTCGCGCTCGGGCTCGTGAACGCCTTCGTCAGGCCGCTGATGGTGCTGCTCACGCTCCCCCTCACGCTGCTCAGCTTCGGGCTCTTCCTGCTCGTCGTGAACGCGTTCATGCTCTGGCTCGTGGCAGCACTGGTCCCGGGGATCCGGGTGCAAGGCTTCGGGGCGGCACTGGTGGGAAGCCTGCTCCTCACGCTGCTCAATCTCGGGGTCGCGGCCCTCACGGCCCCCCGCTAGCGGGGCGGACATCCATGGCGCTGCGACGCAACGCCCTCGTAGAGCTCTTCTGGCGCATCCATCCGCACGTCTACCGCTTGAGTCGCGGGCGCATCGGCGGAGCCATGGTCGGCCTCCCGGTGCTCCTGCTCGAGACCATCGGCCGGCGCAGCGGAACACGGCGCACCCACGCGCTCACCTACCTTCCGCACGGTGAGGCCTTCGTCGTGATCGCCTCCTGCCTCGGCGAGCCCCGGCATCCCGCGTGGTGGCACAACCTCGTGGCCCAGCCGAAGGCCGGCGTCCAGGTCGGCTCCGCGCACCACGAGGTCCACGCGAGGGAGGCCGCGGGCGACGAACGCGCGGAGCTCTGGCGCACGCTCACGCAGCGGGCACCTGAGTACGACGAGTACGCCGCGCGCACCTCGCGCCGCATCCCGGTCGTGGTGCTGGAGCGAAGACGGCCGGGCCCACGCTAAGACGTTCCGCTGCGCAGGAAGCGGACGTCGCCGCGCCGCAGCGTGAGCCGCTCGGTGTCGAATAGCTCCATCAGCGGGATGGCGGTGCGACGCGTGGTGCCGATCAACGCCTTGTAGGCCAGCGTCTCGATGCGCCCGTGCAGGCGCAGATGCGCAACGACCCGCTCACGCAGGGCCTCCACGGCTTCGCGATCGAACCAGAGGTCCTCGCGCGCGCGGACGATCCGCGCCTCGCGTTCGAGGTGCGCGAGCAGATCACCGAGACCGTCGGCTGCGATGCCGAGCTCTCCCGCGAGCTCGCGCAGGCCGGGCGGCTCGAGCCCGGCGGCGCGCAGCCGGGCCGCGATACGCGCCACCAGGTCGACCTCGGCCACCGCGAGACGCGGGCGGTGCGTGGGGCGGCGGGCCAGCTCGCCCTCGACGACGAGCTCGTTGCGCGCGGCGAGCCGCGCCAGCGCGAGCTCCGCGGCATCGCGGTGAGCGTTGGTGGGAAGGCGCGTGCGAAGAGTGCCCAGCTGCATCCCAGGCCGAAGCGGCTCGAGCGCGTGATACTCATCCAGCGCCGCGAGCAGGCGCAGCTCGAGCTGGCCTAGCGCATCGCTGTCGAGCCAGGTTCCCGCACCGGTCGACTCGGCGCGGCCAGCAGCGCGAAGCCGGGAGAGCGCGGCGTCGAGAGCAGCGCCGGCGGCTCCGCTTTCGCGGCGCAGGCTCTCGCGCGTCGCTCCGACGAGCCCCGCTCGGCGGATCCGTACCGCGAGCCCAAGGTCCCGATCGCCTCGCTCGAGGCTCTCGAGGTCGCTCGTGAGCGTCGGGTCGCTTCGGCGACGCCTCGGCGGGGCCACGTCGAGAACGACGCCACCGCCGAGCGTCGTTCCACCCAGCTCCGTACGCGAGAAACCGCGCACTACGAAGCGATCTCCCGGGAGCAGCGGGAGCGGCTCCCCCTCGATGTGAAGCCGCGCAAAACTTCGACTCCCCGGTCGCAGGCCGGCCGCTCCGATCGGTGCCACGCGCGCGCGACGCTGCGCCGTGCCGGCAAGAATCTCGACCGAGACCGGATCCGTCGAGGCCTTTGCGCCCGCGAGCCAGACGATGCGCGCGTCGGCGAGCGAAGTCGAAACGAGCGCGCCGGGCTCCGTCACGACCTGTCCGCGCGCGAGGTCCGCCAGCTCGACACCCTGGAGGTTCACCGCACAGCGAGCGCCGGGCAGTACCTGCGCGGCAGCGCTCCCGTGCACCTGGAGGCCGCGCACCCGCGCTCTGCGCCCGCCGGGCTGGATCTCGACCTCGTCTCCGACCGCGAGCGCGGCGCCGACGAGCGTACCGGTCGCAACGACGCCGAAGCCCCGCATCACGAAGCAGCGATCGATGGGTAGCCGCGGCGGTCCGCTGCGCGGCGTGCGCGGCAGGGCGCCCCGAGTCACCCTGACGAGCGCATCACGCAGCGCGTCGAGTCCGGCTCCCGTCGCCGAGGAGACCGGCACGATCTCGGCTCCGGCGAGCGCGCTGCCCGACAGGTACTCGGCCACCTCGGCCTGGGCGAGCTCCGCCAGCTCGGGGCCCGCGAGATCGAGCTTGGTGAGCGCGACCACGCCGCGCGTCACGCCGAGGAGCTCGCAGATCGCGAGATGCTCGCGCGTCTGCGGCATCACGCCCTCGTCGGCAGCCACGACGAGCAGCACGAGATCGATGCCAGAGGCTCCTGCCACCATCGTACGCACGAGTCCCTCGTGACCCGGCACGTCGACGAGGCCCAGGCGCACGCCTCCCTCGAGGTCGAGCGGGGCAAAACCCAGCTCGATCGTGATCCCGCGCGCCTTCTCCTCGGGCAGCCGATCCGTATCGACGCCCGTGAGCGCGCGGACGAGCGAGGTCTTCCCGTGGTCGATGTGACCCGCGGTGCCGAGCACGAGCCTGGCGCTGCCACAAACACCGCTGTCCTGACTAACGCGGTCCAATCCGGTCGAAGCCCGCATAGGGGCGCAGGGCCGCCGGGATCTCGATCGATCCGTCGGCGCGCTGGTGGTTCTCGAGCAGAACGATCAGCGCTCTTGCCGTGGCGACGGCCGTGCCGTTGAGCGTGTGAACGAATTCGTTGCGCTTCGCATTCGCACGTCGGAAGCGGATCTTGAGACGCCGCGCCTGGTAATCGGTGCAGCTCGAAGTGCTCGTGACCTCACCCCAGTCACCCGCGGCACCGCGCCCCGGCATCCAGGCCTCGAGGTCGAACTTCCGGTAGGCCGGGGCACCGAGGTCGCCGGCCGCCAGCTCGATCACCCGGTAGGGGATCTCGAGGCGCTGGAAGATCTCCTCCTCCAGGGCCAGCAGCTCCGCGTGCATCGCCTCCGATCCCTCGGGCGTCGTCAGCGCGAAGAGCTCCACCTTCGTGAACTGGTGCACGCGGTAGAGCCCCTTGCTCTCGCGCCCGGCCGAGCCCGCCTCCGTTCGGAAGCAGTGCGAGAGGCCCGCCATCCGTACCGGGAGCTCCGCTTCATCCAGGATGCGATCGGCGTGGAAGCCTCCGAGGGTGATCTCGGCGGTCCCGATCAGATCGAGGTCCGTGCCGGCAAGCGAGTAGATCTGCGTTTCTTCACCGCGCGGGCTGAAGGCGAGGCCATCGACGACGGAGCGGCGTGCCACATCGGGGGTGGTGTAGGGCGTAAAGCCGGCCCGCGTCGCCACGTCGAGCGCAAAGCGCTGCAGCGCGAGATCGAGCAGCACGGCCTCGCGCGCGAGGAAGTAGAACTTCTGCCCCGCCACGCGCGCGCCCGCCTCCAGATCGAAGAGCCCGAGCCGCTCGCCGATCGCGAGGTGATCCTGCGCCGGGAACGAGAAGCGCGGCGGATCTCCGACGCGGCGCAGCTCGCGGAAACCCTCCTCGCCGCCCGTCGGTGTCTCGGGATGCACGAGGTTGGGGATCGCGAAGAGGCGCGTCTCGAGCTCCGCCTCGGCGGCCGCGAGCTCCTTCTCGACGCCCGCTACCTCCTCCTTCAGCCCGCGCCCGAGGGCGACGTGGGCCTCGCGCTCTTCGGAGGAGAGCTTCTGCTTGCCGGAGGCCTGGTGCTCGTTGCGGCGGCGACCCAGCTCACCGAGGCTCGTCTGGAGCCCGGCCACGCGCTCCTGGGCGGCGATCGCGGCGCCCAGATCGACAGCGGAACCGCGGCGCCGGCAGCTCTCCTCGATCTCGGCGCGCCGGCTCGCGAGCGAACGCGGATCGAGCATCCGACTAGCGCCGGAGCTTGTAGCGGATCGGAAGGCGCTTCACGCCGCCGACCAGGCTCGAGTGCAGCCGCTCGACGGGCCCGGCGAGCTCCATGGACTCGATGCGCGGCAGCAGGTGCTTGTAGGCCACGCTGAGCTCCAGCCGCGCCAGATGCGCTCCCAGGCAGAAGTGCTCTCCCATGCCGAAGCCGAGGTGGCGGTTGGGGTCGCGATCGATGCGGAACTCGAAGGGCGCCTCGAAAACCTCCTCGTCGCGGTTCGCCGAGGGGTAGAAGAGCGCGAGCGCATCGTCCTTGCGAATCGTCTTTCCGCGCAGCTCGTAGTCTTCGGTCGCGGTTCGCGCAAAGTGGATGATCGGAGTCGCCCAGCGCACGACCTCCTCCACCGCCGACGGGAGCAGCGCCGGGTTGCGCTGGAGCTTGCGCAGCTCTCCCGGGTTCTCGATGAAGGCCAGCATCCCGCCAGTCGTCGCATTGCGCGTCGTCTCGTTCCCGGCGATCACGATGATCAGGCACCAGGCGAGAACGTCCATCGGCGGGAGCGGCTCGCCGTCCACGCGGGCCTGCGTGACGAGCGTGATCAGGTCGTCCGCGGGGTTGCGCTTCTTCTCCTCGACGAGCTTCGAGAAGTAGAGGAAGAGCTCGGTCATCGCCGCGCGGGCGGTTTCCTGGCGGGTCTTGCCCTCCTGCTGGTACTCGGGATCGCCCGCTCCGATCGTGCGGTTCGTCCAGTCGAAGAGCAGGTTCCAGTCGGACTTGGGTACGCCCAGAAGCCACGCGATCACCGCGATCGGGAGCGGTGCCGCCACCTCGCGCACGAAGTCGCACTCTCCCGAATCGCTCCTGGCGATCAGCTCCTCGACGATCTCCGCCGCGATCTGCTCGATGTCCGCGTGCAGCCGCTCGAGGTAACGCGGCGTAAAGCGCTTGCTCAGGAGCTGGCGGTAGATGCCGTGCTTGGGCGGGTCCATCTCGATCAACGTGCGCGGGAAGACCTGCTGCATCGGTTGCTCGGGGTCGTGCGCGATCACGAGGCGCGTGCCGTTCACGAAGCGGTCGGGCTGCTTCGAGATCTCGATGATGTCGGCGTGCCGGGTGATCGCCCAGAAGGGGACGCCCTCGGTCCGATCCCACCAGTGAACCGGGTCCTCGCGGCGCAGCCGCGTCCAGATCGGGTGCGGGTAGCCGTGGCGCGCATAGTCTTCGGGATGGATGATGTTGAAGGTCTCGGGGGTCGTCAGCGCTGCAGCCATGGGCCGGTTTCCTCGCCTGCTCGAGCGGGCGGAAGTGTACTGCATCCCGATTCACCCGAGGAGCTAGCCGCGCGTGCTGTCCTGGCGCTGCTCCGCGATCCGCCAGGCGCGCACGAGCAGCGTGACGGCGACCCAGGCGAGCGCGAGGCCGGCCGGCACCGCCAGCAGACGCGGCCAGACGAGGGCCACGACGGCGAGCGCGAGCAGGATGGCGCCCGCCAGCGCGAGCGAGCGCGATTCCACGTGGGCCAGGCTCCTCTGCGCCACGGCCGCGCCGACGACGCTCCCGAGCTCGACCGCAGCCGCTGCCGCGCGGCTCGCGCTCCCCGGTGAGATGCGCCGGCGGCGCGCGCGCGGCGGCCGCGCCTCGCCCGGACGCGCCCGCCTGCCCTGCTCGAGCACGATCTCTGTCGACTCATCGAGATCGTCGAGGAAGGACTCCTCCATCTCGCGCGCAAAGCCCGCGTCCTCGACACACACGTCGAGCTCCCAGTTGCCGAGCCAGCTCGCAAGATTCAGGTTCGTCGAGCCGACGCGTGCCCAGCGGCCGTCGACCACGGCGGTCTTGGCGTGCATCATCGGGCCATTCCACTCGAAGACGCGCACGCCGGCCTCGAGGAGTGGCCTGTACTGGGTTCGCGAGAGCATCGCGACGAGCTCGATGTCGCTCCCGCTCGGGACGAGCAGGCGCACGTCGACCCCCGCTCGTGCCGCGGATCCGAGCGCGTCGAGGTAGGCCCAGGTCCCGACGAAGTAGGCGTCCGTGAGCCAGAGGCGTCGGCGCGCGATCGCGGCCCAGAGCAGATCGAGGCGCAACATCCCGGTGGTGGCCGGGCTGCTCGCGATCACGCGCAGCGCCTGGTCGCCGACGGCCAGGAGGTTGCGACGTTCCGGGATCTCGTCCGCTGGAATCGGCTCGCCGGCGGCAGCCCAGGTCTCCGCGAAGGCCCGGGCGACATCGGCCACCGCCGGGCCGCGGATCGCCATCCCGGTGTCGCGCCACGGCGCCACCCCGCGCTCCGGCCAGCCCACCCAGTCCTGTCCGATGCACAGACCCGAGACGAAGGCGACCTCGCCGTCGACGACGATCAGCTTGCGATGGTCCCGATGGATCCATCCGAGCGGATCGACGAGGCGCGGTGGGTTCCCGACACGGACTTCGACCCCCGCGTCGCGCAAGCGCGCCCAGAAGCGCCGACCCGTCCTGCCGAGCGCTCCGAGCCAGTCGTAGAGGACACGCACATGCAGGCCCTCGCGGGCCTTGCGCGCGAGGAGATCGGCAAAAGCGTTGCCCGCCTCGTCCTCCTGGAAGATGTACATCTCGACGTGCACGCTGCGCCGCGCCTGTGCGATGGCCTCACGCCAGGCGGGGTAGTTCTCGCGCGCATCGAGCAGGAGATCGACCCGATTTCCGGGAACGAGCGGGGCCCCGGCCGCGCGGGAGAAGGCCTGGTCCGCGAGCGGGCGCAGGCCGTCGCGCGGCGCGGGCCCGCCACCTTCGTCGAGGAGCTGGAGCAGGTTCGCGCTCACGGGTCGAGTCTAACCGGTACGGCGCGCGCGACACGGGCGCCCCGCGTCACGCGAGGCGCGGAAGCACCTCGCTCGCGTAGAGCTCGAGGCTCTCCCAGCCCTGCTCGGGGAGCATGCCGCCACAGAGCGGAAAGAGGACGAAGTCGCAGAAGGGCCCTCGCTCCTTCGCCCGGGCGACGCACTCGTCGGGCGTGAGCACGCGATAGAGCCCCTCCGCGCGCAGCTCGGCGGCGGTCTTTGCGCGGGAGTGAACCGCAGAACTCTGGCCCGCGAGCTGCCAGCTCGCGTAGCTGCGCGCATCGTGGAGCAGATGCTCGCCGATCTGCGCCCAGCTGCGATCGGGATCGCGCGACACGAAGATCGTCTCGCCCGAGCCGGGCGGGAGCACCAGCGGATTCTCGACACCCCGACGGCGCGACTCCTCCACGAAGAGGCCGATCACCTCCGGATCGTTGGTCGCGGGCTGGAAGGGGAGCCCGAGCCGAGCCGCGCGACGGGCGGCCCGCCGGCTCGACCCTCCGACCAGGATCGGGGGATGCGGCTGCGTGAAGGGGCGCGGTGTCAGTCGGACCTGGCGCCCCTGCCACTCGAAGGGCTCGCCGGTCCACGCGCGCAGCAGGACCTCGAGGCACTCGTCGAAGAGCTCGCCGCGGCTGACCCAGTCTTTGCCGAACATCGCGTACTCGTCCGGGCGGTAGCCGATTCCGGCGGTCACTGCGATGCGGCCACCGCTCGCGAGGTCGAGGATGGAGAGGTCCTCGGCGAGCTTCACCGGGTCGTAGAGGGGTACGAGAAGCGCGGCGATGCCGACGCGGATGCGGCGGGTTCGGCCGAGCATGCAGCCCGCGAGCGCGATCGGAGAGGGCAGGAAGCCGTCCTCCGTCGCGTGATGCTCCGAGAGCGTGATCGCGTCGAAGGCGCGCCCGTCGGCCCATTCCGCCATCTCGAGCGCCGCCTGGTAGAGCCCGCGCGTGCGTTCGGG
The DNA here is from genome assembly GCA_964413375.1 of uncultured Spirochaetales bacterium. Classification (GTDB taxonomy): domain Bacteria; phylum Myxococcota_A; class UBA9160; order UBA9160; family SMWR01; genus CAZUYC01. Next base: position 13,444 of record CAYPSI010000144.1, on the reverse strand, counting down.
ATCGAGCCCCGGCGCGCGCATGTCGAAGCGAAGGATGGAAAAGGCCACGGCTAGGAGGCCCCCCGCACGCGACGGATGGCGTCGATCACCTCGTCGTGGATGGCGCCGCTGGTAGCGACGATGCCGCTGTTTGCGGCGAGGGTCTCGCCGCGACCGAAGTCGAGCGGGAGGCCGTCGATGTCCGTGACGCGACCTCCGGCAGACTCGACGATGATCTTCCCCGCCGCGTGGTCCCAGATCTTCTCGCGGTAGCTGGCGCGCGTCGGCAGGCGCAGGTAGATCGAGGCGTCCCCGCGCGCGACCGCCGCGTACTTGCACTGGCTGTCGATCCGGTAGGGCTCGCTTGCGATCCCGAGCAGGCTCGCGATGCGCGCAGACTCCTGCTGGTCCGAGTGCCCCGACTCGACCGATTCACAGAAACGCGCCTCGGCCGCCTTGCGGACGCGGTCGACGGCGATCGCCCCCTCGGCGCTGCCCGCGCCGCTCCCTAGCGGGAGCGAGCGCGCGGGACCGCCAGCAGTCGCCGCGAAGAGCGCCCCGCGGCCGCCTTCCCCGCTCGGGAGATTCGGACAACCGAGCACGCCGAGGACGACCTGTCCGTCCTCGATCAGTCCGAGCGCCACCGCGTACTGCTCGCCGCGCAGAAAGCCCTTGGTGCCGTCGATCGGATCGAGCGCCCAGAAGCGGCGCGCGCCCCCGTCGTGCCCCCCGCGATCGATCCAGCCAAGAACCTGCTCCGCGGAGGCGCGAGCGCCGATCTCGGCGGCGACGTGACCGACCACCTCATCGAGCAGCGCGGCGTTGCCCGCCTCGCGCAGCGCGTCCGAGGCCTCCTCCGCGACGATCAGATCCCCCGGCAGGGTTGCCGCCAGGCTGCGGCAGACGATCGCCTGCGAGGCGAAATCGGCGACGGTCACGGGGCTCTTGTCGAATTTCTCGAGGGCGCCCACCATCCGCTCCTGCACGGCCCGGCACACGCGAGACGCCGCGCGCACCGCGTCGATGGCGGCCCGCAGATCCTCGGATCGATCCGACATGCACCCCCCGGCTTCACGGATACGACCCCCGGGCAGCGCACTGCCCGGAGCGCGGGCATGATAGGCTCTCGCGCCCGGACCTTCGACCGGGTCCCGCGATGCCTCGCAGGTCCGTTGCGGCGGGTGTCAGGTCATCTGCGATCGGACGCGGGTCTACGGCGAGGTGTCGCCAGGTCCTCCGCCCGAGTTCTCGCTCGCAGTCCCCCCCCAACGACAGCGTGTGTCCGCTAGATATTACATCTATTGCAAGTATGTAGAGTTAGATGTAATATTCAGGGCATGCGTCGCCCGACGCCGAAGAGCCTGACCCTCGACCTGCTCTCCTCCCTGCGCGGGGGGAGCCTGCCCGTAGCGGCGCTGGTGGCGGCCGCGGAGCTCTTCGGGATCGGCGAGAACGCGCTGCGCGTCGCGATCGCGCGGCTCCTCGCCGGAGGGCGGATCGCGCGCGACGAACGGGGGCACTACCGACTCGGCGCGGCAGCGGAAGCGGTGGATCGACACGTGCTCCGCGCGCGACGCGTCGACGAGCGGACGCTGCCGTGGCAGGGGGGCTGGTGGGTGATCCACGCCGGGAGGCTCCCGGGCGCGCGCTCGCTGGAACGGCGCCGGCACGGGCAGGCTCTCCGGCTGCTGGGCTTCGCGGCGCTGGCGCCGCATATCGCCATGCGTCCGGACAACCTGCGCACGACCCTCCCCGAGCTGCGCGATGAGCTTCGCGAGTTCGGACTCGAGCGGGATTCCCTCGTCGTGCGGGCGGGCGAGATCGACGCGGAGTCCGACGCGCGCGCGCGTCGGCTGTGGCGGCGCGAGGCGTTCGTCACTGCTTACCGCCGGCTCCTCGCCGAGCTCGCTGCGAGCGAGGCGCGGCTCTCCGCACTTCCGGAGCCGGACGCGATGGTCGAGTCCTTCCTGGTGGGAGGGCGCGCGATCCGCGCTCTCGCGCTCGATCCTCTACTGCCCGAGCCGCTCGCGCCCGGGGCGCTACGGCGCGAGCTCGCGCGCGCGATGCGGCGCTACGACCGCGTCGGGCGGCGCGCCTGGGCCAGCTTCATGGCGCGCCACGGCGCGCCGCACGTCGCGGCGCCGGCGCACGGCGAGCGGACCTTCGACGTCCCCTTCAACCCGGGAGTGGCTGCATGAGCGAGGCGATCGTCGAGCGGCACACCGCCGAGGGAAACCTGCACTGGCGCGATCGCGTCTCGCGCGAGGAGATCGCAGAGCTCGGCGCATTCCGGGACTGGCGCAGCTGGGTCTCTGTGCTCGGAAACTGGGGCCTCGTCTTCGCGTCGATGGCGCTCGTGGCCGCCGCTCCGAACCCGCTCACGGTGCTCGTGGCGCTCTTCGTGATCGGCGCGCGCCAGCTCGGCTTCGCGGTACTGATGCACGAGGCTTCCCACCGCTCGCTCTTCGCGAGCCGCGCGCTGAACGACTGGGTGGGGCAGTGGCTCTGCGCCTATCCGGTCTGGAGCGACCTGCTCGCCTACCGCCCCTACCACCTGCAGCACCACGCCCACACCGCGACGGCGCGCGATCCGGACCTCGGCCTCGTCGCGCCCTTTCCGATCTCGGCGGCGAGCCTGCGCCGCAAGGTCTGGCGCGATCTCTCGGGGCGCACGGGGATGAAGTTCGCGCGCGGCGCCTTCGCGCGGACCTTTCGCCGCTGGCGCGACCCGGCCGCTCGGCGCGCAGCGACCGGCGTGCTGGTCACGAACGCGCTGCTCTTCGCGGGGCTCGCGGCGCTCGGCCACCCGGCCCTCTACCTGCTCTGGGTCGGCTCGTGGCTCACCACGAACACGCTCGTCACGCGCATCCGCGCGATCGCCGAGCACGCACTCACGCCAGACGCCGACGATCCGATCGGGAATACGCGCACGACCCTCACGCGCTGGTGGGAGCGCCTGCTCGTCGCCCCCAACCGTGTGAACTACCACCTCGAGCACCACCTGCTGATGACGGTGCCTCACTACAACCTGCCTAGGATGCACGCGATCCTGCGCGAGCGAGGGGTGCTCGAGCGCGCCTGCGTCGAGACCGATGGCTACCGGGCCGTGCTCCGCCGCGCCGCGTCAGCATCCACCGCCTGATCGACTCCGCTCGGCTGCGCCTCGCTGCGCGCGCCCTCCGGGCGCTTGCGCGACGAACTCCGCTTGGCGCGCGCGGCGAGAGCATGCTTAGCTCAGGTGACGCGTCGGGCGGAGGAGCCCGGCGGGCCACCCCGAAAGGAGAGGATCATGACGAAGATGCGAGCGATCGTGCGGACGGGCGGGATCGGAGCCGTGTTCGCGGCGGGCTATCTCTGCGGCGCGCTGCTTCAGCCGGCACCCGCCGAGGCCCAGATCGGCGACCTGATGAAGCAGGCAGGCGACGCGACGGGCGGAGGCGCCCTCGGCACGGCGATGAAGCTCGGCACGAGCATCACCGACATGCAGAAGAACGTCGACGGTCTCCAGAAGAACATCGAGATCTTGCAGGAAGTGAAGACCGCGCTCGGCGGCTGAGCCGGGCTCGATGAACTTCGCTCGCCTTCGGCCCGCTGCGCGCTTGCGCTAGCGGGAGCTCGCGTCGATCGAGATCGCGCTTTCGGGGCAGTTCTCCTCGCCGAGCCGCGCCTGGGTCTCGAGCTCTCGGGGCACCGATTCCACGCGGACGACGCAGTGGCCGCGCTCGTCGTCCGTGAAGGCCTCGGGCGCGAGCACGTAGCAGCGACCGTGACCGACGCACTTCGCGTGGTCCACGCGGACGCGCATCAAGCGCGCGCGCTCCACACGAGCGGGAGGTGCATCACCTCGCGGATTCCAGCGCTGTATCTCGGGGTCTCTCCGGCCTTGATCGCGTAGTCCGGGATTCTCCGGTGCCACTCCTCGAGTGCCACCCGCATCTCCATGCGCGCGAGATGGGACCCGAGGCAGCGGTGCGGTCCGGAGCCAAAGGCGAGGTGGATGTTCCGCTCGCGCGAAAAGTCGACCGCGTTCGCGTCCTTGAAGTGTGCATCGTCTGTGTTCGCGGCCCCGAGCAGGAAGTTCACGATGCTGCCCTGCTTGATCTCGACGCCGTGCAGCGTGACGTCCTGCTTCGCGATACGGGGTACGCCCGTGACCGGCGTCTCCCAGCGCAGCAGCTCCTCGACGGCACCCGGGATCAGTGACGGATCGCGCACCAGGCGCTGGCGCTGCTCGGGGTGCGACGCCAGGTAGGCGATGCTGCAGCCGAGGGTTGCGGTCACGGTGTCGAGCCCGGCGAGCAGCAGCAAGAAGCAGATGTCGACGATCTCTTCTCGCGAGAGCTTCTCTCCGTTGATCTCCGCGTGCACGAGCGAGCTCAGCAGATCGTCGTTCGGACGGGGAGTGCGGTCGTCGATCACCGCCTCGAAGTAGGCGGAGAGGCGCCGGCCCGCGTCTGCCCGGATCGCCGTCGCCTCCGCGATCGGCAGGAAGGGAACCCCCTTGCGCTTGCCGGGGCGGATGATGTCGTCCTTGATCTCGAGGAAGACGGCAAGGTCCGAGAGCGGGAGGCCGAGGAGGCTCAGGAAGGCGCCACCGGGAAGCGGCACCGCGAACTCGGAGTCGAACTCACACTCGCCCCGGGTCTCGAGCCCGTCGATCAGCGCGTTCGCCTGGCTGCGGATCGCCGGGGCGAGCTGCTCCATCTTGCGCCGGGAGAAGTGGGGATCGAGCAGGCGCCGGTAGCGCGTCTGCGCGGGCGGATCGATCTGCTGCGGGATCATCGGCCGCTCGTTCCCGAGCGCCAGCTGTTTTTCCATCGCCGAGGAGAAGAGCTCGGGCCGGCGAAGCCCCCAGACGATGTCCTCGTAGCGCGAGATGATCGGACTATCGAAGAAGGTCGAGCGCGCGACGGGGCACTTCGAACGCAACGTTGCGTAGACCGGCTGGGGATCGGCGCTCATCTCGGGATCGAAGAGATTCACGCGCCCGGTGTCGGGATCGGGATTGCGGGCTGCCACGCGCGTCCTCCGTCGCTATCTGCGACAGCGTACGCCGGGGAAAGCCAAGGCGCAGCGCTTGGTTAGGCCCTCGAACCAGATTCTTCGCGAAGATCCGGGGGTGGCCCGGGCGTTCCGCGCCCGGGCCGGGTCCCCCAGGCCATCCTAGAAATCCATGTCCTCCATGCCGCCCATGCCGCCCATGCCGCCGCCCGGAGGCATGCCGCCCATCCCGCCGCCGCCCTTCTTCTTCTCGGGCTTCTCGGCGATCATCGCCTCGGTCGTCAGCATCAACGAGGCGACGCTCGCCGCGTTCTGGAGCGCCGTCCGGACCACCTTCGTCGGGTCGATGACGCCCGCCTTCATCAGGTCCTCGTACACCTCCGTCGCGGCATTGAAGCCGACGTTGCCCTTCGCCGACTTGACCTTGTCGACGACGATCGAGCCGTCGATGCCCGCGTTCTGCGCGATCCAGCGCAGCGGCTCCTCGATCGCCCGGCGCACGATCCCGACCGCCGGCTTCTGCTCGTCACTGAGGGAGTCCTCGAGCCCGTCGAGCGCACTCTGCGCGCGCAGGAGCGCCACGCCGCCACCGGGGACGATGCCCTCCTCGATGGCCGCACGCGTTGCGTGCAGCGCATCCTCGACACGAGCCTTCTTCTCCTTCATCTCGGTCTCGGTCGCCGCACCGACCTTCACCACGGCGACGCCGCCCACGAGCTTCGCGAGCCGCTCCTGGAGCTTCTCCCGATCGTAGTCCGAGGTCGTCTCCTCGATCTGCTTGCGGATCTCGCTGCAGCGGCCCTCGATCTCGGCCCGCTTGCCGGCGCCCTCGATCAGCGTGGTGTTGTCCTTGTCGATCACCACCTTCTTGCAGCGCCCGAGGTCCTTGAGCGTCACGTTCTCGAGCTTCAGCCCGAGCTCCTCGGCGATGACCTGACCGCCGGTGAGGACGGCCATGTCCTGGAGCATCGCCTTGCGACGATCGCCGAAGCCAGGAGCCTTCACTGCCGCAACCTTGAGCGTGCCGCGGATCTTGTTCACGACGAGGGTCGCGAGAGCCTCGCCTTCGACGTCCTCGGAGACCACGAGCAGCGGCTTGCCCTGACGCGACACCTCCTCGAGCAGCGGCAACATGTCCTTCATGCTGCTGATCTTCTTCTCGTGGAGCAGCACGACGGCGTCCTCGATGACGACTTCCATGCGCTCCGGATCGGTCACGAAGTAGGGCGAGAGGTAGCCGCGGTCGAACTGCATGCCCTCGACCACCTCGAGGACCGATTCGATGCCCTTGGCTTCCTCGACGGTGATCACGCCCTCCTTGCCGACCTTCTCCATCGCCTCGGCGAGCATCTTGCCGATCGTCGGGTCGCTGTTGGCCGAGATGGTCCCGACCTGGGCGATCTCGTTCGAATCGCGCGTGGGCTTGGAGAGCTTCTTGAGTTCCTCGACGATCGCCTGCACCGACTTCTCGATGCCCCGCTTGAGCTCCATCGGGCTCATGCCGGCGGCGACGAGCTTGCTGCCCTCGCGGTAGATCGCCTGTGCGAGCACTGTCGCGGTCGTGGTGCCGTCGCCGGCCACGTCCGAGGTCTTGCTCGCGACCTCCCTCAGCATCTGCGCGCCCATGTTCTCGAACTTGTCCTCGAACTCGATCTCCTTGGCGACGGTGACGCCGTCCTTGGTGACCGTGGGCGAGCCCCAGCTCTTCTCGATGATGACGTTGCGGCCGCGCGGGCCGAGGGTCACGCGAACTGCGTTCGCGAGCCCGTTCACGCCGGCGAGGATCTTCTCGCGGGCGTTCTGGTGATAACGGATTTCCTTCGCTGCCATGGTCGGATCTGCCTCCTACTCGACGACGGCGAGGACATCGTCCTCGCGCATGATGATGTGCTCTTCTCCGTCGAGCTTGATCTCGCTACCGGAGTACTTTCCGAAGAGAATGCGATCTCCCTTCTTCACCTCGAGCGGGCGCACGCTCCCGTCTTCGAGGACGCGGCCGCTCCCTGCGGCGATGACGCGCCCCTCCTGGGGCTTCTCCTTGGCGGTTTCGGGGATGATGATGCCGCCCTTGCTCTTCTTCTGCTCTTCGATGCGCTGCACGAGAATACGATCGTGCAGGGGACGGAACTTCATGGGGCCTCCTGGTGGTCTCGTCTCGGACCGGACATGCCGGCGGGTCGGTAGATAAGCACCGATCGGGGGGTGTCAACCAGTGGTGGCCGCCGCCGCGCCGCGTGCCCCGAGGGGTAGCGATTTCGGAGCGCTGGCGTGCCGAGCGACGGCACCCCGGGGGCGGGAGCTTCCGTCGGCCGGCCCCGCTCGCGCTTGACAGGGGCCACCGCGCGGCCTTCCCTCGCCGATCTCCATGGAACCCGAGTCCTCACGGCGCGTCGAGCGCGACCTGCGCTCGATGATCGGAGACGGGATCGCGTTCAGCGCGATGGTCGGGCTCGGCGAGACCTTCGTCCCGGCCTTCGCGCTCGCGGTCGGACACGGCGATCTCGTGGCCGGCCTGGTGGCGACGCTGCCGATGCTCGTCGGGGCCGTCCTCCAGCTCGCGACTCCCGCAGGCGTGCGCCACCTCGGCTCGCATCGCGCCTGGGTCGTCGCCTGCGCGCGGCTGCAGGCCGCGAGCCTGCTCCCGCTCGCGGCCTGGGCGCTGCTGGGCCGAATCCCGCTCTTCTGGCTCTTCGCGGCAACGAGCGCCTATTGGGCCTTCGGCATGAGCACGATGCCCGCGTGGAACGCCTGGGCGGCAACGCTCGTCCCCTCGTACCTTCGCGCGCGCTTCTTCGCGCGGCGTACCCGCTACGCGCAGGCTTCGTTGCTGGCCGCGCTGCTCGTCGGAGGCCTGGTCCTGGATCGTGGCGGCCAGCTCCTCGACGAGCCCACGGAACGGTTCGCGCTACTGCTCGCCGGTGCCGCGCTCGCGCGTCTCGTCTCGGCGCGCTTCCTCGCGCGCCAGAGCGAGCTGCCTGGCCTCGCCCGGGAGCAGCGTTCGCTCTCGCTTGCGGAGATGCGGCATGCGCTGCGGGGCCGCGAGGCAAAGCGCGTGCTGATCTACCTCCTCGGCATGCAGGTCGCGGTGCAGATCGCGGCGCCCTACTTCACGCCCTTCATGCTCGGCCCGCTCGGCCTCCCCTACTGGGGCTTCACCGCGCTCGTCGCTGCCTCCTTTGCCTCGCGCATCGCCGTACTCCCGTGGCTGGGTCGCCTCGCCCGCGCACGCGGCGCGGGCTGGGTGCTCCGCCGCGGCGCCCTCGCGATCGTGCCGCTCCCGCCACTCTGGCTGCTCTCCGACTCGTTCCCCTATCTGATGCTGCTCCAGGCCTACTCCGGGGTCGCCTGGGCCGCGCTCGAGCTCGCAACTCTGCTCGCGTTCTTCGAGGGGCTCGACGCGAAGGAGCGCACGAGCGTGCTCACGGCCTACAACCTCGCCAGCGCGGTCGCGCTGGCGCTAGGGGCGCTGCTCGGCGCAGCGATCTTCCAGAGCGTGGGCGGCGGCTACGCGGGTTTCGCCAGCATCTTCGTGATCTCGTCGCTCGGGCGAATGCTCACGCTCCCGCTCCTCGTGAGAGTTCGCGGCGAGGGACGGCCGCGCGACGTCATGCTCCTGCGCACCGAGGCGCTGCGCCCCTCGATCGGTGCGGTGCAGCGCCCGCTGCTGCCTGCCGCCGACGACGACGCGGAGCGCCCGGGCGACTGAGCGAAGCGTGAGGTCAGGAAGCCGGGCCCGCCCCCGCGCGCTTGACCTTCCATCCCGTCGAGCCCAGAGTGGCGCGAATGCGGAGTCCGGTCGCCCCGGTGCAGCGATTCCTCGGCTGGCGCATGGTCTTTGCCGGCTTCGTCGCACAGTTCGTCTACAGCTCGATGAGCTTCAGCGCCTTCGGCGTCTTCGTGACGCCACTCGAGCGCGAGTTCGATACGTCTCGCGCCTCGCTCTCCGCCGCGTTCGGCCTCTCGCTGCTCGCGATGGGGATCTTCTCGCCGGTGCTCGGCCGTTGGATCGACCGGGGCTCGCTGCGCTGGATCATGCTCGCGGGTCTGCTGCTGGCCAGCGGCGGCACCTGTCTGCTGTCGCGAGCCACGGCACTCTGGCAGCTCGGAGTCGTATTCTGCACCTTCGTGGCCTTCGGCACCGCGCTCTACGGGCCGCTCCCCTCGATGGCGCTGGTCGCCAACTGGTTCGTGCGTAGACGCGGCATCGCGCTCGGCGTGACGGTGGCCGGCGCCACGCTCGGCGGGGCGCTCTCCCCGGTGGTCGCTGCGCTGTGCATCGATCAGTTCGGCTGGCGCAACGCACTCCTCGCCTTCGGGCTCGGATCGCTCGCGCTCGCCGCGCCGGTCTTCGCGTTCGGCGTCGTGAGCCGCCCCTCCGAGGTGGGACAGCGTCCCGACGGCGAGCTGGCGTCGCCGGCCGGCGCCTCCCACGCAGGCACGACCGCCGGGGCCTACACGAGCTCCGAGCTGCTGCGGGACCGGAACTTCCTGGCCCTCGCACTCGGAACGGCGCTGATCTTCACCTCGCCCATCGTTGCCATGCTCCACCTCGTCCCCTTCGCCGAGGGGCTCGGCTTCTCGCGGCAGGACGCGGCCTTCGTGTTCACGCCCGTCGCGGCCTGCTCGCTGCTCGGCAAGCTCGCCTTCGGCGCCGTCGCAGATCGCGTCGACCCGCGGCACGCACTGCGGCTCGCGGTGGTAGTCCTCATCGCGGGCTGGCTCGTGCTGCTGGCGGACCCGGACTACCCGCAGCTGCTCGTCGCCGGAGGGCTACTCGGGCTCGGGATCGGCGCGGTCATCCCTCTCCACGGCGTGCTGATCGGGCTCTACTTCCGCGCCGAGGCCTTCGGACAGGTGATGGGGCTCGGCGGATTGCTGACGCTGCCGATCGTCGCCGGAGCGAATCCACTCGCCGGATGGCTCTACGACGCGACCGGCTCCTACCAGGCCGGCTTCGGCGTCCAGGTCGGATGCCTGCTCGGCGCGGGTCTCTTCTTCTGCGCGTTGCGCATCGGCAGGCCGGCGGAGATCGCGCGCGCCGATGCGAGAGCGATGCGCTAGGCTCGCCGCGCGAGCGGAGAAAAGCGCTCCTCACTTCCTACACGATGCACCCGCGAACCGAATTCCAGATCCTGCCGCAGCCGGACGACGCGACCTGTGGCCCCACCTGCCTTCACGCCGTGTACGCCCATTTCGGCGATCCGCTGCCGCTCGAAGCGGTGATCGGCGAGGTAGAGCCCCTCGCCACCGGCGGGACGCTCGCGGTGAATCTGGCGCGTCACGCGCTGCGGCGCGGCTACTCCGCCAGCATCTACACCTACAACCTCGACATGTTCGACCCGACCTGGTTCCCGCCGACGCGACAGGACCTCGCCCCGAGGCTCCGGGCGCAGGCCGAACACAAGCACGATCGGAAGCTGCGCGAGGCGACGAGCGCCTACCTGGATTTTCTCGAGCTCGGCGGCCGGGTCGAACACGAGGAGCTGTGCCGCGAGTTCGTGGCGCGCCTGCTCGGAGAGGGGCCGGTCATCACCGGCCTCTCTGCCACCTATCTCTACTCGTGCCAGCGGGAGACCGGCGATCACCAGCTCGTCGCGGACGACGTGCGCGGCCACCCGACCGGGCACTTCGTCGTACTCGCGGGCTACGACGCCGAGCGCGGTCGCGTGCTCGTGGCGGATCCCCTGAAGAAGCGCCCCGGCTTCGAGTCGCACCTCTATTCGGTTGGGGTGGACCGCGTGATCGGCGCGATCCTGCTCGGTGTACTGAGCTACGACGCGAACCTCACCGTTCTGCGACCGGCGGTGACGAAGTGATCCGGATCGTCGTGGTCGATGGACCCGGACGCTGGATCCAGGGCCTGCCCGACGTGCAGACGGTGGAAGCCGAGGACTACCTTCTCGACCCGAAGTACAGCGAGATCCGGCGCGCCACCGTCTTCAACCTGTGCCGCACCTACGGCTACCAGACGGAGGGCTACTACGTCTCGCTGCTCGCCGCCGCGCGCGGCCACCGGCCGCTGCCCTCGGTGGCGACGCTCCAGGACCTGCGGCTCTCGCCTCTCGTGCGAATCGTCTCCGAGGAGCTCGAGGATCTGATCCAGCGCAACCTCGCCCAGCTCCAGTCCAGGAAGTTCGAGCTCAGCATCTACTTCGGCCGCAACCTCGCCGGTCGCTACGACCGGCTCTCACGCGCGCTCTTCAACCAGTTCCCGGCGCCGCTGCTGCGCGCGAGCTTCCGCCGCGACGGGCACTGGGAGCTCGCGTCCATGCGCGCGATCGCCACGAACGAGATCCCCGATTCCCACCGGGAGTTCGTGCTCGACCAGGCGCGCCGCTACTTCGTACGGCCGCACCGCGCTCCGGCGCCGCGCGAGTTCCGCTACGACCTCGCCATCCTCGCGAACGAGCAGGAAGAGGATCGGCCGTCGGACGACCTGGCCCTCCGGAAGTTCGTGCGCGCCGCGGAGAGCCTGGGTATCGAGGCCGAGATCGTGGGCCGCGAAGATTACGGCCGGATCGCGGAGTTCGACGCGCTCTTCCTGCGCGAAACGACCCGGGTGGACCACCACACCTACCGCTTCGCGCGGCGCGCCGCCGCCGAGGGGCTCGTGGTGATCGACGACCCCGAGTCGATCCTGCGCTGCACCAACAAGGTCTACCAGGCGGAGCTCTTCGCCCGGCACAAGATCCCCTGCCCTCTGACGATGGTCGTCCACGCCGAGAACGCGAAGGAGATTTTGACACGAATTGGTGTTCCATGCGTCTTGAAGCAGCCGGACGGCTCCTTCTCGCGCGGCGTCGTCAAGGTAGAGAGCGCGGAAGAGCTCCCCGAGCGGCTGGCCCCGCTGCTCGCCGATTCCGAGCTCGTGCTCGCGCAGCGCTTCGTCTCATCCGAGTACGACTGGAGGATCGGCGTCCTCGGCGGCAAGGCGCTCTACGCCTGTCGCTACCACATGCCGCGCGGCGATTGGCGAATCGCCTCGACCGACGCGCAGGGACGCCGGCGTTACGGGAGGGTCGAGGCCCTCGCGCTCGCAGAGGTCCCGAACGGCGTCGTCGCGCTCGCCGAGCGCGCTGCACGCCTGATCGGCGACGGCCTCTACGGGGTGGACCTCAAGCTCGTCGACGGACGCGCGATGGTGATCGAGATCAACGACAATCCAACCCTCGAGGCGGGCTGCGAGGACACGGTGATCCGGGACGAGCTCTACCTCGCGATCATGCGCCATTTCCGTGCCCGCCTCGATGCCCGCGGGGCTCCGGACCCGTCGTCGTGAGTCGCAAGCCCCTCGGCCTCTTCGAGGCGGTCGGCGTCGAGCTCGAGTTCATGATCGTCGATCAGACGACACTCTGCGTACGCCCGATCGCGGATCGCCTGCTCGCAGCGGCACAGGCGAGCGGGGACGGGCCCCCGCCAGAGGTACCCGAGTCGGAGATCGAGCGGGGGGCGCTGGCGTGGTCCAACGAGCTCGCGCTCCATCTCGTGGAGCTCAAGACCAACGGCCCGGCACGGGGTCTCGCGGGCCTCGCGGCCGCGTTCCAGACGGGCGTTCGGGAAGCGAACGAGTTTCTCCGGCCGCTCGGCGCACGACTCATGCCGACGGGGATGCACCCGTGGATGGACCCGGCCAGCGAACTCGTGCTCTGGCCGCACGAATACGCGGAGGTCTACCGGAACTTCGATCGCATCTTCGGCTGCCGGGAGCACGGCTGGGGAAACGTCCAGAGCATGCACTTGAACCTCCCCTTCGAAGGCGACCGCGAGTTCGGGCGGCTCCACGCCGCGATCCGGGTGCTCCTTCCGATCCTGCCCGCGCTCGCGGCGAGCTCGCCTCTGGTCGAGGGGCGCCCGAGCGGGGCGCTCGACAGCCGGCTCGAGTTCTACCGCGATCACACCCGGCGCATTCCCTCGCTCGCCGCGGAGGTGATTCCCGAGCCGGTCTTCGACCAGGCCGGCTACGAGGAGCGGATCTACGCGCGGATCCGTGGCGACCTCGCCGCGCACGACCCGCAGGGGACGATGCGCAGCGAGTGGATGAACGCGCGGGGTGCCATCGCGCGCTTCGACCGCGGCGCGATCGAGATCCGCCTGCTCGACATGCAGGAATGCCCGCTCGCGGACATGGCCGTCGCGGGTGCGGTGGTGGGCGTGCTGCGCGGGCTCGTCTCGGGTGAGCTCGCGAGCGAGGCGACGCAGCGTAGCTTCCCCCACGAGCCGCTCAGCGCCGCGCTGCGCGAGACGGCGACGCACGCCGACGAGGCGCTTCTCCACGACGCGGCCTACCTGCGTCTGCTCGGCTGGAAGGGCCGCGCGCCGTGCCGCGCGGGCGACCTCTGGCGGGATCTCGTGCTCCGCACCTGCGGCGATCGGGAGGCCTCCGACGCCGCCGACGCCCTCGCGGTGATCCTCGACGAAGGCTGCCTCGCGCGCCGCATCCTGGGCCACCTCGGTACGCGGCCGG
>CAYPSI010000143.1:0-9799 GCA_964413375.1 uncultured Spirochaetales bacterium | reverse complement strand
GTCGCCCGCGCGCGAAGAGCGCGACGCGCATCCCGTCGCGCGCCAGCAGCGTCGCGAGCGTGGTTCCCGCCGGACCGTCTCCGACGACTGCCACCCTGCGCCGAGATCGATCCCGCATGCGGCCCAGAGTAGCGCCGCGATTTCGACGCGGGCGCAATCGGAGCGCGCTCCAATTGTCGCGGCCGCTGCCAGTCCCTACCGTGACGGCGCGATGGCGAGCACTCCGACGAGACCTCCCCGCTTCTCGTGGCACTTCGCCGCAGCGCTGCTCCAGGGCCTCTTCTACCTGGCCTACCCGCTCGTGATCTACGCGGCCCACACGCAGCTCGGAACGCGCGGGGTCGGTGGGATCCTGCTCGGCCTCTACGCGCTCTCGCTGCTGCTGCGGATGCACGGGGCGGGCGCGGACCTCTGGCAGATCGTGCGCCAGCACCTCGCTCTCGCCGGGCTCATCGCCGCTGCCGTCGTGCTCGGCAACCGGACGCTCTTGCTCTTGCTCCCGATGCTCGTGAGCCTCTACCTCTTCGTCACCTTCGCCTGGACCCTGCGTTCGGGGCCACCGATGATCGAACGCTTCGCGCGCATGCTCGAAGACGACCTCCCCGACTTCACGCTCCCGTATTGCCGCAAGGTGACGGAGCTCTGGTGCGTGTTCCTGGCGGGCAATGCGGTCGCCGTTCTCGCACTCGCCGTCGCGGCGCCCATCGGCTGGTGGGCACTCTACACCGGCGCCCTCTTCTACCTGCTGCTGGGCGCTCTCTTGTCCGGCGAGTTCGTGTTCCGGAAATGCTGGTTCCGCTACTACGGCGACGGGCCCGCGGACCGGTTCTTCGCCCGCTGCTTTCCCCCGGAGCGAAGCGCCAACGGGCGACGCTCGCTGGCCTACGTCGCGCGCCGGGAGGCGGTCGCGGTCGCAGCGCCCGCTGCCGCAGCCGCTTCGGATGCCTCGTCCTGCCAGTAGTCGAAGAAGTTGAACCACTGGTAGGGCCGTCGCAGGCAGTGGTGCTCGAGACGCCCGGCGTACGCCGCGAGGAGCGCCGCCACGACATCGTCTCGCCCCGCGCGCGGAAGCTTCACGCGTTCGGCGAGGACGTCGACGAAGACCTCGTAGCGGCCGGGCCCTTCGCGAAGCGCCACGACCGAGACCAGCGGGCAACCCAGCAGTCCGGCCAGCAGGATCGGCGCCTGGGGCAGCAACACCTGGGCTCCGAGCAGAGGGGCGCGCATCGCACGGTCTCGATCACCCACCTCGATCCGGTCGGCGAGGATGGCCACGTGCTCGCCGTGGCGCAGCCGTTCCCGGATCGTGAACACCGAGTGCACGGAGCTCGGGTCGACGTGGATCACGTTCGCCTCCAGCTCCGGCGCCACTTCGCGTAAGACCTGATTGATGCGCTGTGCATTGGCGGTGAACATCAGCACGTTCACGGTGCTGCCCGCGCGCTTCGCCAGCAGGCGCAGCGCGTCGAAGCTCCCCAGGTGGGAGCCGAGGATCAGCGCCCCCCGCCCCTGCTCGGCCAGGCGGTCCACGTAGTCGAGCCCGTGGGTCTCGAACTCGAAGTCGTCGCCGCGCCCGAACCAGATCGCCAGGCGGTCGACGATCGCGAGCCCGAAGCTGCGATAGTGATGGAAGCACTCCCGCAGGCCGGGCGCGCGGCGCAGGCTCTCGCGCCCTCGCGGATCGGCGTGGATCTTTTTCAGGTAGGAAAGCGACGCGCGCCGTCCACGCGCATCGGTCGCGAAGAAATAGCTCACGATCGCATGGACCAGCGGAAGGCTGAGACGCCGCCCGAAGTGCCGATAGCACCAGGCGGTGAAGCGGATGCCCCAGATGGAGCCGCGCTCGGCGATCCGGCTCCAGCCCGCTGTCTGCGCGCCGTCTCCGGCGGCGGCTCTAGTCGCCGGCATCGATCGCGTTGGCCGGCGGGCGCCCGCCCTTTGCCGGGCGCGACATCAGCGAGCCGGACGCGCGAGGGTCTTCGCGTAGAAGTCGTGCAGCGCCGCGGAGGCGCGCCGCGCCGCCACACCGCGGCTCATGCCCGGCTCCACCCAGGCGGACGGGTCGAGCGTGGCGCGCGCGTCGACGCCGATCGCGAGGCGCTCGGTCGGCATCTGCCACCACCGGCGTCCCCGCATCAACGCCGGGGGCGAGCAGCTCAACACCACCGTCCGCAGCGGCTTGCCGGCGCGCAGCGCCGCGTGCAGCGCGCCGCGCTGGAAGGAGCCGAGGCCGCCCTTCGGGGAGCGCGTACCCTCGGGAAAGAGCAGCACGGAGCGCCCGGCCCGCAGTCGCTCCGCGCACGCCTCGACGAGCTCGATGCCCAGCTCGTTCGACAGATACCCCGTCGCGGTCACCACACCCCACATGAACGGATTCGACCACGTGGCCTGCTTCGCCACGCAGTCGGCCTGGGGCATCAGCGAGATCAGGAAGACCGCGTCGAGCAGCGTCGGATGATTCACGACGACGAGCTGACCCGGCTGCCGGAGCTCCTCGGCGCCCTCCACCTGCATGCGGACCACGCCGATCGCCTCGATGATCGCGAGGTAGATCCGGAAGCCGCGGTGCACCGCGAGCTGGCAGCGAAGCTGCCACTGCTCGCGAGAGCCCGGCAGCAGCCGCAGCACCGGAAACACGAAGATCGGCAGCAGCACGCCCCCGAGCCCGAAGAGCGCGAAGGCGATCGCGGAGGCGGCGAAATGCCAGGCGCGCAGGATCACGCCGATGGCCCCATGGGTCTTTCCCTCCTCGGGGGAATCTATCTCCCCCCCCGGCCCACCCGCCAGAAGAAGCACCCACACCCAGCGCCGGCCGCATGCATCGCTGCGAACCCTCGACATCGCGTCCCGGGCTCCCATAAGCTTCCCTGCGATGGGTTTCGGCTGGACCCTGGCGAGGAGATGAAATGACTGGACCCTCCGACCTCCGCCTCGTCCGCTCGCTCGGGGCGCTCGCCGCGATGCTGCTGACCCCACCGATCGCAGCACGGGCGCAGGACGTCGACGTCCTCGCGGCGCAGCGAACGCGCGCCGCCCTCGCGGCGTCTCTCGGGCGGCCCCCCGCGCGCTGCATCGACAGCAACGCCGGGCTCGAGCTCTGCGAGTGGCAGCTCGGAGATCGCGACCTCGCCTGGAAGCCGCTGGCGCGCTCCATCGATAGCGACAGTCGCATCAACGTCCTCTGCGAGGTTCCCACGGACGGCAGTGCGCGGGCTCCGGGCTCCTGCTCCGTGTATCCCCGCAGCTCCGACCACTCTCGGTGGGCGCTCCCGAATCTCCACCCGTCCCGCCGCGGCGACGGAACGGTGGCCGACCGCCGGGCCGCGCGCGAACGCGTGACCCGGCGCGCCGAAGCGACGCTCGCGCAGGCTCGCACCCTGCTCGAGATCAGCCTGCTCATCGGAGAGGCCCCCGACCAGTGCCTGTCTGCACAGCCGGGAATCCGGATCTGTCTGTGGCGCGCGACGAGCCGAACCCTGGGCCACGGCATGCTGGCCGCGACGATCGAGGCTCCGCGCCGCAAGAAGCTCCGACTCGAGTGCCGACTCCCCGCCGACGGCACTCCGCGCGAACCCGGCTCCTGCGAGGTCGCGATCGGCGTCTGAGCCGTCCCCCGACGACCACGAGCCCGCGCAGCAAGCGCGAAGCGCGCGCAGCGAGCCGCAGGCGAGCGGAGTCGACTGTCTGTTATCGTTGGCGGCGATGCGGCAAGGCCGGCGATCCTGCGCGCTCGTGGCGCTCGGCATGGTCAACTCGCTCGGGCGCAGCGCCGAGGAGATCTGGCCGCGCCTGCTGGCCGGAGACCAGTCGCACTTCCGCGTGCGCGACGACCTGGTCCCCGGGCGCGGCCTGATCGTCGCGGAAGTCCCCGGTCGCCTGCCCGCGGTGCCCGCTCGCCTGCGGGCCTATGCGTGCCGCAACAATGCGATGAGCCTGGCCGCGCTCGAGCCCATCGAGGAGCGCATCGCGGACGCGATCGCGGCGGTCGGACGCGATCGCGTCGCGGTCGTGATGGGAACCACCACTTCCGGCGTGAGCGACGCCGAGGCGGCGATCCGACACCGTCATGCGACGGGCTCTCTCAGCGAGACCTTCCACTACGCCCAGCTCGAGCTCGGCGGCGCTGCGACCTTCGTGGCGGAGTTTCTCGGCGTCACGGGTCCGAGCTATACGATCTCCACAGCCTGCTCCTCCGGGGCCCGCGCCCTCGCCTCGGCGCGCTCGCTGCTCCAGCTCGGTGTCTGCGACGCGGTGATCGCAGGGGCCACCGACACGCTCTGCGGACTCACGACCAACGGCTTCGCGGCGCTCCAGGCGATCTCCGACGAGATCACGAACCCCAGCAGCGTGAACCGCAAGGGGCTCACGCTCGGCGAGGGCTCCGTGATCTTCCTCGCGATGCGCGAGGCGGGCGGCGTCCAGCTGCGCGGCGTCGGAGAATCGAGCGATGCCCACCACATGTCGGCCCCCGATCCGGAAGGGCTCGGCGCCGAGCGCGCGATGCGCAGCGCGCTGGCGGACGCAGCCCTGACGCCGTCCGAGATCCGCTATCTGAACCTGCATGGAACGGGCACCCCGCAGAACGACCTGATGGAGAGCCTCGCGATCTCCCGCGTCTTCGGGGAGTCGCCACCCTGCAGCTCCACCAAGTCCCTCGTCGGCCACACCCTCGGAGCGGCCGGCGCGATGGAGGCGGGCTTCTGCTGGCTGGTGGCCTCGGAAGAGTCCGAGGGCAGGATCTCGCTGATTCCCCACGTCTACGACGGGCAGCTCGACCCGAAGCTGCCCGGAGTGCGCCTCGCGACCAAGGGCATGCGCGTCGCTGCCGGCCCCGTGCTCACCAACTCCTTCGGCTTCGGCGGGAACAACTGCTCGCTCGTGCTCGGCCGGGAGAGCGCGTGACCCTGGCGAGCGTCCGGCGCTGGTCGGCGTGGTCGTCCGGGCGCGAGGACGCCGACGCCTGGCGCAGCTGGTGCACCGACCCCGTCGCACTCGAGGCGGGCGGCAACCCCGAAGCACGCTTCCTGCCTCCGCTGATCCGCCGGCGCTGCAGCCCGCTCGCACGCATCGCCCTCACCACGGCCTTCGACTGCTGCGGCGAGGAAGAGCTGGCTCGCTGCTCCACGGTCTTCGCATCGCGTCACGGAAACATCAACGAGTCGATCGACCTGCTCGACCGCCTGGCGCAGCGCCAGCCGCTCTCTCCCACGGTCTTCAGCCACAGCGTTCACAACGCCCAGGCGGCGCTCTTCTCGCTCGCGGCGAACAACCGCCACACGTCGAACTCGATCGCCGCGCAGGCGGACACCTTCGGCTGCGCGTGGCTCGAGGCGCTCGCGCTGCTCGAGCGCGAGCCGGAGCGCCCGGTGCTGATCGTGATGGCCGACGTCCCGCTGGCACCGGCCTTCGCGCATCTGGTGGACGAGCCCGCGGCGTCCTACGGCCTGGCGCTGCTCGTCGCCGCACCGGGCGCCGGCGACGAGCTGGCCTTCGCGATCGAGCCCGCGGCGCAACCCGCGAGGCGCGCACCCTGGCCCGATGCGCCGGAATTCCTGCGCTGGCTGCTCTCGGACGAGCGCCGCCTCGCGCTCGGCGCGGGGCCCCGCCGCTTCGTCTGGCAGAAGCAGGGCGCGTGAGCCAGCGCAAGGCGCGCAGCGAGCCGCAGGCGTGGGCGGTTGAGCAAGCGCGAAGCGCGCGCAGCGAGCCGCAGGCGAGCGAAGCTCAACTGGCTCACTCGCTCCAGCGCTGGAAGATCAGCGAGGTGTTGATCCCGCCGAAGGCGAAGTTGTTGCTCATCACGCAGTCGGTGCGCAACGCGCGGGGCTCGCCGAGCACGTAGTCGAGTGGAGCGCAGCGCTCGTCCACCACGTCGAGATTGCGCGTGGGCGCGAACCATCCCTCGCGCATCATCTCGATCGAGATCCAGGCCTCGAGAGCGCCCGAGGCGCCGAGCGTGTGCCCGATGTGACCCTTGAGCGAGCTCACCGGCGTGTGCTCGCCGAAGACGCTGTGGCAGGCGCGGCTCTCTGCGATGTCTCCGGTCTCCGTGCCGGTGGCGTGGGCGTTCACGTAGCCGATCGCCTCCGGCGCGAGCCCGGCGGACTCGAGCCCGAGGCGCATCACCTGCTCCATGCCCTCCGGGTCGGGCTGGGTGAGGTGCCGGCCGTCGCAGTTGGTGGCGTAGCCGATCACCTCCGCGTAGATCGTCGCAGCGCGCGAACGGGCGTGCTCGAGCTCTTCGAGTACCAGGCAGCCGGCGCCCTCTCCGACGACGATCCCATCGCGCGCCACGTCGAAGGGGCGCGGCGTGCGCTCGGGCTCATCGTTGCGGGTGGACGCGGCGAAGAGCACGTCGAAGACCGCCGCGTCCATCACGTGAAGCTCCTCGGCTCCCCCCGTCAGCATCCAGTCCTGCGTGCCGAACTTCACCGCCTCGTAGCCGTAGCCGATTCCCTGGCTCCCGGAGGTGCAGGCGCTGCAGGTCGGGATGATCCGGCCGCGCACGCCGAAGAAGCTCGCGACGTTGGCCGCGCAGGTATGGCTCATGAACTGGAGGAACTCGTTGCCGCCGATGCCGCTCGTCGTGCGGCCGACGAAGAGCTGGCGGCCATAGGTCTCGATCGCCGGAGGGCTGCCGGTGCTCGAGCCGCAGCTCACCCCAACGCGGCCGGCGCCGAGCTCGGGGGAGCTCCGGAGCCCCGCGTCCTCGAGCGCGAGCTCGGCGGCGCGCACCATCAGCAGCGAGACCCGACCCATCGAACGCGTCTTCTTGCGCGGGTAATCCGGCGGAATCGTGAAGTCCGGGACGCGGGCCCCGAGCCGCGTCTTCAGGCCCGCGACATCCTCCCATTCGGGCACCTGGGCGATCCCCGAGCGGCCCGCGAGCAGAGCGTCCCGGACCGACTTCCAGTCGGACCCGATGGGACAAAGACCCCCCATTCCTGTCACCACGACACGGCGGCTCACGCGAGGCGCCCGTGGATCAGGTCCACCACGTCCTGCACGGTCTGGATCGACTTGAGCTCGCCTTCGGTCAGCGACAGGCCCAGGTCCCTGTCGACCGTCACCGCGAGGTCGACGGCGTCGATGCTGTCGAGGTCGAGATCGTCGATCAGGTGGGCGCCGGGGTGGAGATCTTCCTCGCGAAGCTGGAACTCGTTCTTGAGCGCATCCTTGACCCAGCGCAGGATCTGATCCTTCGACTGCATGCCCCCCTCCGGAACTCTTCGAGTTTGCATCGTTCTCGGACGGAAGTCACCCCGACGGGAGCCCCGCTGGCAGGGTTCGCCCCATTTTCGCCGACGGGTGCCTCGCCCGGGGAGGCGACGCCAACGAGATCCAGCGCCCGCGGAAGCGCTTGCGCTCCGGCTCGTCGAGCCGCTTGCATTCTTCTCCGTCGCTCTCGACACCTCCGTCGTCACTCAAGAGCAGGATCTCGTCGCGCTCCTCGGGCGAGAAGAATCCCTCGGGATTGAAGCCGGAGAGGTCGAGCCCGGGCACCGTCGTCGGGCTCCCGCGGCCATCCCAGCTGAAGATCTGCGAGATTCCGCCTTCCGCATGCGAGCCGGCCACGATCAAGATCTGGCCCCGCCAGCGCGAGAGCGAGCGGATGCCGAGGCCTCCGAGCTCGAGCAGGATCGGGTCGCCGAGGCGCGCCCGCTCGCCTTCGACCAGCCGCTCCGGGTTGAGCAGCGGCGCGAGCAGCGCCTTTCCGCCGGGAATCGGATTGCGGAAGCCGATCCAGAGGCCGCCCTCGGGGCGTTCGCCGAGTCCCTCGAGGTTGAGGCCGCCCGGGTCCTTCGGGGCCAGCTCGGATGCGGCCGCGAGGTCGAAGGACGCGTAGCGCGCGTCCGCGAGTAGATCTTCGAGCAGCTGCGCATAGCCCTGCCCCAGCAGCCTGAGCGCATCGCTCCCGTCCCTCGCCGTCGTGGCGAAGAAGAGCAGGCGAGCGTCCTTGCGCTTTCCCGCGCGATTGCGCGCGTGCGAGGTCATCCAGTACGCGACGTCGCCCAGGCGCGCGGCGGCCTCGATGTCGCTCTCGGGAGCGCGGGGCGGCTTGCCCTGCTTCGGCTCGTCCGGCGGGAAGAGCGTCTCCGAGAGATCCACCGAGCGGACGGGCTCCCCCCCGCGATCGGCGTCGTAGACGCGCAGGATGCTGTCCTCGTCGTCGGCCACCGCGAAGAGGCGAGGCGTCAGCGCCACGGCTGCGGACGCGTCGCAGATCCCCGTGAAGATCACCTCGCGCGAGCCGTCGGTGGAGTCGCCTGTCGCGGCCCCGGTGGGGTCGCCGCATCCGACGAGCGCCGCGGCCGCGAAGCCGAGCGATGCCAGCACGACCGCCGCGGAGCACCCCTGCCGACCCTTGTGCGGCGCGCCGCAGGACCTCATCCGCGCCGCTCACGCGCGATGCGCCACAGGATCGGGAAGGTCGCAAGCACGCACAGCGCGACGCTCGCGCCCGCCGCCGCGAAGGCGGCGCGGTAGCCCGCCTCCCAGCCCGCGCCGTCGGCAACCTGCTGGCTGATCAGTCCGCCGCTCACCGGGCCGAGCACGAAGCCGAGCGAGCCCGCCGCGTTGAACGCACCGAGCGCGGTGGCGCGAATCGACTCCGGCGCGAGCTGCGTCGTGAGCAGCATCGACGGCACGAACATCACCGCGGCCGTGACCCCGATCCCGAACATCAGCAGATAGAGCCCCGGCGGCGCCGCGTAGCCCACCGTCGCGGTGGCCGCGGCATAGAGCAGACTCCCACCGCAGAGCAGCGCGACCAGATGGCCCCGCTCGGCGAGGCGCCCGACGGGATACGAGAGCAGCGCGAAGGGGAGCATGAAGATCGCGATCGCGAAGCCGATCTGCGCCGGCTCGAGCTCGTGGATCCGCCGCAAGTAGAGCGAGAAGGTCGTCGTGAAGAAGCCCACCGTGAAGCGATCGGCGAAGGAGAAGGCCAGCGGGACGAGGATCGTCGGGTGCGCGCGCAGCGCGGCGACGATCTGGGCGAAGCCGGGGCGGGCATCCCCCGCCCCTCGATCGCGCACCGCGACCCATGCGAAGCCGGCGCAGGCCAGCAGCACGCTCCCTCCGACCTCGAGCGGCAGCAACGCTCCGCTGCGCCCCAGCAATCCTCCGATGGGCGCCCCGAGCGCGACCCCGAGCATCATGCTGCCGCCGACGAGGCCCATCGCGCGGCCGCGCTGCGCCGGCGCGAGCGCGTTCGAGGCGGCGGCGAGCAGCACCGAGAGCGCGCCGATGTGGGCGCAGCCCTCGACGAAGCGGACCCCGAGGAAGAGCCCGAAGGGAATCGGCGCGGTGAGCGCAAAGAAGCAGAGCGCATCGAAGAGCAGGGCCGCCGTCAGGATGGCGCGCCGCCTGCCGACCCGATCGACGAGAGCGCCGACGAGCGGCGCCGCGACGAGGGCGCCGACCATGTTGATCGACATGAAGAGCGAGGTCAGGAGCTCCGAGACGCCGAAGCGGTCGTGGACGAGCTCGCGCAGCACCGGGACCGGCATCGTCACCGGTGCCATGATTCCCACCGCGAGGAGGCCGAGCGGCACGAGCCGTGCGGCCGAGCTGCCCGATTCCACCTGCTGCACGCGGCCGGAGTATACTGCCGGCCCGGTCGATCCACGTGCGACCCCACCCATCGGGAGGACGACATGCCGAGACCGACGCGCGATCAGCTCGAGCGCTGGGCGAAGGGCTATACGGGCCTGTGGAACGCCGGCGACAAGGGCGCCTGGGTCCAGAACTGGAAGGCCGTCGCCCCGGGCGACTTCCGGATGGTCGATCCCGTCGGCAC
>CAYPSI010000142.1:0-8742 GCA_964413375.1 uncultured Spirochaetales bacterium | reverse complement strand
GTTCGAGATCGACGCGAAGAGCGGGCGCAAGCCGGGCGCGGCGGAGACGATGGGCGCCGGCGGCAGCCTCGCGGCATCCGCGGCGATCACCGCCGCGGGCAGCATCGCCTCCGAGAGCTTCGGGGCCGACGTCGACGCGGACGCCGAGCGAACCGCCGCGAAGATCGCGACGGCGCTCCGGGCCGGCGCTCAGCAGTCCGGGTGGAAGCCCTCGGGGCCGCCACCGTACCAGTGGCCGTCGGGGCCGAGGTTCCAGCAGCTCATCGCGGAGTCGCCGGCGAGCTTCGGGTACTGCCCGACCGCCTGGGTGTAGGTGGACTGCATGTACGCGATCACCTGCGGCGTCACCCCGCGCTCCCGGATCTCGACGTACTCCACCTCGCTCAGGTTGTAGACCAGCCCGCCGCGGTTCATCTTCGCGACGATCCGATCCGGCGCGACGCCGTGCTGGCTGAGCGCCACCACCTCGCTCACGTGCACTGGATGGCCGAAGCGGTGCGCCCACGGCGCATGCGCGCAGCCGGCGGCGCCGAGCAGGCCCGCGACGGCGAGCGCAGCGGCGACTCGCGCGAGCATCCGATAGCAAAGCCTCTGCGTCGACATGTGAGTCTCCTCCACGCGGGCCGGGCTTCGGCCCGCGGACTCAGTTCAGGACCGTGTGACCGCGCTCGCGCAGGCAGTTCGTGTAGACCTGCTGAAAGCCCTGGTTCGACTTCGTGCCTTCGTAGGCGCCCCCCCCGAAGCCCCCGGCGGCGGCGCCGATCGCCGCGCCCATCCCCGGATCGTGCGCTGCGGCGCCGATCGCGGCTCCGGCCGCGGCTCCGAGCAGGCCGCCGATGAGCGCCCCCTTGCCCGTCTGCTGGAGCGAGCTGCCCGCGGACTGGTTGGCGATCTGACGGCACTGCGCCTCGTCGGTCCCGAGCCGGGCCGCGTTCGGATCCGTGTAGGGATCGACGGTGGGCGACCAGGTGTTCTGGTTCACGCAGCCCGCGAGCGCGATCGCCACGACCAGCACCGACCAGCCCATGACTGCGGACTTCGCCATGCATTTCTCCTCGGAGCGCCGGGCAGCGGCGGAATGATGCGCGCAACCTACTCGAGCGTGCATGGACCCGCCACCAACGCGAAGCGGAGGCCGCAGACTCCTCAGCCCCAGTGACCGAGATCGCGGCCGAGCAGGTCCTCGAGCTTGCGGATCTCGGGCGCGAGAGTGCGGCGGATTTCTTCGCGCAGCTCCGGATCGAGCGGGTGCGGGCGAAGGTCGACCGAGTTCCAGCGCACGAGGCGCTTGTGAAGCCGCTTCACCCGGTGTCCGGCCGCGCGGGTCGCGCGGCGCAGCAGGCGAGCGGCCGGTCCCTTCTCGGCCCGGTCGGCCTTCTGCTGCTCTCCGGCGCGCGGCGCAACCGGCAGCGTCTCCGCGGAGGTGCGGACCCCCGCGAGGCGCGCGATCGCAGCCGGCGGCTTGAAGAGCAGCTGCTGGAGCAGGCGCGAGCGAAAGCTGCGGCTGCGCTGCTTGCGCCGAAAGACCGGAAGCTCGCTCGGCGGCTCGAGCTCGAGAAAGCGGAGTACGCTCTCGTAGCTCTTGGTAGGATCGGCAGCAAAGTCGTCGTAGACGACGGTCATACACTGCTGCCGGCCGGCGCGCGCGTGGAGCCGCTCGAGCCAGGTCCCCTGGCTCGCCGCCTCGGCGTACTGGAGCAGACGCGGCTCGGTGCACAGACGCGGTAGAGCCTCCCCCCGTGCCCGCGCCGACTGCAGCGACCAGGCGGTCGCGAGATCCTGCTGGTCCTCCTCGAGCAGGAAGCACATCCTCAGGTGATAGGACAGCAGCATTTCGAGCGGGTTGCGGACCATCGCGATGAAGCGGGCGCGCGGCTCGAGCGAGAGGATCCGCTCGATGGCCTCCGGGGAATAGATGGTCGAGACGGAGCCCTCCCCCGCGCGCAGGTGCTCCGGCCGGCGGTGCGCGAAGCAGCGATCGAGATAGTCCCGCTGGAGGTCTCCCCCGGCGCTCCCCCCGAGGTTCGAGAAGTAGTGGGGCTCCTTGGGCTTCGAGAAGCAGATCGCCGGGTGCGCCGCGAGATACGCGCACAGCGAGGTGGTACCGCAGCGCGGAAAGCCGACGACGAAGAAGTCCGGAAAGAACGCAGGAGTGCTCATCTTCGGGAGTCTACAACTCTCCCCGCTCGCAGCTCTACCGCCCGGACACAGAGCCGCTCGTGGAAGGAGCGGTCGTGCGAGACGACGCACATCGCCTGGGGGAGCCCCGCGAGGATCTCGAAGAGGCGCTCGTAGGCGGGCTCATCGAGCCCGAGCGTGGGCTCGTCGAGGAGCAGCAGCTCCGGCTCCATCGCGAGCACGGTCGCCAACGCGACGATCCGTTTTTCGCCGCCGGAGAGGCGATGCGTGACGCGATCTGCGAGCTCAGCGATCCGCAAGCGTTCGAGCGTCTCCGCGACGATCGCGCGCGCTTCCTGGCTCGAGCGCCCGAGATTCAGCGGGCCGAAGGCCACGTCTTCGCGAACGGTCGGGCAGAAGAGCTGGTCGTCGGGATCCTGGAAGAGCAGGCCGACGCGTTCGCGCACGCTCCAGAAATCTTTCTCGCGGCGACGCGCCTCCCCGAAGGCGATCACCTCGCCCGCCTGCGGATGGATCAGACCGACGATCACGTGCAGCAGGGTCGTCTTGCCGGCGCCGTTTCCGCCGAGGATCGAGACGCGCTCCCCGGGATACACGCGCAGACTCGCGCCCGCGAGCACGGGGCGCTCCACCTCGTAGGCGAAGTGGACGTCGCGAAGCTCGACGAGCGGCTCCGTCACCAGCGGTCCAACCCAACGAGGCACGCGAGCCCGAGGCCGAAGATCGCCGCAAAGACGCCGTCGGCAGCCCGCCAGCGCAGGTCGTCGAGAACGTGCAGGCGACCCGTGAAGGCGCGGCAGCGCATCGCCTGCATCACGCGCTCGGCGCGTAGGGCGCTGCGAACCAGCAGCATCCCGGCGAGCTGCCCGAGGCTGCGCCAGGTGTGCCGGTCGCTGTGCGGCCGGAAGGCCCGCGCACGCATCGCATTGCGCAGGCGGGCGAACTCCTCCTCGAGGCGGCCCAGGTAACGCACGGTGAAGAGGAAGAGGTGCACGAGCGATGCGGGCGCATGCAGCCGGTGGAGCGCATGGCCGACGCGGCTGGCATCGAGCGTCCCGAGGAGCGCCATCGCCGCCAACACGATCGCGTTGGCCTTGAGCGCGATCGTCGCGGCACGCAGGCAGCCCGCGTCGCTCGCCGCGAAGCGCCCGACGTGAAAGAGCGGCTCTCCGGGGATCGAGAAGGGGAGCGTCACGAGCAGCAGCGCGAGGCTCGCCTGCGCCGCCAGCAGCCGCCGCAGCGCGGTCGCCGGAGGAAGGCGCAGCAGCAGCGCGACGAGGCCGGCCGCGACGAACGCCGCCGCGGCAATCTCGATCCGATGCAGCACAACCACGGCGACGGCGAAGACGACAAGCGCGCCAACGCGCGCGCGCGGATCGAGCTGGGCGAGGTCGGGCATGCGTCGCGGTCCGCTGTCAATAGGTCGGGGGATGGAGCATTGCCGTGCAGAGCTTCGGATGCGGTCAGGTTGGCCGGAGCGCCCGGCTCGGATCAGACATCGCGCCCGTGGGCCAGAAGCCCGTCCGCTGCGAACATCGCGGGATGCACGCGGCCGAGGTACGCCGCGATCGTCGCAGTGAGCGCCGCCTCCACCGCTGCGAGCGGCAGGTACGCTGCGGAGACGAGCGTCGCCGCGGGCCAGAGCTCCTTGCCGGAGAGCGCGAGAGCCGAGGCGACGAGCGCGCCGCTCATCACCACCGCCGACGCACCGGCCAGCGCCCCCCACAGCGCGGGCGATCCGCGCTCGAGACGCGCCGCAAAGAGTCCGTGCACCACGACGGCCGGAAGGGCCAGCGTGACGGTATTCACGCCGAGCACGGTAATGCCGCCCACGCCGAAGACCATCGCCTGGAGCACGAGCGCCACGAAGATCGCCGGAAAGGCCGCCCAGCCGAGCAGGATCCCGAGCAGGCCATTCAGCAAGGGGTGCAGGCCCCAGGGGCCGATCGGCACGTGCACCAGCGACACCACGAAGAAGGCGGCAGCGAGCAGCGAGACCTTCGGGATCCGCTCCGGCTCGAGCCTGCGGCAGCCGATCGCGAGCCCACCCGCGGCCAGCGCGGTCCCCGCGACGATGACCGGGGCGGCGAGGATGCCGTCGACGAGATGATTCATCGCTTCGCGACCTCGGAGAGCGGGCTGCGCCAGCGGCAGGCGCGCTCCTGCAGGTTCGCAGAGCCGCCTGGGGATTTCCACCGGGGCGGGGTCCCGGCGCCGCCCGCCGCCCGGCCCTCAGGACTTCTTCGGCGACTCGTCGGCGGGAGGGCTGATCCCGTAGTAGGGCAGGATCTGCAGCCAGACCGCCAGCGCCGCGTCGACGCGCTGCTGGAGCGGAATCTCGACGAACATCCGCGCGAGCAGGACCTTCAGGTCGCGCGAGAGCACGCCGATCTCCTCGACGCGCGGGGTGGTCGCGTCGCGCCCCTTCCCCGCCGCAAGCGCCCCGCCGAGCCCCTGTGACACCTCTTCGAGCCGCTGGAGCTTGTACTTCATCCGGAACATGTCCGCGGCGTCGCCGCTGCCGAGCTTCGCGTTCAGGCCCTGCTCCGCGTAGAACTCGTCGTAGATCGCGATGCAGGCCTTCGCGAGGTCGGCCCCGAGCTTCGCGACGGCGGTCTGGTCCCACGCCGTCGTCTCAGCAACGGCCGCGAGCGGCGCCAGCAGCAGAGCCGCCGCGAACGCGCCAGCGGTGGATCGGATGCGAAGCGACGGCATGGCTCCCTCCTGGCCGATGGGCAGCAGGCAGCATATCCCCGAGACGGCGCTCAGGCGAGCGCGAAGCTCTCGCCGAGCGTCGCCTCGGACACGGCCCACAGCCGCTGCGCGGCCTCCGGGTCGAGCGCCCAAGGGGAGCATCCCCGGCCGAGCGGACAGGGCTCGATGCCCGACAGCTGGACGTCCTCCAGGTAGAGGCCTCCCCGACCGTCGAGCTCGGGGGCCGTCGCCGCAAAGAGCTGCGTCGCCGCGCCCTGCTCCGGGGTCTTCCAGAAGGCCTGCCCATCCGGGGTGTGCTCGGCCGCCCGCGCCCGGATCGCGCGCACGTCCTCCGCGTCGAGGTGTCGCCCGAGCTCGGTCACGATCCCGCCGGGGTGGAGCGCGAACGCGCGCACGCCGTGACCCGCGAGGCGCCGGTCGAGCTCCACCGCGTAGAGCACGTTGGCGCTCTTCGACTGCCCGTAGGACTGCCACTTGTCGTAGGGGCGCTGCTCGAAGTGGATGTCCTCGAAGACCACCGGCGAGAAAGTATGACCCGCCGAGCTCACCGAGATCACGCGCGAGGGTGCCGCCGCGCGCAGCGCTGGAGCGAGCAGACAACCGAGCAGGAAGTGCCCCAGGTGGTTCGTCGCGAACTGCAGCTCCCAGCCCTCGGCGGTGCGCTCGAGCGGGCAGGCCATCACGCCCGCGTTGCCGATCAGAATGTGCAGCGCGCGGTGCTGGGCCAGGAAGGCCTTCGCGAACGCGCGCACGTTCGCGGGCTTCTCGAGCTCGAGCTCCATCACCTCGACCGCGCGGTTTCCCGTCGAGCTCCGGATCTTCTCGGCGACGCGCTCGGTCTTCGCGACGTCGCGGCCCGTCATCACGACGCGGGCGCCGTGCGCTGCGAGCGCGCGGGCGCTCTCGGCGCCGAGGCCGCTCGATGCGCCGGTCACGAGCGCCGTGCGTCCGGTTAGATCGATCCCGTCGAGGACCTCGTCCGAGGTCGAGCTGCGGTCGAAGGTTCGGGGGGCGGGGGGCATGTTTGCTCCAGTGCTGTCAGTGCTGCGCGCGGAAGACGAAGCCATCACCCGCGGCGACGACGTGCCCGGCGCAGGGCGGAGCGTAGTGGGTTCCGATCACGAGCGCCGCGCGGCGGGTCGCGTCGGCGCGCAAGCGCCGGCGCGTGGCGCTGGCCTGCGCCGTGTCGGTGTCGGCCAGCATCTTCCATTCGGTCTCGGCCCACTGCACGGGGTGGTGGGTCGCATCCCCAGTGATCAGCGCGTGCTTCCGCTGCGCTTCGATCGCGACGCTGACGTGACCGGGCGTATGCCCCGGGGACGGCTCGAGGCGCAGCTCGGGAGTGATGCGGTGATCCGTTTCGACGAGCTCCGCCTGGCCTGCGTCGAGGACGGGCTGCACCGCATCGCCGAAGGTCGGCGTGAACCCCGTGTCTGGATGCTGGCTCCAGTGCTCCCACTCGGCGCGCGCAAACAGGTAGCGAGCGTTCGGAAAGGCGGGCACCCAGCGGCCGTCGACGCGGATCGTGTTCCAGCCGACGTGGTCGAAATGCATGTGCGTGCAGAGCACGACGTCGATCGACGCCGGTGGGAAGCCCGCGCTTTCGAGCTCGCGCAGCAGGTGCCGACCGCCCTTCGCGAGCGGCTCGAAGCCGGGAAGGGCGCGCTCGCCGGCGCAGGTGTCGACGAGGATCCGCTGTCCAGCCGACTCGACGACGAGGGCGTGGAGCGAGAGCGTGGCTCTGCCGTCCGGATTCAGGAAGTGCGGCTCGAGCCAGCTGCGGTGAAAAGCGAGCGCTTCGGGCGTCGCATCGGGGAGCAGACCCGAGAGCTTGACCGGAAGCTCGCGCTCGACGACCCGGGTGATGCGGACCTTGCCTACGCTCCAGGCCAGATTTCCCACGGCGCCTCCGGTCGGACGCCACCTTAGCATTAGGACGCTTCGATGAATTGAGAGTGGGGAGCCCACTCCGCTCGGCTGAAGCTCGCTGCGCGCGCTTCGCGCTTGCTCTGGGTACCGGCGTGCGGAGGGGCAGGCAGGGTGGTGCGGGTGCTGCTCGCGCGGGCAGCGGGTGCCTGGGAAGTGGGCGATCGCGGCGTTCGTCGGCGCGAGCGCGGGGGTGCGGGGCGCACGGGTGTGGAACGGGTCTTGCAGTGACGTCGGTCATGCAGCCGTTGGAGAGCAAGGCGGCCGGTCGAGCCGAGGGCACGCAGATCGATACGCTGCTCGAGCAGCTCTATCGGTGCGCGCTCGAAGTCGAGGGACGCAGCTCCCTCGAGCTTCGCGAGTGGGTAGACCGCGCCGAGGCGTGGCGGATCGTGAAGGCGCTGCGCGAGTGTCGGGGCAACCGCTCCGCGGCCGCGCGCGTGCTCGGCATCGGCCGCCGTACGCTCTACACGAAGATGGAACGCCTCGGCGTGGGCCCCGCGTGGGATGTGGTGCGGAGGAAGGGGTCGCGCGCGCCGGAAGCCACTGCGCTCGTGCTCGCAGCGGCGGCTCCGGAGGATCTCAACGGCCAGGCCCGAGTGACGCGGGCGAACTCGACCTGATCGCGCTGCTACGCGTCCAGCGACTCGGGATCGACGCTGCGGGGTCCCCAGCCCTCTTGAACGACGAGCAGCCGCTCGGGCGTCCGCGTGGGCACGGCTCCGCGCGTGAGCAGGAGTGCAGCGTCGGCCACCGCGCGCGGATCGCGGTCCCAGACGAAAAATCCCCGCCCCTCTGCAGCGAAGCCGTTGCCGCAGCGGCGGACCCGGAGGCCCCGGACCATCAATGTTTCCTTCATCTCTTCTTCTCCTTTGTTGAGCGAAAGAGTGGCCACCCCGCGTGACGGCCGTGTGGCGAGCGCGTCGCGAACGCGCGGATTCTCGGCCGCGGGCCGCGCTCGGGAGCGGCCGCCTGGCCGCCTGCGTTGGCTATCCTCCCCGCGATGGGGAGGCGAAGCGTGCTCGGAGTGGCGGCCTGCATGCTGCTCGCCTTCGGAGCCGCACCCGCCCGGGCGACGCTCAACCCGCTGCTGCTCTTCGGAGGTCCCGAGCTGCAGGACTTCCTCGGCTGCGTGACCTGCGACGCGTCCGAGTTCTACTCGATCTGGAATGCGGACAGCGATTACGGGTCGCCGAAGCACCCGAACTCGATCTGGAACCGCGAGGGGCGCTACGGATCCACCGACTCGCCGTACAGCCCGTGGAGCCGGCGACCGAAAAGCGTCCCGGTGGTGGTCGATCGCGCCGGAAATCTGTGTGGCAACTTCGCGGTCGACCCGAGCTATCCGGGCAGGGTGAGCGACGGCTACCTGATCTGGCTGCTCGAGGGGCACGACTGGATCGCCGATCATCTCGACGAGGTGAGAGAGGAGTTCCGGCACGAGGGCCCGGATCGCCCCCCTTGTGGGCTGCCGACGAGACCCGGACCCTGAACAGATGGGGGTGAGGCGTTGCGATCAGTGGGTCGGATCCGCGGGCGGGGCCTCGCTCTAGCAGCGATCCTCGCGCACCTGTTCGGATGCACCGGCGCGGGCCCCGCTTCGGACGATGCGAGCAGGGGCGTAGCCAAGCCAGCAAGTGCCGCGGCGAAGAATGCGGCGACGAAGCCCGCGGCGCCGAAATCCGCAGCACCGCGCGCCCCGGCTCGCTCCGCGAAGCCCGCCGCCCGCAAGCCCGACCTCGCGTCGATCGAGCGCGAGGTGCTCGCGCGGGTGAACCGCTACCGGAAGTCCGAGGGCCTCCCGGAGCTCGAGCCCGACGCTCGCATCGCCGAGATCGCGCGCGGACACAGCCGCGAGATGGCGGTCGGGCGCACCGGCTTCGGCCACGGCGGCTTCAAGGGCCGCACCCAGGCCGTGGCGTCCCGCGTGCCCTACAAGCGCATGGCCGAGAACGTCTCCCG
>CAYPSI010000141.1:0-6586 GCA_964413375.1 uncultured Spirochaetales bacterium | reverse complement strand
GCTCTCGGGGCCGGTGCTCCACGGCCGCTACCACCTGCGGATCCTGCGCACGCCGCGCGAGGTGCGAAGGGCGCTCGCCTACGTGCTCTTGAACGCGCGTAAGCACTGGCGGGAGCGCCACGGCGCCACGCCGCCCATCGGACTGGACGCGGCCTCCTCGGGCCGCTGGTTCGACGGCTGGCGCCGCGACCCCGGGTCGCGCGAACCGCCGCCCGATGCGCTGGAGGAACCCGAGGTTGCGCCGTCTCGGACCTGGCTGCTCTCGGTCGGCTGGCGGCGGCATGGGCTCGTCGACCCCGCGGAGGTTCCGGGGGGCTGAACGTCAGCGGATCGAGCGCCCCCAGGTGAGATCGCGCGGCCTCTCACGAAGCGATCACCGCCGACCGCGGCGGACGCCCGCCCGCCCCAAGGCAGCCAGTCGATTCGGCCCTCCGATCCGGGTCTCTTCCCTCAACAACTTCTTCGTCTTCGACGGCGTCGAGGATGGCCCCACGAAGGGGCTCCTGTGGGACGGTGGTGGGATGCCGACTACGTCTCCGGGATCGCGGCCCGGTTGGATCGAGGTCCGTCGCGCCGCCCGACAGGCTCGCATCGAGGTTCGAGGCCAATCCAGCGGCCGTTTTCAGAAGCGGACTGGCGAATCGCGTCGAGAACCTCCATCTGCGCGACTCCGTCCGCGAAGGTGGCAGGGCGCGCCCATGCGGGGGTGGCTTCGCCGCGAAGCTGCTGGAGGAACACGCGCGCGAGCTGCGTGTAGGGCGCCACGTCCATGCCGTGCGCGATCATCCGCTCGTAGGCGCTGTGCAGCTCATCGGGGGGCGCGGGCTCCGGGGGGCCCGCCCGGAGCTCCTCGGGCACCGGCAGCTGGCGCGTTCCGCTGCGGTCGGCGACGAAGACCGCGTCGGAGAGGCCTTCCATCCAGAGGCTGCTGAGCGGGCCGCACACCCGCGTCACGACCACCCACGAGCCCCAGTCGCCCGACGTGCTCTGCAGGCTGCCGACGAGCCCAGAGCGCAGCCGGAAATGCACGACGAAGCCGTCGTCGGCACTCATCCCGCGCTCCGCCAGGTGCGTCAGCGAGGCGCTCACGCCGGCGAAGTCGCCGAGCGCGAAGCGGATCTGATCGATCACCTGCGAGCCGTGCGCGCCGAGCCAGCCGCCGCCCTGCTCCGCCGAGGCCCACCAGTCCGGCACGTCGGCCGAGACGTCGGCCAGCATCGGTACGTGCAGCAGGTAGCTCGCGAGCCGCGGCTCGCCGACGGCGCCCTCCGCGATCGCCCTCGCCATCAGCGCCTGACCTGCGTCGAAGCGGAACTCGGTGCCGAGCAGATGCACGATCCCGGCGGCCTCCGCGGCCGCGAGCACACGGCGCGCCTCGGCCGCATCGCGGGCGAAGGGCTTCTCGCAGATCACGTGCTTCCCGACGGCGACCGCCTGGAGCACGAGCGCCGCGTGCGTCAGCGGGGGTGTCGCGATCGTGACCGCCTCGACGCCCGGATTGCGCGAACCCTTCCCAGCCATCTGCACACCTCCGGGTCCGCTGCGCTGCCGCCCGTCTCTCGCATCGCGCGTGGGGCGGATCAAGCGGCGCCGCACGCGCTACGCTCCGGATTACCCAGCGCGAGGAGACGAGCCGATGGCGAAGGCGAAGCGCGAGTTCGGACCGATCGCGGACAAGGTCGTGTTCGAGAACGAGCGGGTGCGGATCTGGGAGCTCAGCCTCCCGCCCGGAGTGAAGGGCCCCGTCCACCGCCACGCGTTCGACCACATCCTGATCCAGCTCGACGGAGACCGCGTCGCCGTCCACCCCGAGCCGGACACGGCCGGCCCCTACGCCGAATACCTCGAGGCGG
Source organism: uncultured Spirochaetales bacterium (assembly GCA_964413375.1). Taxonomy (GTDB): domain Bacteria; phylum Myxococcota_A; class UBA9160; order UBA9160; family SMWR01; genus CAZUYC01. Next base: position 4,733 of record CAYPSI010000141.1, on the reverse strand, counting down.
ACGTCTCCCGCGGCAACGTGATCTACGTGACGCGCGGCGGCGTCGAAGCGGCGCACAACATCGGCAAGCGCACCTACCACGAAATCATCGTCGAGCTGAAGGACTGACCCCCCGCGCGGGGACGGTCTTCAGGTTTTCGGTTTCGCGCTGCGGGCCGCAGCAGGATCGGCGTCAGCCGCGCTCGATGAAATCGATCACGACCCGCGCGAGCTCCTCGCCGGCGTCCTCCTGGAGGAAGTGCCCTGCGTTCGCGATCGTCGTGTGCGGCTGCCCGCGAGCGCCGGGAACGCGCCGCTGGAAGATCGTCTCCCAGCCGCGCGTCGCGGGGTCGCCGTCGCTGAAGGCGGTGAGGAAGGGGCGCTCGAAGCGCTCGAGAACCCGCCAGGTGGCGCGATTGCGCGCTGCACCGGGGTCTCCGGGAGTGATCGGAATCAGCGCCGGAAAGTGCCGCGCCGCCGCGAGATGCCGCTCGTCCGGGAAGGGAGCGTCGTAGCCCGCGACGACCTCCGGGGCGACCGGGCGCTTGCAGACCCCCGCGATGATCGCCCCGGCGGAGAAGTGCGGCATGCGCTGCGACGCGAGGATCCAGTCGAGGAGCGCGTCGCTCCTCCACTCGAGGATCCCCTGGGTGAGCTCGGGATCCACCGTCGGCAGGATCGTGTTCGCGGCGACGACCCGCGCGAAACGCTCCGGCTCCGCCGCGAGCGTCGAGAGCCCGATCGGTCCGCCCCAGTCCTGGCAGACGAGCGTCACGCCGCGCAGGTCGAGCGCGGCGACCAGCGCAAGGGTCCACTCGACGTGGCTCGCATAGCTGTAGGCGGTGCGGTCGGCGAGCTTGTCGGAGCGCCCGAAACCGATGTGGTCCGGCGCCACTGCGCGAAGGCCCGCGTCCACGAGGATCGGGATCATCTTCCGGTACAGAAAGGACCAGGTCGGCTCGCCGTGCAGCATCAGCACCACGGGGGCATCGCGCAGACCCTCGTCGACGGCATGCATGCGCAGGATCGTCCCTTCGGGCCCCGGCACCTCGACGTAGTGCGGGGCGAAAGGGTAGTCCGGCAGCCCGTCGAAGCGCGCGTCGGGAGTACGCAGGATCTCCACGGGCTAGGACGTCGACTCGAGAATCGGCGTCGCGCAGCGAGCGCAAGCGAAGCGCGCAGCGAGCCGCAGGCGAGCGGAGTTCATCGGGCTAGGGGATCCCGGCACCGGGCACGTCGACGCGCAGGCTGCGGATCCAGGCCTTCGAGCCCCCCTCGGCCAGCTTCTCGACGCCCTGCGCGCAGAGCAGGAAGAGCGACCGTCGGTCCTCGCCTCCGAGTGCGCAGGCAACGGCATGCTCGCCCGGAACCGCGACCACCTCGCTCACGCGCCCGCCTTCGTGCACGCGGCGGAACTCGCTCTCCTGGAAACAGGATACCCAGACGGCGTCCTCGGCATCGATGGCGATGCCGTCGGCGCTGCCATCGACGAGGTCCGCGAAGAGCCGCCCGGGAGAGAGGCTCCCATCGGGGCGGATGTCGAACGCGGTGAGACGGTGCGCCCAGGTCTCGGCCACGACGAGCCGACGGCGGTCCTGCGTGATCGCGGCCCCGTTCGGGAAGACGAGTCCGTCCGCAACCACGCGCGCCTGCCCGTCGGGCTCCACCGCGACGAGGCAGGCCGTCTTCTGCTTCTCGCCGGCCATCATGTCGAAGCCGAAGTTCCCGACGTAGGCACGGCCCGCGTCGTCGACCACCATGTCGTTGCACCAGTGCTCCACGAGCTTCGAGAGGTCCGCGTGGACGGCGAGCCGGCCATCGCGCTCGACGCGCAGCAGGCGGCGGTCGCGCATCGAGACGATGAGGAGCCGCCCGTCGGGCAGCCAGCCGAGGCCGGACGGTTGCTCGGGAACGAGGGCGACCGTCTCGCTCGCGCCCGACTCCGGATCGATCCAGAAGACGCGGCCGGCGCCCATGTCGGAGCAGTAGAGGCGACCCTGATGCCAGCGGGGGCCTTCCAGGAACGCGAAGCCGTCGGCGACGATTCTCTCGGATCGAAGCTGGCGTGTGCTCATTGGGCGGAACTCTCCCCCGTGTGACGTCTCTCTGTCAAGCGCCCCCGCGGCCGTTGCGTGGCGCTCATTCCATGCGAGTCACGTTGCTCACGAGGGTGACGGCTGCGACAAGGACGAGCATGCCGAGGCCGAAGAGCGCGAGCGCGTTCTCGGGGCCGAAGTGCGCGGCGGCGAAGCCCGATAGCAAGGCACCTACCGGCCCGGCCGCCGTGAAGCCCAGCTGATTCACCGCCAACACGCGCGCGCGCTCCGTAGCGGGGGCTCGCTCCTGGAAGAGGGTACGGCTCGTGTTCAGGAAGACGGCGCCGGCGAGCCCCCAGGCGAAGGTCAGCGCGACCAGTGCCGGGAAGGGGAGCGCACGACCCGCTACGACGAGGCAGCAGGCCGCAGCTGCGAGCGAGAGTGCGAGGCCGCGCCCCTTGCGCCGGATGCCGCCGCGAGCGAGGAGCAGCAGAGAGCCGCCGATGGTCCCGAGTGGGAACATTGCGAGCAGCAGGGAGACCCCGCTCACGTCGCCGCCGTACACGTCGCGAACGAGGAGCGGCAGCAGCACGTAGTAGGAGCCGTTGAAGGTGAGTCCGATCCCGCACACCAGCGCGAGGACGGCGCGCAGGTCGCTGCGCAGCACGAAGCGCAGGCCCGCAAAGAACTCCCCGGGCCCAGTGCCCTGCGAAACCGGCACGGCGGCGCGCTCGGGCAGGTGGCGCGTCGCGACCCGGCCGAGCGCGACGAAGGCGGCCTGGGCCACGAGCACCGGAGCGCTCCCGAACCAACGCGCCGCCGCCGCGACCGCCATGCCGAGGCCCTGCGCGCCGAACTGGGCGATCGTATTCCCGGTGACGGCGCGCATGACGTCCTGCCCCGCCACCTGCGAGAGCAGGCTGTCGCGAGCCGGGTGCGCGAACGCGGTGAGCACGCCGAGCGAAGTCGCGCAGGCCATCACGACCGGGATCGACAGCGCGCTGCTTCCGATCGACGCCGCGAGCACGAGCGGCGGAAGCGCCGCCAACGCATGCAGCGCCGCAAGCACCCGGCGCGCCTCGCGACGATCCGCGAGCACTCCTCCCACCAGGAGCAGCACGAGATTCGGGAGCATCGCCGTCATCTGGACCGTGCCGGTCCACTCGGGGCTCGCGTGGAGCTCCCCGACGACTAGCCAGGGGATCATTACCTGGTTCACCCCGTGGGCCGCGAACCAGGAGCTGCTGCTGGCGAGGAACCAGGCGTAGCGGCCTGCGTCGGACGGCGTCGCATCGGGACCGCCGGAAAGCGGCCGCAGGCCGCGCGCAGCGAGGCGGAGCCGAGCGAAGCTCATCGGGTCGCGGAGGCGTCTGCCACCGCGCGAGGATACCGGGCGCGCCCGAGCGGGGTAGAGTAGGCAGGAGCGCACCAGCGCGTGGAGGAGCGAGATGCACCTGGGACTCCAGCTTCCGAGCTTCAGCTGGCCGGAGGGCCCCGCGGCGCTGGCGACGACGCTGCGCCGCATCGCCGCGACGGCCGACGAGGGTGGCTTCGCGAGCGTCTGGGTGATGGACCACTTCTTCCAGATTCCGCTCGTCGGTCCCGCCGAGAATGACATGCTCGAGGGCTACACGACGCTGGCCTTCCTCGCCGCGGCGACGCGACGCGTGCGGCTCGGCACGCTCGTCACCGGCGTCACCTATCGAAATCCCGGCGTGCTGGTGAAGACGGTCTCGACGCTCGACGTGCTTTCGGGCGGGCGGGCGATGCTCGGCATCGGAGCCGCCTGGTTCGAGCGCGAACACCAGGGGCTCGGCGTCCCCTTCCCTCCGCTGCGCGAGCGCTTCGAACGGCTCGAGGATGCGCTCCGCATCGCCAAGCAGATGTGGTCGGGAAAGGTCGCCCCCTTCGAAGGCACACACCATCGGATGGCCGAGACCCTCTGCGTCCCGCAGCCGCTGCAACGCCCGCACCCGCCGATCCTGATCGGGGGCATGGGCGAGAAACGAACGCTGCGCCTCGTCGCCCGCTACGCCGATGCCTGCAACCTCTTCGCCTTCGCCGGCGCAGCCGAGGTGGGCCGCAAGCTCGACGTGCTACGCCGCCACTGCGATAGCGAGAAGCGCGATTTCGAAGCCATCGAGCGGACGACGCTTGGAACCGCGCACCTGGCACCCGGCAAGCAGTCGCCCGCCGACGTGATCCGGGAGCTTCGCGAGCTCGCGAAAGCAGGCGTGCAGCACGCCATCGTGAACCTGCCCAACGTCCACGAGATCACGCCGCTCGAGACCCTCGCGAAGGAGGTCATCCCCGCGATTTCCGAGCTCTAGCGCAAGCGAAGCGAAAAAGAGCCAGGCAAGCGAAGCGCGCAGCGAGGCGCAGCCGAGCGAAGGAAAAAAGGCTATGGCAGGGACGCGAGCTCTTCCAGCTTCACGAGGCGTGTCTCGACCGGCGGGTGCTCCTTCGCCTCGACCCAGCGGAAGAGCATGCCGCCCTCCTGGTGCCCGGCCGTCGTGAGCCAGTTCTGGAAGCGCGGCCCCGGATCGCGGTGGGCCAGCACGATGCGCACGGAGCCGTCCGGCTCGTAGTGCGCGCTGTGCTTGTTCACGTGGACCTTCAGGTACCGGTAGTCCAGCGACTCCATCCAGTAGTTGCTGATCTGGAGGTTCCACGTCGCGCACTCGGGAATGCGCGGCACGCGGATCCAGAGCGCCTCGTC
>CAYPSI010000140.1:0-3705 GCA_964413375.1 uncultured Spirochaetales bacterium | reverse complement strand
CGGCGCTCGCTTCCAGCGCTGCCTTTCACTGCTCTCGCATTGACTCCGCTCGCCTGCGGCTCGCTGCGCGGCGGCTTCGCCGCCTTGCCCGCCTTCGTTTCGTTGCACTGGTGTTTGCGGGGGCTGGTGCGGTGGTGGGGTAGAGCGTGGCGCTACCTTTCTCTGGGGCGGGGTAGGGGGAGTGGTGATGCGGGTGGCGGTGCTCGGGGCCAGCGGGTATGCGGGGCTCGAGCTGCTGCGGATCTTGTTGCGGCATCCGGGGTTCGAGATTGCGGCGGTGACTTCGGAGCAGCGGGCGGGGCAGGCCGTGGGTGAGGCCTTTCCGGCGCTGCGCGGGCAGCTCGACCTCGCTTTCGAAGCGGTGGATCCGGCCAGCCTCGCGTCGAAGGTGGACCTCGCGTTCGCGGCTCTGCCGCACTCCGCATCTGCGCCGAGTGTCGCGACGCTGCGGCGCGCCGGCGTGCCGGTGGCGGACATCTCGGCCGACTTCCGCCTGCGCGATCCCGCGGTCTATCGCGAGTGGTACGGGGATCACCCGGCGCCCGAGCTGCTGGCGGAGGCCGTCTACGGGCTGCCGGAGCTCCACCGGGAGAAGCTCCGCGGCGCCGGTCTCGTCGCCTGTCCGGGCTGCTATCCGACGGGTGCGCTGCTCCCGCTGGCACCCTTCCTGCGCGAGGGCCTGGTCGAGACCAGCGGGATCGCGATCGACAGCAAGTCGGGCGTTTCCGGCGCCGGGCGCAAGCTCGAGCTGGGCTACCTCTTCGCCGAGCTCGACGAGAACGTGTACGCGTACAAGGTCGCCCAGCACCGCCACGGGCCGGAGATCGAGCAGGAGGCGAGCGCGCTCGCCGGCGAGCCGGTGCGCGTCACCTTCGTTCCGCATCTGGTCCCGACGATCCGCGGCATCGCGACCTCCGTCTACGCGCGCCCTCGGCGACCGCTCTCGGCGGGCGCGGCGCACGAGGTGCTGGCCGCGGCCTATCGCGACGAGCGCTTCGTGCGCGTGCTCCCGCCGGGCGAGACGCCGCGCCTCGCGTCGGTGCGCGGCAGCAACTTCTGCGACGTCGCCGTGGTGGCCGACGAGCGCAACGGAACGCTCGTGCTGCTCTCGGCGCTCGACAACCTCGTGAAGGGTGCGAGCGGCCAGGCCGTGCAGTGCGCGAACCTGATGTGCGGTCTCCCCGAGGAGGCCGGCCTGCTCGAGGCGCCCTGCGCTCCATAACGGCGGTTGTCTCGCTCCGGGCATCGGAAGGGGCGGCCAGTTTGACGGCTCCTCCGGGTCACGCTAAAAATGCCAAAACCACACCCGAGGCGGGTGGTGTCCCGGATCCATTTCTTCTTGCATGCGAGCGTCCAGGCGGCCGAGCCCGTCCGCCAGGCGTCCGCTTGACGCGCTACTTCGCCACGGATCCGACGGAGGTTCGCCTGTCGGTCTCCGCTGTCATTCTTGGCACTCCGGGCGGGCGCGAGATCCTGTTGATGCAGCGCAGCGACAACGGGCACTGGGGTCTGCCCGGCGGCTACCTCGAGCCGGGCGAATCGGTCGAGCAGGCGACCCTGCGCGAGGTACGCGAAGAGACCGGCTGGACCGTTGCTCTCGGACGCCTGTTCGGCGTCTACTCGGATCCGGCCCGTCAGGTGGTCGAGTATCCGGACCGCCGCCGCGTGCACGCGGTGAATCTGTGCTTCGAAGGGCTTGCAGGCAGCTCGGGAGATCTGGGCACTCCCGGCGAGGTGCTGGGCATCGGCTTCTTCGCCTGGGACGCGCTGCCGCAGCCCTTCGTCCCGATCCATCAGATCCGGATCGAGGATTGCTTCGCGGGCGACGGCGCAGTCCGGGTGCGTTGAAAGGGGGGGACGATGACGACCGAGAGAGCGACCAAGTTCATCTTCGTCACGGGCGGCGTGCTCTCGTCGCTCGGGAAGGGCCTGGCGTCGGCTTCGATCGGGGCGTTGCTCGAGGCGCGCGGTCTGCGCATCACCTTTCTCAAGCTCGACCCCTATCTGAACATCGATCCCGGCACGATGAACCCCTTCCAGCACGGCGAGGTGTACGTCACCGGAGATGGTGCGGAGACCGATCTCGATCTCGGGCACTACGAGCGCTTCACGCACGCGAAGATGGGGAGGATCAACAACGTCACGGCCGGCAGGATCTACGACGCGGTGCTCTCCAAGGAGCGGCGCGGCGACTACCTCGGCGGCACCGTCCAGGTCATCCCGCACGTGACCGACGAGATCAAGGCCCGGATCCGGCAGGCGGCCGAGGGCGTCGACATCCTGATCTGCGAGGTGGGAGGAACCGTCGGCGACATCGAGTCGCTGCCCTTCCTGGAGGCGATCCGCCAGGTGCGCGCCGACGTCGGGCGCGACAACGTCTGCTACATCCACATCGCGCTCGTCCCCTACATGGCGGCCGCGGGCGAGCTCAAGACGAAGCCCGTGCAGCACTCCGTGAAGGAGCTGCGCACCGTCGGCATCGCTCCGGACATCATCCTCTGCCGCACCGACCGCTTCCTGCCGCGTCCGGTGAAGGCGAAGATCGCGCTCTTCTGCAACGTCGACGAGGACGCGGTCATCACCGCCAAGGACGTCGAGTCGATCTACGAGGTTCCGCTGATCCTGAACAAGGAGGGCCTCGACGAGAAGATCACACAGGTGCTGAACATCTGGACGGGGCGGCCGAACCTCCGCCCCTGGGAGGACATCGTCCAGCGCACGGCCGATCCCGAGCGCGAGGTGTCGATCGCAATGGTCGGCAAGTATGTCGACCTGCGCGAGTCCTACAAGAGCCTGAACGAGGCGCTCTACCACGCCGGCTTCGCCCACCGCACCCGCGTGCGGATCGAGTACTTCGACTCGGAGAAGCTCGACGATCCGACGGTTCTCGAGCACGTCGACGGCGTGCTCGTGCCGCACGGCTTCGGCGCGCGCGGCGCCGAGGGGAAGATCGCGGCAGTGCGCTTCGCGCGCGAGCAGCGCGTGCCCTTCCTCGGCATCTGCTTCGGCATGCAGTTCGCCGTGATCGAATACGCGCGCAACGTGGCGGGTCTCGCCGGAGCGAACTCGACCGAGGTGGATCCGCAGACGCCGCATCCGGTGATCGACCTGCTGCCCGAGCAGCGCGAGGTGCAGGACAAGGGCGCCACGATGCGCCTCGGCGACTGGCCCTGCGTGCTCGCTCCGGGAACCCGGGCCTTCCGCGCCTACGGCCAGGAGCGGATCGCCGAACGCCATCGCCATCGCTACGAGTTCAACCCCGAGTACCGCGAGCGCCTCTCCGCGGCGGGGCTCGTGCTCTCCGGCACCTCGCCGGACGGGCGGCTCGTCGAGGTGGTGGAGGCCCCGGACCACCCCTGGTTCGTGGCCTGCCAGTTCCACCCCGAATTCGCGTCGACCCCCTTCCGGCCCAACCCGCTCTTCGTCGACTTCATCGCGGCGGTGATCCGGAGCCGCGAGGCGAGGGCGTAGGGGACGGGCGCCCGCATCGCGCGCTCGCCTTGCAAACCCCGCCGGCCTCTCCTACCTATGGATCCCGCCGGGGCGTTAGCTCAGCTGGTAGAGCGCCGTGTTCACACCGCGGAGGTCACTGGTTCGAGCCCAGTACGCCCCACCATAAAATCAATAGGTTACGCCATCAAACGATGGGACTCTGATGGGACTCGGGATGCCGGCAGTTCCGGCAGGCGGGCCAGAAAGTCCGCT
>CAYPSI010000139.1:0-8849 GCA_964413375.1 uncultured Spirochaetales bacterium | reverse complement strand
ATCCTGTCGAGAAGCCTCGCGGCGGGGATTGCCACGAGGCGATCGGCGGACGCGGACACTAGCGGAGGGGGCGCGGGGTTTCAAGCCGCGCCGACACCAAAAAGATGCCCGGATCCGGGGTGTTACGCGGCCCTACCCGCTGCGTCGCCCCCACCCGGGCGCGGTCTGATATAAACGTCGAGCCGGGTGCCTGCGGAGGGCCCGCCGGGTGAAACGGCAGATCGAAATGGAGGCTTCCGATGAGACTCCCGCTGGCCTGGCTGATCGGCTTCGCGCTGCTCGCGGTCCCTGCGCAGGGCGCCGACGACCGTCCGACGGAAATTCCCTACGCCACGCCCGGCGAGGTGCCGTCGCTCTCCCCGGACTACCGGATGACGAGCCACAAGGTGGTGCTGATCACCGATCAGGCCTTGAACCCGCGCCTCGTCACGCTCGACGAGGGGCAGCTCGTCGCGTGGATCAGCTACTCGGCATCGCCGTCCACCGTGGTCTTCGAGCGCGAGGTTGCTCGCAACATGATCTGCCACAGCCTCGTGAACTTCTCGATCCAGGACGACGAGCTGCGCTCCGCGCCGATCCACGCGGGCGAGTTCGCGAGCTTCTGCCAGCTCAAGCCCGGCCGCTACCGCTACAAGATCGTGCGCGAGCACTCCGCGGACCACGTCGATTCCGCCCGTCGCCTCGAGGGCGAGATCATCGTCGGCAACGCGGCTCAGTAGCCCATGAACGAGAGGAACTGCTCGAGGCTCGCGACGCGCAGCATCGGGTTCGCGCGCTTCTCGTCGCCGAGCGTGCCGCTGGGCTCGCTCGAGTAGAGGTGCCCCGGGTAGACGAGCGTGTCGTCGGGAAGCGCCTTCAGCGTGTGGTTCAGGCTGGTGTACATCGCCTCGGGGTCGCTGCCGGGCAGGTCGACGCGTCCGCAGCTGCCGAGGAAGAGCGTATCGCCCGAGACGAGACGTCCCGGCTGCCCCCGCTCCTCGACGAAGAAGCACTGTGAGCCCGGCGTATGGCCGGGCGTGTGGAGCAGGCGGATCTGGATCTGGCCCAGCTCGATCACGTCGCCCGCAGCGTGGCGCACCAGGTCGGGCTCGGATGCCCCGGTGACCTTGCGCGTCCCCTCGGCCTCGTGCGCGTTCACGTGGATCGGAACGGGCTCGCGCTCGAGCAGCCGCGCCACCCCTTCGATGTCGAGGCCGAAGATCTTCCCGCCGACGTGATCCTGGTGGTAATGGGTGACCAGGGCTCCGACGATGCGCATCTCGTCGGCGGCCGCCTGGTCGAGCAGCGCGTCGACGCTCCAGGCAGGGTCGACGACGAGCGCCTCGCGCGTCGAACGGCTCCCGATCAGGTACGCGAAGTTCGCCATCTTGCCGACGGCAATCTGGCGGAAGTAGAGATCGCTTGCCTCGGACATCGCGCTATCGCCTCTCCCGGTCCGCCTCGCCGCCTCAGGCGTCGACCACCTTCTGGATCCATGCGTCGACGACGCCCTGCACCTCGCTGTGGACCTCGTCGTCGCTGCGGCCCGACTTCTTCAGCACCCGGAGCTGGTGATCGGCCTCGCGACAGACGTGGAGCGCCGTCGGCGCTCCGACCCGCATCAGCACCCGCTGGAGCGCCTCGATGTCGCAGTGGCGATCGCGCGTGCCCTGCACGAAGAGCATCGGGGAGACGGCGCGGTAGAGCTCGTCCGCCTGCGCCTCTTCGGGGCGGCTTCGCGCGTGGAGCGGGAAGCCGAGGAAGATCAGGCCGTCGACGCGCAGGCGCGCGGCCGCGACGTCGGCAGCCGCGCGGGCGCCGAGCCCGATGCCGCCTATGAAGAGATGGGCCGGGGCCGCCGAGGGGTCGCGCGCGAGCGCGCCGACCGCGGCGCGATACGCGCGGCGCAGGACCTGCACGGGGTCCGCGCGTGACTTCCCGGCCTCCGCGAAGGGGAAGTTGAAGCGCAGCGTGAGGCAGCGCAGCTCGGTGAGCTGCTGCTGCAGGTGAACCAGCAGGGGGTCCTGGAAGTTCCCCTTCGCATCATGGGCGAGCACCACACCAATCCGAGCGCCGGTCGGCCACCATCGGGGCGTTCCGAGAACTGCCGATACGTCCCGAAGGCCGTGAACCGGATCGGGCAGCGGGATGCGCAGCTCTTCGAAGCGCGCCGAAGTCTCGACCACCGGATCCCTCAGGGGGCTACTGTATCACGCAAGCGGGGGAGGCGGTTGCCGAAGGCGCGGCGTCGGGTCCCTAACTCTCTGGAGTCGCTATGGAAAAAGTTCTGATCACCGGGGTGGCGGGGGGCCAGGGGAGGCTCCTCGCGCGCCGCCTCGCCGAAAACTACGAGGTCTGCGGCGTCGATCGGGTCGCATGGGAAGGTGCCCCCGGGGGGATCCGGGTTCACGAGGTCGACCTGCGCAAGAAGAAGTTCGAGGACGTGATTCGCAAGGAGATGCCGACCGCGATCATCCACATGGGCTTCGTGCGCCACTTCCGCGCGGGCCCGGGCATCCGGCACGACGTAAACGTCCGGGGCACCAAGCAGCTGCTCGATCACTGCGTGAACCACGGCGTGCAGAAGCTGGTGGTGCTCTCGAGCAGCTACGTCTACGGCGCGTTCCCCGAGAACCCGTACTTCATGGACGAGGACCAGCCGCTCTGCGCGAGCCGCTCCTACCCCGAGATCCGGGACATCGTCGAGGTCGACACCCTCGCCTCCGCGTTCCTCTGGCGCTACCCGCACATCCGGACCTGCGTGCTGCGGCCCGTGAACGTGCTCGGCTACTACGTCCACTCGATGATCGGACAGTACCTGCGCGAGCGGTGGGTGCCGACCGCGATGGGCTTCGACCCGATGATGCAGTTCATCCACGAGGAGGACGTCGGTGAGGCGATCGCGCTCGCGCTCGAGCACGGCCTCCAGGGCGTGTTCAATGTCGTCGGGCCCGGCGAGGTTCCGCTGCACACGGCGATCCAGGAGTGCGGCGGGCGTGCGCTGCCGCTTCCCGAGCCGCTGATGCGGCCGATGTTCGCCCGGCTCTTCCGCTACGGGTTGATCCCCTATCCGCCCGGCGCGATCGACTATCTCAAGTTCCCGATCACCCTCTCCGGGGCCCGTTTCGTCGAAGCCACCCGCTTCCGACCCCTCTTCGGCCTCGGCGAGATCTTCCAGAGCATTCGCTGAGGGCTCGCAGATGGCGCGGCAGGAACGCGGATCGGTTCTCGGAGATCTGGCGGGTGCACTCGTGCCGCTCGCGGCGCGGGATCTCGTCCTCGAGGTGGAGGATCGCCTCCGCAAGATCCCGAATCGCATCAACGAGTACGGCTACGACCCCTACGGTCTCTCGCCGGAGTGGCTGCGGCGCCAGGCGCTTCCCGGCGTGCTGCTGCACCGTTACTACTTTCGCACCGAGGTCTTCGACATCGAGCGCGTTCCGGCCGGGCGCTGCCTGCTCGTCGCGAACCACGCGGGGCAGCTTCCCTTCGATGCGATGATGCTGTCGACGGCGATGCTGCTCGACGCCGAGCCGCCGAGGATCGCGCGCGGCATGGGCGAGTACTGGATCCCGCGCCTGCCCTTCGTCGGGACCGCCGCCGCGCGCGGGGGCGCGATGGTCGGGACGCCGGACAACTGCCGTCACATGCTCGAGAACGACGAGTGCGTGATGGTGTTTCCGGAGGGCGTGCGCGGGATCAACAAGCCCTGGCGCAAGCGCTACCGCCTCCAGCGCATGGGGCAGGGCTTCGTGCGCCTCGCCCTCGAGGCGCGGGCCCCGATCGTGCCGGTCGGGATCGTGGGCTCCGAGGAGCAGCAGCCCGGCATTGCGAACCTGCCTGCGCTCGGCCGCCTGCTCGGCATGCCTGCGTTCCCGATCACGGCGACCTTTCCGTGGCTCGGCCCGCTCGGGCTGCTTCCGCTCCCCGTCAAGTACCGGCTCTACTTCGGCGAGCGCATCGATTTCGAGGGAGATCCCACCGAGGAGGACGCCGCGATCGAGAGCCGCGTCGGGGTGGTGCGTCGCGCCATCGAGGGGCTGCTCGCGCGCGGGCTCCGCGAGCGGCGGGGAATCTTCCGGTGAGCGCGCCCCGCTGCGCGGCTCGCTGCCTCGCCCGGCTCGCGCTGCTCGCCGCGCTGCTGCCGGGGGGCGCCTGCACGGGGACACGAGGCTCGACGGGTGCGCTGCAGCTGCCTCAGCCCGTCGCCGGGCGTCCGGACCTGCTGGCGTTGATCTCGGTCGCCGGGCTCGACCCGGCGCGCTATCGGGGCGATGCGTCGGGCATGCCGACGCTCGCCGCGCTCGCGCGCGAGGGCGTCCTCGCGCTGGCCGTCGAGAGCGTCGCTCCCGCATCCGAGTACCCCGCGCACGCGACGCTCGTGACCGGAAGCCGGCCCGCGACGCACGGCATCGTCGCCGACCACAGGCTCGGCGATCACGGCGTGCGCCGCGCGCGCTACTCGCACGCGAGCCTGCTGCGCGCGCCCACGCTCTGGCAGCGGGCAGCCGAGGCGCGACGCTCGGTGGCAGCCCTCGGCTGGCCGACGACCATCGGCGCGGCGATCCCGATGCTGCTCCCGGAGGTCGACGGCGCGGGCGTCGGCCAGACCTGGATCGATCGCCTGCGCGGCGCCGCAACCCCGCAGCTTCTCGAGTTCGCAAGCGAGGCCGGCGGCGCGGGCGCGGCCGCTGCAGAGCCCGGCCCGGCGCGCGACGCGGTGCTCGTCGACGTGGCGTGCCGGCTCGCGAAGGCCTCGAACCCCCCGGGCCTCCTGCTGCTGCGCCTCGAGCAGACTCGTATTCCGATCGCCCTCTCCGGACCCGATGCGCCCGAGACGCGCGCCGCCTTCGCCGCCGTGGACGCCGAGCTCGCGCGTCTGCTCGGGTGCCTCGAAGAAGTCGGCCGCCTCGCGAGCAGCGCGGTCGTCGTCGTCGGAGACCACGGCTCGATCCCGGTCCACACGGTCCTGGCGCCGAACGCGGTGCTCGCCGCCGCGGGTCTCCTCACCCCGGACCGGAAGTCCAACAACCTGCTCGGCTGGATGGCCCTCGCGCGCTCGAACGGCGGGAGTGCTTTCGTGTATGCCGATGGCGAGGACGACGCGCTGCTCGCCCGCCGCGCGCTCGAGATCGAGGCCAGACGCACGGGGGCCTTCCAGGTGATCTCCGCCGCGCAGATGCTCGGGCAGGGCGCCGATCCGGCGGCGTGGTTCGGGCTCGAGGCTGAGCCGGGCTACGCATTCAGCGATGCCGCGCGGGGCGCGGCACTCGCGCCGTCGGCACTGCGCGCCGTCGGCGGCTACCTTCCCGATCGGATGGAGATGGACGTGGGCTTCGTGGCGTGGGGGCGTGGCCTGCGGAGCGGCGTGCGCGTTCCGCGCATGAGCCTCGCGGACGTGGCACCGACGCTCGCAGCACTTCTCGGCGTCGAGCTCCCCGAGGCCGAGGGGCATGCGCTCGTGGGCCTCCTCGAGGTGCAGGGTCGATGAACGATGACCGCATCACGATCGAGCTGAACCCCCGCGAGCGGCGGCTCTACGACCGCCTGCGCTCGCGGATCTCCGACGCCGTGCCGGGCAAGGGCTCGGGCCTGCGCGACCTCGTGCTGCTGCTTCCCGATCTGACCGTGCTGCTCGCGCGGCTGCTGCGCGACCCGCGCGTCCCGCGCGGCCCGAAGCTCGTGGCGCTGGTCGGACTCGGCTACGTGCTCTCGCCGATCGACCTCTTGCCGGGGTTCCTGCTCGGGCCGATTGGTTTGATCGACGACTTCCTCGTCGTGACCGCCGCGCTCTCCCACCTGCTGAACGACGTCCACCCGGACGTCGTTCGCTCGCACTGGTCCGGCAAGGGCGATGCGCTCGAGGTGATCCAGCGCGCGACGGGATGGAGTCGAAACTTCGTCGGCCGCAGCTTCGGCTCGGCCATCCGCCGCGTGTTCCGCTTCGCGCGCTGAGGCGCCGCGCCGCCCTGGCACCCCGGAGGAGGCCCCGTGCAGCAAGCCCAACTCGGTCGCAGCGGCATCCGCGTGAGCCGCTTCTGCCTCGGCGCGATGATGTTCGGCTCGATGGGGAACGCGGATCGCCGCGACTGCGCGCGGATCGTCCATCGCGCGCTCGACGGCGGGATCAACTTCATCGACACGGCCGACGTGTACTCGATGGGCCAGTCCGAGGAGATCGTCGGCGAGGCGCTCGTCGGTCGCCGCGACTCGGTCGTGCTCGCGACGAAGTTCTTCGGCCAGATGGGAGACGACCCGAACCGGCGCGGTGCCTCGCGGCGCTGGATCGTGCGCGCGGTCGAGGAGAGTCTGCGTCGCCTCCGGACCGACTGGATCGATCTCTACCAGATGCACCGCTTCGACGAGGAGACGGATTTCGAGGAGCCGCTCGCGGCGCTCAGCGACCTCGTGCGCGAGGGCAAGATCCGCGCCTTCGGCATCTCCACCTTCAGCGCGGACCGCATCGTCGAGGCTCACTGGCTGGCCGAGCGCAGGGGGCTGCTTCGCCCGCGCTGCGAGCAGTCTCCCTACTCGATCCTGCGCCGCGAGATCGAGCGCACGGTGCTGCCGACCTGCGAGCGCTACGGCATGGGCATGATCGTCTGGAGTCCGCTCGAGGGCGGCTGGCTCACGGGTCGCTATCTCGCGCCCGAAGACTTCGGCGAGCAGACGCGGCTCGTGGCACTCGGCCGCCGCTGGGGCGGCTTCGATCTCCAGGCGCCCTGGAACCAGCGCCGCCTGGCGCTGGTGCGGCGCCTCGACGAGCTCGCGAAGAAGGCCTCGGTCCCGCTCTCGCGCCTCGCGATCGCGTGGACCCTCGAGCACCCGGCCGTGACCTCGGCCATCATCGGCCCGCGAACGCTGGAGCAGCTCGAAGACCTGCTCGCCGGCGCGGATCTTGTGCTCGATCGCGAGCTCCTCGACGAGATCGACCAGCTCGTCCCGCCCGGCACGAACGTGAACCCCTTCGACCCCTCGTCCGACCCGGCCTCGCTCCAGCGCAGCCGCCGCCGGCGCGTCCGGCGCGCGTAGAGTGAAGGGGGATTCTGCGATGAGTCGGATCTCTTTCGTCGACTGGCTCCGGATCAGCGGTCCGACCTTTGCGGCGATGGTCTTCGGCTTCGCGCTGTTGTGGAACGCGCAGCAGGTGCTGTGGGACGCCCAGCAGGTGACGAGCGCGCAAGTGGTCGAGGTCGCGCGGTCGCTGGGCCGCCTCGAGGGCTCGCTCGATGGAGTCGATCGCAGGCTGGAAGCGCTCGATGCACGCATCGACCGGCTTGGCGCGAGTGTCGAGCGGCTGGGCCAGCGGATCTCGGAGCTCGGCCCTTCGTAGCGGACCGAATCGGTGCCAGTCCCTCCGGCCATTCGGGAGGTGGAGTTCGCGTTGCCTCAGACGCCGACCACGCGCAGTCCGTAGGAGCGCGCTGCGATCGCGAGGGCCTCGTCGTGGGTGGCCATCACGAGGGGGGTATCCACGCTTTCCTGCCACGCGAGCGCGGTGGCGAGGTGGATCGCGTCGAGCGTCCCGAGCGTGGTCGGAAGCGGCTGGGCCGCACGCTGGAGGATGCTTCGCCCGATCTCGACGACCTCGATCGACTCGAGCAGCCGCAGCACCGTCTCGCGCCGCAGCGCGAGATCGGCGTCGGGGACCCGATGGGCGACGCGCAGTCGGTCGAGCGTCCGCAGGCACTCCACCTCGACGAGTGCGCTCGCGACACCCCGGCGCACGGAGCGCCACTCGCGGAGAGCTCCTCGCTGACCGAGGACGATCCGGAGGAGTACCGAGGAGTCGAGATACGCGATCACCCTTCCGCCCGACGTTCCTCCAGCAACAGCTCGACCGCGTCGATGGACAGCGGCAGCGGAGGCGGGAGCGGTACGCGGCAGGGGGGCGGGGCTCCACGGGCGGGCCGCCGGATCGCAAGCTCCTCACGCGCTTCTCGAAGCGGAACGATGCGTGCGATCGGCGTCGAACGGTCGAGGATCGTCACGGAGTGCCCGCGGCGCACGCTCCGCAGATACTCGCTGAGGCGCGCCTTGAGCTCGGCGATACCCACGGCCTTCATGACCCTAAGATAGTCATGACTGGTCACAGGCGCAACGGAAGCCCCGGCGTGCGGCCGCCTGCAAGCGCGGAGCGCGCGCAGCGAGCCGTAGGCGAGCGGAGCCGATCGAGCTAGAACGAGTCCTTCGCGGCGCGGCGGCGGCCGAGCTCGGCGGCGTTGCCGGCGCGCAGGAAGGGGTTCGTCGCACGCTCCTCGCCGATCGTCGAGGGGATCGTCATCTCGTCCGGTGTGGCGTCGTGCCAGTCGGCGGCCTTGCGGGCGCGGATCGCGCTCACACGCGCGAGCTTCTCCTTCACCGCGGCGTTGTCGGGCTCGATGTGGGCCGCGAAGCGAAGGTTGCTCTCGGTGTACTCGTGGCCGCAGTAGACGCGCGTCGCGTCCGGAAGGCGCCCGAGCTTCTCGGAGAGCGCCGTCCACATCATCTCGGGCGTTCCCTCGAAGAGGCGCCCGCAGCCCGCCGCGAAGAGCATGTCGCCGCTGAAGACCGCCTGCGCGGCGTCGAAGACGTAGGCGATGTGGCCCCGCGTATGCGCCGGGATGAAGAGCACGCGCGCGCTCTCGCGCCCGACCGCGACCGTGTCCCCCTCTTCGAGCCCGTCCGTGAAGCCCGGCACGCGGGCCGCATCCGAGACGTGGGCGAAGACCGGGGCGTCGTAGCGCTTTGCGAGCTCCGGGTTCGCGGCCGAATGGTCCGGGTGGTGGTGCGTCGAGAGCACCTTTCGGACCCGGCAGCCGACCGCTTCGACCCGCTTCACGACGGGCGCGGCCTCGGGCGCGTCGACTACCGCGGCCTCCCCGGTGGCC
>CAYPSI010000138.1:0-3779 GCA_964413375.1 uncultured Spirochaetales bacterium | reverse complement strand
GCAGAGCCTGCTCGGGGCCGCCACCGACCTGATCCGCGAGGGCCTGCCCGCGGACAACTGCGGCTTTCTGATGCTGGACCAGGCGGCGGGGGTGCTACGCCACGCGCGCTCCTTCCGCTCGCGGCAGCCGGCCGAGGCGCTTGCGCCGATCCCGCTTGGGCGTGGCACCGCGAGCCGGGTGGCGACGAGCGGTGTCGCCCGTCGCATCGAGGACGCCCGACTGGATCCGGACTATCTGGCGATCGACCCGCTGATGCGCTCCGAGATCTGCGTGCCGCTGAAGCTGGGCGAGCGCGTGCTCGGCGTCTTCGACGCCGAGCACGAGAGCCCCGCGGCCTTCTCCGAGGCAGACCTCTCGCTGCTCGCGATCCTGACCAGCCACGTCGCCGGAGCGGTCGAGCGGCTGCGTGCCATGGCGGCTCTGCGCGAGAGCGGGGATCTGTACCGTGCCTACTTCACCGCGTCGCCGCTCGCGCTCTTCGTCGCGGATGCGCGCGGCCGTTACCTGGAGGTGAACGGCGCGGCCTGCGCCCTCACCGGCTACTCGCGCGAGCAGCTCACCGGGATGTCACTCGCCCAGCTGCTCGCGGGTGGCGACGCGCCGCAGCTCGCGGAACGGCTGCTGGGCCTGATCGCGCTCGGCGCGGGCAGCAACGAGATCCAGATCCGGCGCCGCGACGGCTCGATCCGCAGCTGTCTGGTGCACGCCTCGACGGTGGGCGCCGACCGGGTGCTCGGGCTGCTGCTCGACATCACCGACCGCAAGCAGGCCGAGGAGAAGCTCCGCGACAGCGAGGAGCGCTTCCGCGGCCTGTCCGAGGCGGCCTTCGAGGCGATCCTGGTGCACGACGGCGGCCGCACCGTCGACGTGAACCACGCCCTGTGCGAGCTCAGCGGCTTCTCCTGGCACGAGCTGGTCGGGCGGGACAGCTTCGAGCTGATCGCAGCCGAGTACCGGGAGACCGTCTACCGCAACCTGCTGGCCGAGTACACGGGCGTCTACGAGATCGAGTGCGTGCGGCGCGACGCGAGCCGGATTCCGGTCGAGGTCCAGGCGCGCTCGTTTCCCTACCGCGGCAAGGTGCTGCAAGTGGTTGCGGTGCGCGACATCTCCGAGCGCAAGAAAGCGGAGCAGGTACGCGAGTCGCTGATCCGCGAGCTGGAGGCCAAGAACGCCGAGCTCGAGCGCTTCGGCTACGTGGTCACGCACGACCTGAAGTCGCCGCTCGTGACGATCCGCGGCTTCGCCGACTACCTCGAAAAGGACGCCCGCGAGGGCCGCGCCGACCGCCTGGCGCAGGACGCCGCACGCATCGGCGAGGCGGTGGGGCGGCTGCAGCGCCTGCTGGATCGCCTCTTCGAGCTCTCGCGTGCCGGCCGCGCCGTGGGCCCGCCCAGCGCCGTTCCCGTCGCCGAGCTGGTGCAGGAGTCTTTGCGCCTGCTCCGCGAGCGCGTGGCCTCGTCGGGCAGCAGCGTCGAGGTGGAGGCCGCGCTGCCGGTCGTCTTCGGGGACCGCGCGCGGCTGGTGCAGGTGTTCCACAACCTGCTCGACAACGCGATGAAGTTCGGCGAGGGGAAGGCCGTGCGGGTGCGAGGGCGAGAGCCCCACGAGGGTCGCGTGGTGCTGGTGGTGCAGGACCAGGGCATCGGCATCGACGCCCGCCACAGCGAGCGCGTGCTGGACGTGTTCGAGCGGCTCGACCCGCGCGGAGAAGGGTCGGGCGTGGGGCTCGCGGTGGTGAAGCGGATCGTCGAGTCGCACCGCGGCCGGGTGTGGCTGGAGTCGGAGGGGCCGGGCCGGGGAACCGCCGCCTGCATCGAGCTCCCGCTCGCGCCCGCCGCAGGCCCCCGCGGCTAGTTCTTCAGCGGAGCGCCAGGGCGGAAGCCGCGGCCTCGCGCGTCTGGGCGACCAGGCAGTCGGGGCAGATGCCGTGCGTGGCGTGGGCGGCGGTCGTGTCGTCGCCCGGCTCCTCCCAGCGCCCGGCCTGGCTGCGCACGCGCTCGCACCAGGCACACACGATCGGCAGAGAGATGGCGCTCATGAGGCTCGCGCGACCAGGCCGTCGACGATCGCCTCCAACTGCGGCAGCGGCAGCGGCTTCTGGAGGAAGGCATCGGCGCCCCGGCGGCGCGCTTCGGCCTCGATCTCCGGCGTCGCGTTGCCCGTCAGCAGGACCACCCGTGTCTCGGGCCGCAGGTGCCGCGACGACTGCACGATGTCGAGCCCCTCGACGCCGTGAGTGCCCGTGAGGCGCAGGTCCGCGATCACGACGGAGTAGGCCGTACACGCCAGGAGCGCCTCCGCCTCCTCCTTCTCCGCCGCGGAATCCACGGTCCAGCCACTGCCCCGGAAGTATTCGACGAGGGCGAAGCGGATCGCGGACTCGTCGTCGACGATCAGCAGCCGCCCGTGGTGGTCGCTCACGAGGCAGTGGGCGAGCACGAGCCGTGCCAGGCGCCTAGCGGCGAGAAGCAGGCCCGGACGTCTCAGGACCGCAAGGGGTTGCGGTGCTCGCGCTCCTGCCGCCGGCCACCGTCTCGCACCCCCTTCCAGGTCCCGGACAGGGCTCCAGATTCCAGACAGCTTTCAGGAGGGGCGGGGGAGGGCGATGCCGTAGCGCTTGATCTTCTGGTAGAGCGTGCTGCGCGGGATGCCGAGCCGCTGGGACGCTTCCGTGACCCGCCCCCCCAGCTCCCGGAGCACGCGCTCGATGTGGATCCGCTCGAGCCCCTCGAGCGTCAGGTGGCTGCCCTCGCTCTCGGCGGCGGCGGGCGATTCGCCCTTCGGCTGGAGCAGGCCCGCGCTCTCGAAGCGCAGATCGGAGGCCTCGAGCGCGTCTCGCCCGCACAGCAGCGCCGCCCGCTCGAGGACGTTGCGCAACTCGCGCACGTTGCCCGGCCAGGCGTACGCGGTGAGGGCGCGCTCGGCCGCTTCGGACAGCCGCAGACCCCGCCGGCCGAGGTCGCTCGCGAGAGCCCCGAGCAGCAGGCGCGCGAGCACCGGGATGTCCTCGGCGCGCTCGCGAAGCGCCGGCACGCGCAGCGGGATGGTGCTGATCCTGTAGTACAGGTCGCTCCTGAACTTCTTCTCCTGCACCAGCTGCGGGAGGTTCTGGTGCGAGGCGGCCACGAGCTGCACGTCGACCTGGCGGTCGCGCACGTCGCCCAGGCGGCGGAAGCGCTTCTCCTCGAGCACCTTCAGCAGCTTGGGCTGGACCTGCGGGTCGAGGTCCCCGATCTCGTCGAGGAACACGACCCCGCGGTGGGCCACCTCGAGCAGCCCCTGCTTCGCGGCGACGGCGCCGGTATAAGCGCCTTTTTCGTGGCCGAACAGCTCCGTCTCCAGGAACTCGCGCGAGAGCCCCGCGCAGTTCATGTCCACGAAGGCCTCGTCGGCCCGTGGGCCGTTGCGGTGGAGCCAGCGCGCGAGCACCCCCTTGCCGCTGCCCGTGTCGCCCTCGATCAGGATCGGGCTGCTCGACGCCGCGACCTTGCGCGCGTCCTCGGCCAGGCGGCGGATCACGGCTGAGGTCCCGGTGAAGGGGTCGACGGCCTCGCGGGCTTGACGCGCGCGGCCGGCCGCCTGGCGCCGCTTCTCGCGCTGGCTCTCGAGCAGGCGCCGCAGCATCACCAGCAGCGCCTTGAGCTCGACGGGCTTCGCCAGGAACTGGTCGGCGCCTTCCTTGATGGCGCGCACCGCGAGGTCGATCGTGGCGTGGCCGGTCAGCACCACTACGGGCACGGTCGCGTCGATCTCGCGGATCCGCGGCAGCAGCTCG
>CAYPSI010000137.1:0-17793 GCA_964413375.1 uncultured Spirochaetales bacterium | reverse complement strand
TGCTCCATGCGCACGGCATCCGCTTGATGCCGTGGATGAAATTCGAGCGCAGGAGCTGGGGGGGGCCCGTGATCTCGAGATCGGGCAGGCGCTGGAAGATCTCGCGGAAGATCACGCGCATCTCGCGGCGCGCGAGGTTCGCACCGAGGCAGTGGTGCGGGCCCGGTCCGCCGAAGCCCAGGTGCTCGTTCGGCCTGCGCATCACGTCGAAACGGAAGGGATCGGCGAAGACCGACTCGTCCCGATTGCCCGACCCGTACCACATCACGACCTTCTCGCCGGCCGCGAGCGGCTGCCCCGCCAGCACGCAGTCGCGGGTCAGGGTGCGTCGGAAGTGCATCACCGGGGAGGACCAGCGCACGATCTCCTCGACGGCGGTCGGGGCCACGCCTTCGAAGTCGGCTGTCCAGCGCCGGCGCTCGTCCGGATGGTCGCAGAGCGCCTTCATGCCATGACTGATCGCGTTGCGCGTGGTCTCGTTTCCCGCCACCACGAGGAGCACGAAGAAGGACGCGAGCTCCTGGTGCGTCAAGGTCTCCCCGTCGAGGTCCGCGTCGAGGAGCTCGGAGGTGAGATCGTCGCCTCCCTTTCCCTGCTTGTGCTTCGCGAGGTCATACATCAGGTCTGCAAGCGCCTTCCCGGCTCCGAGTGCGGACGCGACGATGCTCGAAGCCTCGGGGACGTACTCCGGATCGCCGAGTCCGAGGATCACGTTCGACTTCTCGAAGACGAAGCGGGTCTGGCTCTCGGGGATCCCCATCAGATCGCAGATGATCTCGAGCGGCAGCGGTGCCGCGATCTCGGCGACGAAGTCGCAACTTCCGCGCTCGATCACGCGATCGATCGTCTGCCGCGCCCGGCGCTGCACGTCGTCCTCGAGCCGGCCGAGGGCGCGCGGGGTGAAGCCGCGTGAAACGATGCGGCGCAGGCGCCCGTGGCGCGGCTCGTCCATGTTGATCATCGAGCCGAAGAACTCGTTGAAGGCCTCCGGCAGGTCGGGGATGTTGGTGCCCCGGCCGGAGCAGAAGAGCTCGGGACTGCGACTCACCTCCAGGATCTCGGCATGCCGCACGAGCGCCCAGTAGCCCGGGCCGCGCGGGAGCTCGAGCCCCGGCGGGGGCTCGAACTCGCGATGGAAGGAGATCGGGGCATCACGGCGCAACGCGGCGAAGGCCGCCTCGCGCTCCGGGAGCGGACGCACCCAGAAATCCGGAGACGAGAGATCGACGGACTCCGCCGGCGGAAGCGGGGGCAGCTGCGACACACACCCTCCCATGCGAAATGAGCGGGGAGTGTACCGGCTCGATGACGGATCGGGGACACGGTGGTAGCTTCACGGCCCGGACCCAGCGAACCGTTCCAGGAGGGCCCCCCATGCGGCTCGCCACCTTCACGCACGCGGGCTCCACGCGCATCGGGGTCGTCGTCGGCGATGAGGTCCTGGACCTCGCCGAGGCCGAC
The DNA here is from genome assembly GCA_964413375.1 of uncultured Spirochaetales bacterium. Lineage (GTDB taxonomy): Bacteria > Myxococcota_A > UBA9160 > UBA9160 > SMWR01 > CAZUYC01. The sequence goes on along the minus strand of CAYPSI010000137.1, from coordinate 16,332 downwards.
CCGGGGCTTCCGCGGGAGATGGAGGCCTTCCTCGAGGCTGGAGAGGCTGCCCAGAGGGCGGCCGAGCGCGCGACGGGACGCACCGGCACGCGCATCCCGCTCGAGGAGGTGCGACTCGAGGCACCCGTGCTCCGCCCGCGCAAGATCCTCGCAGTGGGGCTCAACTACGCCGACCACATCGCGGAGTCGGGGATGAAGGCGCCGGAGTTCCCGACGATCTTCAACAAGCAGGTCACCTCGGTGACGGGCCCCTATGACCCGATCCACCTCCCCCGGGTCTCGAGTGCCCTCGACTACGAGGCCGAGCTCGCCTTCGTGATCGGCCGCCGCTGCCGCCACGTAGCTCGCGCGCGCGCGCACGAGGTGATCGCCGGCTACCTCGTGCTCGACGACGTCAGCGTGCGCGACTGGCAGTTGCGGACGCCGACCTGGACGATGGGCAAGTCCTTCGACACCCACTGCCCGATGGGTCCGTGGATCGTGACGGCGGACGAGCTCGGCGACCCTCACTCGCTCGGGATCCGCACCTGGGTGAACGGCGAGCTGCGCCAGGATTCGAACACGAAGGAGCTCGTGCACGACTGCTTCTCGCTCGTCGAGCACCTCTCGACCGCCTTCACGCTCGAGCCAGGCGACGTGGTGACGACCGGTACCCCCGGCGGTGTCGGCATCGGAATGAAGCCGCCGCGCCTGCTCGCCGTTGGCGACGTCGTGCGCATCGAGATCGATCGGATCGGCCAGCTCGAGAACCCGGTGATCGAGGAGCCGGCCGACGCGTCGAGCGCATAGGCCACGTGGCCCTCCGGGTCGACCCGAGGCGCTGGATCGCCGTCGCCGCCTGCGCGCTCCTGCTTCCGGCGTGCGCAAGTGTCCCTCCGCCGGTGGAGACGGGACAGCTCTTCCTTTGGGAGGTGGCGCGCAGCGACGGCAGCGGCGGGCGCGCCCACGTGATGGGCTCCGTTCACCTCTCCGATGCCGAGATCACCTTCGATCCGGCGGTCGAGTTGGCGCTCTCGAGCTCCGCGACGCTGGTGCTCGAGGTCGCACCCGAAGAGCTCGATCCCGCCCTGATGTCGGAGCTGACCACGAAGGCCGGCTTCTTCGAGGACGGCCGCACGCTCGAGAGCGTGCTCGCCCTCGAGACCTGGGAGCTGCTGGAAGATCGCATGGAGCGCGAAGGGCTCTCGCCGGAAGTCTTCCTGCAGATGGAGCCGTGGCTCGTCGGCATCACCCTTCAGCTCGTAGCGCTCGAGAGAGGCGGCTTCGATCCCGACCACGGCGTCGACATGTCGCTCGCGCGCGCGGCCGAAGCGGCCGGGAAATCGATCGTCGGGCTCGAGACGGCGGAAGCGCAGATCGCCGCGCTCGACTCGCTCCCGCTCGCGACACAGGAGCTCATGCTGCGAAGCGTCCTCGAGCACGACGGCGACGACGGGGAGGAAGGGATGCCGCTGCTGCTCGACGCGTGGCGCAAGGGCGACGCCGCGCGCATCGAGGCGGAGGTCTTCGCCGGACTCGACGAGTATCCAGACCTCGTCCCCTTCTTCGAGGCGATCTACTTCGAGCGCAACCGCCAGATGGCGAGTGGCATCGCGCGGATCGTCGACGCCGGAGGGCAGAGCTTCGTGGCGGTCGGCGCCGCCCACGTCGTCGGCGAGCGGGGCGTTCCGTCCCTGCTCGCGGCCCGGGGCTACGCGGTGAGGCGCCTGCCGAAGACCCCACGCTAGGCAAGGCCGCGTCGCAAGCGAAGCCCGGGAGCCCGGGAGCCCGAGCGCGAGCGCGAGCGATCCGCGAGCGCGAGGCCCGGGGAAGGCTCAGCGGGAGGCGGCGCCGGCGATGCGGCGCAGAAAAGCGTAGACGTCGAAGCCGTCTGCGGGCCCGAGCTCCGCGATCGCTTCGCCGAGCGCGCGCACGAGCCCGAGCAGGCGCAGGTAGGTCTCGGCATTCACCGCCGGCCGGAAGCCGATGTCGTAGCGCAGCGCCGCGGCGGCGAGCGGTGTCTCCCCCGGGCGCAGGAAGGCGTGCTGCTCGGGGGCGCGTACGAAGCCGAAGAAGGTCGTGAGCGACCAACGGGAGACGCCGATCCCGTCGAGCGCCGTCGCGAAGCGCTCGACCCGGGACTCCGGTGCCTGGCGGCCATAGAAGAGGTCGGACAATGCCGTGCCGAAGCGCGCCCGCGCGGGGCTCGTCTCGAGCGCGCGTCGTAGCAGGGTTGCATCCGCCGCGGGCACGAGCTTCGCCGCAGTGATCGCCTCGCACGCCGCCCTGCACGCGGGCTCGAAGCGCCGGCTGCGCGCCGCCGCCCGCAGGCCCTCGCGCGAGAGCGAGCCGCGCAGAATCGCCTGCGCCGCTTCGAAAGGCGCCCGCTCGCGCGATCGGTAGGCCTCGTCCTGGAAGCCCTCCGGATAGGTCACCAGGAAGCGCTCGGCCGCCTGGCCGGGGCTCAGATACGCCCGCTCCGGAGCGATGGGCTCGAGGCTCAACAGCTCGAGCCAGGTGTCGAGGCGCGCCTCGTCGCCGAGCCGCTCGAGCTTCGCATGCTGGAGAGAGAGCGTGCGCGGACCCGCTTCGCGGAATAGCACGCACAGCTTGCCGCCGTTCGGCGCGCTGGCCACGCGGCCGGGGCCCCACTCGGGGCGCGCCGTGCTTCGCACGCGATCCCCCAGTGCGAAAGCCAGGTCGAGATCGTCGTTGGAGGGAGCGGGTTCCATCTCGGGTCGGTCTCCTCGGGTCGGTCTCCTACTGGGAAACGGCGTCCGCTGCGTCGCACAGCTCGCGGAAGGACGCGTCGATCGCGACGACGAAGTCGTGCAGGTCGGGTACGGCATCCCAGTCCGCGTTGAAGCCCCAGTAGAGCCCCCCCGCGTAGCTGAAGAGCGCGATCCCGAGGCACTGGGTCGCCATCAGCGGAACGATAGGATAGCTCTCGGTCATGCGGGCGCCTAGCAGGTAGAGCGGGACCTGGGGCCCCGGCACGTTCGTCACGATGACGTTGGCCGCACGGTAGGCGCTGCCGAGCCGGGCGGCGGCGGAAAGGACGGTGGGCGCGCTCCACTCGCTCATGGACGTGAGCACGCTGCCCGAGAGCGCCTGTCGCGAACGCTTCAGGTCGCCCATGACCTCGACCACGCGCGCGAAGCGTCTGGTCGGATCGCGTTCGGCAATCGGAATGCGCGCGATCAGCGCGGAGACGCGGTTCCCGAGCGTTCCGCGCTCTGCGGCCGTGCGCACGCTGACCGGACAGAAGGCGCGGAAGTCCATCTCCGCGAGGTGCTGTGGCGAAACTCCGCGCTGCGCGAGAAAACGACCCACGGCACCCGACACCGTGGCGAGCACCACGTCGTTGACGGTGCCGCCGAGCGCGCGCTTGACGCGGCGCACCTCGTCGATGTCGAAGCCGATCCAGTCGAAGCGCCGGTGGGGACCGATCGGCTGGTTGATCGGAGTGTCGGTGGCCTGCGTCAGGGCCGAGCGCGCGCTCGCGACGAGCCCCGATGCCGTGTCGCGCACGCGCTCGAGCGTGAGCTCCGGCTCGCGCAGGGCCCCGGCGACCGCACGCGCCGCGGCGAGCGGCATCTCCACCCGGCGCACGATCGCGTCGCGCAGCAGCCTGGCCGAGCTCGGCGCCGGGTTCGGATACCAGGCCGGGGGAGGATCGAACTCCTTGTCGGGCGTCGGCGAGAGCAGCACCTGGAGCAGGTCGACGCCCGACACGCCGTCCACCATGCAGTGATGCACCTTGCTCAAGAGCGCCACGCGGTCGTGTTCGAGGCCCTCGACGATCCAGATCTCCCAGAGAGGCTTCCCACGGTCGAGCTGCTGCGAGATGATGCGAGCGCACAGACGCTTGAGCTGCCGGTCGTCCCCCGGAGGCGGCAGGCAAGTGTGGCGCACGTGGTACTCGACGTTGAAGCGCGAGTCGTCGATCCACACCGGGTGGTTCTCGACCGGAATACGCGCGATCCGCTGCCGGTAGCGCGGAATCAGGTGCAGCCGCGACGCCACGTAGTGGCGCACGCGGTCGATGTCGATCCCGCCCTCGGGCAGTCGAAAGGCCGCCCCCTCGAACAGGAAGACGCCCGCCACGTGCATGTGCGTGTTCGGGCCCTCGACGTCGAGAAAGACGCGGTCGAGCGCCGTCAGACGGTCGTAGACCGTCATGGATCCTCCGCCACCCCGCCTGCGCGAGCATATCGAGATCCCGGAGCGCCCGCCCGGATTCCGCGTTGGGTCCGGCGCTGTGGGGCCTCTCTCCCCCGCCCGGTCAGGGACCACAATCGACACAGGGAAGGAACGCCGCAGCGCCGAGAAAACGCTCGATCGCCGCCACGGCGACCGCGTGGCCACGCGGCGAGAGGTGCCAATCGTCGACCCAGAGCTCCGCGCGCGTTCCGGCCGAGCGCAGCACCGGAAGCAGATCCAGGCACGCGAGGCCGCGCTCTTCGCAGCCGCGCAGGAAGATCTCCTCCGGCAGGAACGGGTAGGCGGGATCCATCTGGTAGGCGAGCGGAAATACCACGAACACGAGGCGCGCTCCGAGCCGCTCGCTCGTGACGGCGAGCGAATCGATCTGACGGCGCAGCCAGCGCCACTGGGGGGACGCGGGATCGAGCAGCACGTCGAGCGCAAGGTCGCCCTCGAGCGTGAGATGCGCCGGCCAGTCGCGACCGCCAACGACCCGTACCGGAGCAGATCCGGCCGCGAAGGGTAACCAGCGCTCGACGTGGGGCAGCAGCGTCGTCGCGACGCGGCGCAGCAGCGCCGAGCGCTCACCGAGACGGTGCTTCCACGTGCGCCAGCGCACGAGTGGCACGATCTCGCGCGCGTGGGCCTCCGGATCGGGGATCGCCTCCAAGGGGACCTCCGCCAACACCGGCACGCCGCGCGCCCAGTGCGGGAGCGGATCCACGACGTCGTTCCAGCAGGTCGCGACCAGCACGAGATCGGGCTCGAAAAGGCTGCCCCGCTCCGCCAGCCAGCGGGCCTCGTTCCAGGTCGAATAGCCGCTCACGGCGGCGTTCACGACGTCGATCGGAAGAGCGCTCGCGGCGAGCGAGGCCTCGAGCCGCTCGGGGAATGCCTCCCGGCGCCGCACCCTTGCGCCGAAGGCCACCGAGTCGCCGAGCACGAGGATCCGGAAACGGCCCGATGGTTTCGGAATCTCGACCGGGCGATCGCGTGTGCGCTGCTCGCTGATCCCCGGATGCGCGGGATCGAGCTCGTAGAGGTAGCCGCAGTCTCCGCAGGTCCGGGCCACGGCGCGCGGCGGCTTCGATGCGGGCGTCGGGATCGCGAAGCGGAAGACGAGCTCGCCTGCGAGGAGCGCCACCGCGAGCGAAGCTGCGAGCAGGCCCGCAGTCGCGAGCCGCCGACCCCAGCGCCCGCTCGTCCGTCTCGACATCACACTCGACTATACTGGCGCGCGCATGAGCGAGAGCGATCCTTTCGATCTCGACGACGCCACTCCCTTCGAGCCGGGCCTGGATCCGCCGCAGCCCACCCCTTCGGACGCGCTCTGGTTCGTGTTTCGAGGCCGCGAGCTCCTGGTCGGTGGCGGCGGAGGGCGAGTGCCGGCCCTCGCTCCCGAGGCACTCGGGCTGGCACCCCTTCGCGTGCACTACCTCGGCGCCTTCGGTCGCATCGCATGCTTCTGCGCCGAGATCGCCGACGCGTGCCCCCCTCCCGCCGGCCACGAGTTCCGCGAGCTGCGCGCTCTCTTCGGACGGCTCCCCGAGGCCCTGCACGGCGTCGCCGGGCGCGCCGTGCAGATCGTCGAGTGGGACCGCTCGCACCGCTACTGCGGCGCGTGCGCGACGCCGACGGAGCCCGTCGCCGGAGAACGCGCGCGCGCCTGTCCGCGCTGCGAGCTCGTGAACTTTCCCCGTCTCGCCCCCGCAATCATCGTCGCCGTCGAGCGCGGCGACGAGATCCTGCTCGGCCGCGGACCGCAGTTCCCGCCCGGGATCTACAGCGTGATCGCCGGCTTCGTCGAGCCCGGCGAGAGCGTCGAGGGCTCGCTGCGCCGAGAAGTGCGCGAGGAGACCGGGATCGAGGTGGAGGACCTGCGCTACTTCGCGAGCCAGCCCTGGCCCTATCCGCACTCGCTGATGCTCGGCTTCCAGGCGCGCTGGCGCTCGGGCGAGCTGCGCATCGACCCGAGCGAGCTCGAGGACGCCGCCTGGTTCCACCGCGACGCGATGCCGACGCTCTTCCCCGGCAACGTCAGCATCGCGCAGTGGCTGATCCGCGACTTCCTGCGGAGGCGCTAGCCGCAAGCCGGTCTTGCGCCGCGGCGCTGCGCGGCGTCGGCGCGGCCAAGGGCCTCGGGCATGCGCTCGACCAGGCCCTGGATCCGCGTTCCGTGCGACGGATGCGTCGACAGGAACTCGGGCGGCTGGCCGCCCCCCGCCTTCGCCATGTTCTGCCAGAGCGCGATGCTCTCGCGCGGGTCGAAGCCGGCGTCGGCCATCAGGTCGAGCCCGATGAGATCGGCCTCCCGCTCCTGCTCGCGTCCGTAGGGGAGCAGGATCCCGACCTGCGCACCGAGACCTAGCAGCGCCAGCAGCTGCGACTGCTCGGCGCCGGGAGCGCCGGAGATCGCCTGGGCGAGCTGGAGCCCCGACTCGGCCGCGAAGGCCGTCGAGACGCGCTCGTTCGCGTGCTGCGCGACCACGTGTGCCACCTCGTGGCCGAGCACGGTCGCGAGCTGGTCCTGGTTCGATGCCACCGAGAAGAGCCCCGAGTTGACGCCGATCTTTCCGCCCGGCAGCGCGAACGCGTTCGGCGAGTCGTCGCGAAAGACCACGATCTCCCACCCGCGCAGGTCCCCACCCTCGAGCCGCGCGACGATCGCCCCGGCGACACAGCGCACGCGGGACTCCAGCATGGGATCGCGCGCGAGCGGCACCTCGCGCTTCATCTTGTCGAAGGACGCGGCCCCGAGCTGCGAGATCTCGGCCTGCGGGAAGAGCAACAGGCGCTGCCTCCCGAGCGGAGACGTCGCGCATGCAGCGGCGACGAGCCCCACAAGCGCAGCGGGCCATCGCAGGCGCATCGCGAGATCCTGGAACAGCCGGCCCACAGCGAGGCCACGCGTGCCGATCGGAGAGCCGCAGGCGTCGAGCTTCACGCGACGACTCTGCCCCAGGGGCGCTCCACGGCGCAAGCAGCGCTACCCCGCGCTATGCATTCGGCCGCATGCGAAGCGTCCTCCTCGCGATCGTGGCGACAGCGCCGATCTTCCTGGCCCCGGGCCAGCGGGCGCGCGCCGACGAACCCTTCGCGCTGCGCAGTGTGCCGAGCGCGGGCCGCACGGCGGCCGCCGAGCTCGCCGACCTCGACGGCGATGGCCGCACGGACCTCGTGGCAGCCGTCTTCGACGGGATTCCTCCGAACGATTCCCGGGAGCTGCGGGCCTGGTTCCAACGCGCGGACGGCACCCTTCCGGATACGCCGGATCTGTCGCTCCCGCTCCCGGATGGAGCGGCCGCCTACGACGTCGTGGATCTGGGCGACGCGCCGGGCCTCGAGATCGCGCTGCTGCGGCGCGATCGCGTCAGCATCGTCGCCTTCGCGGGGCGCGAGCCCCAGCTCCGTGAGCTGCCGCTGCCCGCTCCCAGCGTCGCGGCGGCGCGCGACGAGCGCGGGCTCGATCGCCTGCTGATGCTGCGCGACGGGCTCCCGGGCCGGCTCCTCGTCCCGGGGCTCGGAGAGCTCTTCGTGTTCGACCTCGCGAGTGGCGAGACGACGCGGCTCGCGGTCGGCTCGCGCAGCAATTATTTCATTCCCCCGCGGCCCGGGCCCGGGATCGGCGAGAACGAGCTCGAGACCTTCTACGACTTTCCGCGCATCGACGTCGGAGACGTCGACGGAGACGGCCGCCCCGATCTCGTCGCGTCCAATCGCTTCGAGATCCGCGTCTTCCTCCAGGGAGCGGACGGATCCTTTCCCCCGAGCGCAGACCGCGCACTCGCGGTGGGGCGCATCAGCGAGGAGGACTTGATCCGAGGCTCGGGCCTCGTACGCATGCGCGCCGAGGACTTCGACGGAGACGGCCGCGTCGACCTGGTCCTGACCTACACCGCGGGCGGCTTTCTCGAGGCGCGCTCGCGCACCACGCTGCATCGCAACCGCGAGGGCACCTGGAAGCTCGCGGACCCAGACCAGGAGATCCTCTGCGACGGCTGCTTCGTGAGCTACGACCTGATGGATCTGCAGGGAGACGGGCGACTCGAGCTGCTCGAGGCGCGCGTGCCGCTCGGCATCCTGCACCTCGTGCAGACCCTGCTGACCCGCAAGATCGACGTAGAGGTCCGGGTCTACGAGCGCGGCGACGAGCTCCCTTTCGTCGCCGAGCCGTGGGTCGTGGTGGGGCTCGACCTGGGCTTCCGCTTCGAGACCTTCGAGCCGCGCGGGTTCTTCCCGACCTTGCGGGCGGACTGGAACGGCGACGGCTTCTTCGACCGCCTCGCCTCGGGGAACGGCGAGGCGCTCGAGATCTTTCTCGGCGGCTCCGCGGCCGCACTCCGCCAGCGCATCGCGCGTCAGCCCTTCGACACGAACGGCGCGCTGCGGATCGGCGACCTCGACGGAGACGAGCTCCCCGACGTGCTCGTCTTCGACCGCACCCGTCCCGACTCGCCGATCCGCATCGGGGTGAACCGGGGCACGCTACCGGGAACACCCCAGCGGCCCCGCCTCACGACCGGCGAGCGAGGTTGATCAGACCCGCTCGAGCAGCTGCTTGCCGAAGGTCTCGCCACGGAAGAGGCGCTGGAAGCTGCGCGCCGTCGTCATGCAGCCCCTCTTTTTGGGTCAGTCGATCGCGATGACCTTGACTTCGAAGGTCAGCGACTTTCCCGCGAGCGGGTGATTCATGTCGACGATGATCTTGTCCGCGCGAACCTCGCGGACGAGCGCGAAGTGCCGGTTGCCGTCCTGGTCTTCAGCGCCCAGCTGGGCGCCGGCGAAGCGCGCCTCCTCCGGAACCAGCGCGAGGTCCACTTCCTGGACGAGCTCCGGGACTACTACCCCGTAGCCCCTCTCGGGGGGGAGCGTCACCTTCCGCGACTCGTTCAGCTTCATCCCGTCGAGCGCCTCCTCGAGGGCCGGCAGGATCTCCTGGGCCCCCTGCTCGAAGACGAGGGGCTCGCCGCCGACGTTCGTGTCGGCCGTCGATCCATCGTCGAGCTTGAGCGTGTACTCGACGCTGACCTGGCGACCCTTTGCGACGGATGTGGGCTTCGCCTCCTCGGCACGGGCTGCGGCCAGGGGAAGCGCAAGACACAAGAGCAGCAGACTGGGGGTTCGAGTACGCATCGGACTCCGACTCCTCGGGCCCGAGCGGGCCCCGACCGAAATGAGGGCCGTTATCTTAGCATGCGGAATGCAAGGGGGGAGGCGGTGAGCGTCGAGTCCCTGCGCACCGAGCGCGGCCACGCGAGCCCCGCAGAGCGCGGACGTTTCGCGCCGAGCCCCACGGGCCCCGCGCACCCCGGGACACTTCTATCGGGTCTCCTCGCGTGGCTCGACGCGCGCAGCCGCGGGGCCGGCTTCGGCCTGCGCCTCGAGGACATCGACGCGGAGCGGTGTAGTAAAGCCCTGGTTCGACAGATGCGGGATGCGCTGGCCTGGCTAGGCCTCGACTGGGACGCGGAGTCGCTCCAGAGCGAGCGGCGCACCGCGCACGAGGCAGCGCTCGATGCGCTCGGCGACGCCGGCCTCCTCTATCCCTGCCGCTGCAGCCGCGCCGCGCTTCGCCAGCACGGACCCCCGGCAGCGGACGGCGGTCACCGCTACCCGGGCAGCTGCCGCGGACGCGAGCTCCCGGCCGGCGGCTGGCGGGAGGCCCCCGAGGCGATTCGACTGCGGCTTCCGGAGGGCCGCGTGACACCCATCGACGAGGGCCGGATGGACCTCTCGCAGGATCCTGCGCTCGAGATGGGCGACCCCGTATTGCGCCGGCGCGACGGCGCGATCGCGTACCACCTCGCGGTCGTGGTCGACGACGCAGCCGAGGGGGTGACCCGCGTCGTGCGCGGCCGCGATCTCGCGCCCTGCACCGCGATCCACTGCGTGCTCCAGCGCACGCTCGGCCTCCCCACGCCGAGCTACCGACACCACCTGCTGCTGCTCGAGGAGCGGGGAGCGAAGCTCGCGAAGCTCCACGGCGCGGTCGGCTGGCGGGCGCTGCGGAAACGCGGCTCGTCCGAGGCACTCTGCGGCTGGCTGGCGTGGGTCGCGGGTCTGCAGCCGGAGCCCCGCCCGCGGAGCCCGATCGGATTGCTCGCCGATTTCGACTGGAGCCGCGTGCGCAGCGACGACGCGATCGTGCGCTGGACGGGAAGCGAGCTGGTGCGAATCGGGGGCTGAGCGCGAGAGGCGCCGCGGGTCTCCGGCCGGCTCGCGCGTGCAGCTGCCCTCGGGCACACTGCCGACGTGGTGCCCTGGATCTTTCTCGCCGTCAGCGTGTGGGGCGCCCTCTTCACCTGGGTCGCGATCCGGCCCCCGCAACGCCCCCGCTGGGCCAGCGTCGTCGTCTTCTTCGCGGGCTGGCTGACCGGAGAGCTCGCGGTCCACCACATCGCCTGGCAGGCCCTCGCCACGCTCGCCTTCGCGTGGGCAGGGGCGTTTTCGGCCTGGCCAGGCTGGCTCGGGCTCGCGATCACGCTCGCGTCGTGGGCGGGACTGCTCCGCTCGCTGCGCACCGCACACGACACACCCGCGGTCGTCGAGCGCTCGCTCGTGGAGGCGCTCGGTCCCGACTACGCGCAGCGCGTGCACCCGGAGGTGGCGAAGCGCCACGCCGCGCCGCCCTCTCCGCGCGTTCAGCGCTTGAATCCCTTCGGCTTCCGCGACGCACAAGTGCGCGTGATCCGCGACATCGCGTACGCGCCGGAGCACGGCCAGCGCGGTCTCCTCGACGTCTACGCGCCCGAGTCCGGGGTAGAGGGCGCCCCCGTCCTGCTGCAGATCCACGGCGGTGGCTGGATGATCGGACGCAAGGAGCAGCAGGCGCAGCCGCTATTGATCCACCTGGCCAGGCGCGGCTGGGTCTGCGTCTCCGCGAACTACCGGCTCTCGCCCAAGGCCACCTTCCCGGACCACATCGTCGACTGCAAGCGCGCGCTGCGCTGGGTTCGCGAGCACGTCGCAGAGTACGGGGGCGATCCCGAGTTCGTCGCAGCGACCGGCGGATCGGCGGGCGGACACCTCTCGTCGCTGCTGGCGCTCAGCGCCGGGGATCCGGAGTTCCAGCCCGGCTTCGAGTCCGCCGACACCCGCGTCGAGGCCTGCGTACCCTTCTACGGCGTCTACGATTTCACCAACGCCTACGGGACGCAGCCGGACGACGGGATCATCGGGGTGCTCGAGCGCTTCATCATGAAGAAGCCCTTCGCGACGCACCGATCCGAGTATCAGAAGGCGTCGCCGATGCACCGCATCCAGCCGGAGGCCCCGCCCTTCCTGGTGATCCATGGGACTCACGACTCGCTGGCACCCGTCGCCGAGGCGCGGCTCTTCGTGGACCTGCTGCGCAAGACCTCGCGCGCGACGGTCGGCTACATCGAGCTCCCCGAGGCGCAGCACGCCTTCGAGGTCTTCCACTCGCCGCGCACGAGCCACGTGCTAGGCGCCGTCGACCGCTTCCTGGCGTCGGTCTACACGCAGTATCTCCAAGCTCGCGGCTAGGCGCCGACGCGGGCGTCGGCTGAGTGCCGCCGGGCTCAGCTCTCCGGCAGTGGCGGCGAGCCGGCAGCGCGGCGACCGGCGAGCCGGCCGAAGAAGGTGCAATCTGCGAGCGACATGCCGGAGCTGTAGCCCTCGGCCCAGCGCGGGAGCCCGCAGCAGTTGCGCCCCGCCGCATACAGACCGGGTACGCTCTCGCCGTCGGTGGTGAGTGCCTCCCCGGTCGGCAATGTGCGCAGACCGCCCAGCGTGAAATAGGGGTAGAAGGCCTGCCCGAGATGGCAGGCCAGCGCGGCGAAGGGCGGCTCGTCGAGCGGCTTCAACCACTTCTCGCCCTTGTGGAAGAGCGGGTCCAGACCCTTGGCGGCGTAGCGGTTGTGGACGGCGACGCTGTGGACCAGCGTTCCCTCCGGCATGCCGAGCTCGCGCTCGACCTCCTCCCAGCTCTCTCCGACGGCGGCGACCTCGATGCGCGAGAGCGCGGTCGGCTGCTCGAAGAGGGCGTGGTCCACCAGCAGGAAGATCCGGTCGCCGATCTGGCGCATGCAGTAGATCGCGATGCGCCCGGGGTAGGCGTCCTCGTTGATGAAGCGCTGCCCCTGCTCGTTGACCAGGATGCCCTTCACATGGGATTCCGGCGGATAGATCGGAAGCGTCGCGAAGAGCTCGTCCATGTGGATCGCGGCCGCACCGACGCTCTGTCCCATGCGGATTCCGGAGCCGTCGTCGTGCCCGGCGCTGAGCCCGTCGGCGGCGAGCCGCGCGACCTGCGGGGCGTAGTGCTGCAGCATCTCCTGATTGAGCGCGAAGCCTCCGGCGCACAGGATCACGCCCTTGCGCGCGCGGGCGAAGCGCGGCTGGTCGTCGATGCGCACCACCACGCCGTGAACGCAGTGCGCGTCGTCGGCGACGAGTGCGGTCACGCGGGCGTCGTAATGCACCCGGGCGCCCCGCTCGAGGGCGCGCGCGACCAGGGTGTCGACGAGACGCCTCCCGCCCATCTCGCCCACCACCTCGGGCAGATGACCGCGCGGACAGGGCTTCGCCGTCTGGTTGAAGGGCCAGGCGTCCTCGCTGCCGGACCAGATCAGGCAGTCGCCGGTCCCCGGGGCCTGCCGCTTGCCGGGCAGGTAGCTCGTCCGGTAGGGAACTCCCTGCTCGACCAGCCAGCGGTAGTGGTCGAGCGCCTGGTCGGCGTAGAGGCGGACCCGGGCCTCGTCGGCGTCGGGCCCTCCCGCGAGCATCATGTAGCGGAAGAAGTCCTCGGTCGTGTCCTCGAAGCCGTTCGCGCGTTGCGCCGGGGTCCCGCCGTTGCCGCCGAGGTAGATGTCGCCTCCGGCCATCGCACTGGTGCCGCCGCTGCCCGAGGCGACCTCGAAGACGGTCACCTGCGCGCCAGCCGCCGCAGCCTCGATGGCCGCGGACGCCCCGGCGGATCCGAACCCGACCACGATCACGTCCGTCTCGAAGTCCCAGTGCGACACGTCGCCGAGGCGGCAGGGTCGTCCGGGGGAGAAGGGGTGGGTGGCCAAGGGCTCCTCGACACTCTACGTCCCGTGGCCCTCGGTGTCGGCGACCACGGCCATCACGACCCAGCGCCCCCACGGCTCGCCGGGCTCCTCGCGGTGCGAGATCGCGAGCGCGAGACCGAGGCTCGGGCGCGTCAGGTATTCGTCGGGGAAGGAGAGCTCGTCGAGGTCGCGAACCTCGGCGATCCATCCGGTAGCCGGCTGCTGGAGGATCTCGACCGTCTCGCCGAGCAGATCGCGCATCACGTCCCGAGGCGTCTCGCCGGACGCCACGCGACTCGCTGCCTCGCTGCACAGGAGACTCACCTCGTCGATCGAGCGCGCTGGGCCGAGACCGCGCTCCGCGCGCTCGTGGCCCAGCTTCTCCATCACCGCATTCACGCTCGCGGTGTGGTCCTCTTCGGAGAAGAGCGCGTAGCTGCCGAAGATCGCCGCCATGGATTCGTGACCCTCGGCGCTCTCGAGCAGGGTTCCCAGCGCGATCCGATCGATCTCGGCGGCGAGCAGCGTCTCGCGCCCGCCCGGCTCTTCGAGCGCCGCGGCAAGCAGGCGCTGCAGATCGTTGCTGCGCAGCACCCAGGACGCGGTGAAGTGGCCCGACTGGACGATCCCGTCGACGCTCCAGCCCGCCAGCATCCCGAGGATCACCATCTCGGCGTTGTACTCCGGCGCCCGCCCGAAGATCGACGCGAAGAAGGCCGGCGCGAGCTCGGACGCCGTCTCGCTCTGCCGGGGGTCGAGAGTCACCGGAGTGAGCCCCGCGAGGCGCCGCACCGCGTTCAGCAGATCGACGAAGTCCTCGTCCGCCGCATCCGGATCGACGATCGGCTGCGAGGCCCCGTAGGAGGCGACCCGATAGACGCTCTCGAGCCCCCCCTCCGGTCGCGCGAGGACGTGGAGCACGTTGCTCGAGAGGAGCCGCTCCGGCGGCGTCACGCTGAGCGAGATGAGCGCCGCCGGATCGCGCGGGTCGACCTCGCAGACGAACGCAAAGCGCGTCGATACGGCGTCGCGTGTGCTGTCACAGGGCGACACTCCGAAGCGGCCGCGGTTGACGAGGGCGCGAACTTGAGCAGCCGGGGTCAGCAGCTCGCCCCGGATCTCGATCTTGCCGTCCGCCGCGGGAACTGGGGAGAAGGGCTCGACGTGAATCTCCCGATGGCCGAAGGCCTGCATCACGACCGCATGGTCGCCCTCGCGCCCGTACCAGATTCCGGCGGTGCGCGGGCCGCCGACGAGTCTCGACTCGAGGCTCGTGCGGACCGCGTCGCGCCAGTGACCGTAGACCTGCGCGTCGCTGTGGTGGCGAGACACCGGACCATCCACGTATCCGATCGCCACTCGAGCTTCGGTGGCCTGACAGCGCGCCGTGATGTAACGCCGCAGGCCCTCCGAGGGCTGGGAGCGCGTGGCGAGGAAGAAGCGACCGATCTCTCGCGCAACGCAGTACATGGCCTCCGTCGGCAGCACCAGCCCGGGGCGGCGCCGGGCGGCGTCGTCGATCAGCGCCGACCAGGGGCCCGACTCGGTGTAGGGCACGGCCTCGATCTGCTGCGGGAAGGGGCCCGAGAGCTGCCAGCTCTCGAGGTCGCGCACGTCGAGGTCAAAAAGGTTTTCCGGTACCGGCGCCTCGCCGAGCTGGGTGAGCTCCTCCGGGCTCGGGAAGGCGCCCCCCTCTGCAGCCGGCCTGGCCTCGACCGCGGCGCTGGGCTCCGCGACGGCGTCCTTGCGCGGCAGGGGGCGCGAGGCTGCGTCGGCCGCGGCCGTAGCATCCGTGGCCTCGCCGGAGCCAGCCGTGCCGGCGGGTCCCCCGAGACAGGCCAATAGCAATGCGCTCGCGACGAGCGCGAGCCCCATCCGACCCCACTTCGCGCGTGCGCGCTCGCCGTGCACGCCGGAACCTTAGACGATCGCGGCGCGCGCCGATAGCGGATCGCGCCCCACACGCATTGACGTCACGCCCGGACGCGGATTCACTTCGGGCATTCAGGGCCCCCCGCTCGCGGCCGCAGCACTCGCTCTCGCGGCGCTTGCATCGGGCAGCGCGTTCGCAGAGGTGCCGGTGGACACGCTGCGCGCACCGCACCAGGAATCGGGCCGCTTCTTCAACCCGTGGGCCGAGGATCCGCGCACTCTCTGGGGCGCACTTCGCTGGCTGCTGCTGAGCCGAAATCCCTACGGAAACAGGGGGCCCATCGACGTGCCGCAGGTCGCCAATGACGGCACCACCCTGGCCGGGGTCGAGCACTCGGCGAGCGTGACCTGGGTCGGACACTCGACCTTCGCCGTCCACGACGGCCCCGACGTCTTCCTGACCGATCCGCACTTCGGCAAGCGGGCGCTGCTCCCGAAGCGCCAGGTTCCGCCCGGCATCCCGCTCTCAGCGATTCCCCCCGACGCCTTTGCCGTGGTCTCCCACAACCACTACGACCACCTCGACCGCGGCACGGTCGAGGCGCTCCCCGATACGGTTGCGTGGTTCGTTCCACTCGGACTCGCCGACTGGTTCCGCGCGCGGGGACGCGAGCGCGTGGTCGAGCTCGACTGGTGGCAGAGCGCGCGCCACGGCCGCTTCGAGATCACCTGCCTGCCCTCGCAGCACTGGTCCCAGCGCATCGAGCAGCGCGAGAACGCGACCCTGTGGTGCTCCTGGCTCGTCGACTCGGGCGACTTCCGTTATTACTTTGCCGGCGACACGGGCTACTTCCCGGGCTTTGCCGAGTACGGGAAACGCTTCGCTCCGATCGACGTCGCGATGCTCCCGATCGGCGCCTACGAGCCGCGCTGGTTCATGCGCTACCACCACCTCGACCCGGCCGACGCCTACCAGGCCTTCCTAGACCTCGGCGCGATCACGATGTTGCCGATGCACTGGGGGACCTTCGACCTCACCGACGAGCCGATCGACCTGCCGCCCAGGTTGCTGTCCCAGGTGGTGGCCGAACGCGGCGGAGACCCGGAGCGCGTGCGCACCCTCGCGATCGGCGAGCTCTGGAAGGTGCCGGAGCGGGAGCCGCGCCCGATCTCGGGTCTGGCCGCTAGTCGATACGCAGCTCGACGAGCAGGCCCTGCACCTCGCGCTCGATGCGGTCGCGGACGGCAGCGAACTCGGCCG
>CAYPSI010000136.1:0-14008 GCA_964413375.1 uncultured Spirochaetales bacterium | reverse complement strand
GACGAGGCGATCGTGCTCACCTGGCAGCGCAAGGTCCAGGTCTACAAGCGGGACGAGGCAGCCGCCCTCCATGCAGGCCAGATCGAAGCGGAGCGGATCGACTGCGAGCTCTGGCTCCCGCCCTACGACCCGGGGCGCGGCTACGAGGCGCTCGCGCACCTGTCGAGCCCCGATTCCTATTTCGAGGACTTCGAGCCCGGAACGTTGATCGAACACTCGCGCGGCCGCAGCATGACCGAAGAGCACATCCACCTGACCGCGGTGCTCGACAACACGAGCCAGGTGCACTGCAACCAGTTCATGATCGACCTCGACCCGGAGCGCTACGTCGGGGGGCGTCTGATCATCTTCGGCGGGATCCCCTTCGTGCTCTGTCTCGGCCTCTCGTCGCCCGACGTCGGAGACAACGCCCTCGGCGACCTCGTCTATCGGACCGGCCGCCACACGGCGCCGCTCTTCGCGGGCGACACGGTCTTCGCCGCGACCGAGGTCGCCGGCTGCCGCGAGTATCCGGGACGGCCCGACCTCGGGATCCTCGACACGCTGCTCCTCGGCCACAAGTTCGAGCGCGCCGAGGGGGCCTCGCACCAGGACGCCCCGCCCGGCTGGAAGCGCACCCGAATCTTCGAGCTCGAGCGATCGATCGCCGTCAAGCGCCGCAGCCACTACCGGCGCTGAAGCGCCCCCGCCGATCCCACGCCCCGATCGACAACCCGAGCCTGGGGCGGGGGCGCCCCTTTCGCTTGCCGCAGCCGGACGGAGCGATTAGCGTTCAAAGCTTCGCGCGCACCGCGCGCTCCCACGGGGCCGCCGCCCACCGGAGCGCGGGATACCGGCCGTTGATCCGATAGGGGGGGGCATGCGCTTCTACGAGCACGAGACCAAGACCCTCTTCGCGCGCCACGGACTCCCGCTCGGCCAGAGCGGGCTCGCGCGGAGCGCCGCGGAGGCGCAGCAGATCGCGGCCCGGATCGGCGGGTCGGTGGTGCTGAAGAGCCAGGTGCTCTCGGGCGGTCGCATGAAGGCCGGCGCGATCCAGTTCGCGGATGCTCCGGAGCAGGTCCCGGCGCTCTTCGAGCGCATCCTCGCGACGCCCGTGAAGGGCCTGCTGCCCGAGTGCGTGCTGGTCGAGAGCAAGAGCGCGGTCGCGAAGGAGTACTACGCGGGTGTCACCTGGGACGGCCGCCGAAAGCTCCCGGTGCTGATCTTCTCGGACATGGGCGGGATCGACATCGAGGAGGTGGCCGAGAAGCATCCGGAGCACGTCGCGAAGCTCCACCTCTCGACCCTGCTCGCCCCGACGCCCCGCATCGCGAAGGAGGCGATCGGAGCGACCGGCGTCAGCGGCGATGAGCTCGTGCGCCTCGGGCCCATCGTCTTCTCGCTCGTCGAGCTCTTCTTGCGCTACGACCTGACCCTCGCCGAGATCAACCCGCTCGCGAAGCTCGAAGACGGTCGCTTCATCGTGCTCGACGGGCACGTCGACATGGAGGCGGAGGCGCGCGACCTGCATGCGCCGCTGCTCGCCGAGCTCGGGATCCGCCCCGAGGAGACGCGCCAGGCGCGCCCGCCCACGCCCTTCGAGATCGCAGGCGCGAAGGTGGATGCGTCGGACCACCGCGGTGTGGCCGGCAACGTGGTCGAGTTCGACGGCGACCTCGGCCTGATCATCGGGGCCGGCGGCGGGTCGCTGACACTCTTCGATGCGGTGCGCAAGCACGGCGGACGCCCCGCCAACTACTGCGAGATCGGCGGCAATCCGAGCGTCAAGAAGGCCTGCGAGCTCACGAAGCTCGTGCTCGGCAAGCCCGGCGTGCGCAAGATCGCAGTGATGATGAATGTCGTCTCGAACACCCGCGTCGACATCGTCGCGCGCGGGGTGATCAAGGGCTGCATCGAGTCCGGCCGCGACCCGAAGGACGCCATCGCGATCTTCCGCATCCCGGGCGCCTGGGAGCAGGAGGGCTTCAAGATCCTGCGCCGCTACGGCGTCGAGTACTGCGACCGCAGCGTCTCGATGTACGAGGCCGCCGGGCGCGCGGTCAAAAAACTGGGCGCGGGGGCCTAGCGTGTCCATCCTGATCGATGCGAACACGACCTTCATCGTGCAGGGCATCACCGGCCGCGAGGCGGTGAACCTGACCCGCGAGAACCTCGACTACGGCGCGAAGATCGTCGGCGGCATAACGCCGGGCCGCGCCGGACGCGACGTCTACGGCGTCCCCGTCTACGATTGCGTGCGCGACATCACCAGCCGAACGCGCGTCGACGGCTCGGTGGTCTGCGTACCTCCCCGCTTCACGAAGGACGCCGTCTTCGAGGCGCTCGAGCACGGGATCCGCCTGATCGTCATCGTGACCGAGCGGATTCCGCGCCGCGAAGTGGCCCAGATGGTCGAGCTCGCCGGCCTGCGCGGCGCGCGCATCATCGGCCCGAACTGCCTCGGAATCATCTCGCCCGGAGAGGCCAAGATGGGCGGGATCGGGGGGCCCGCGGCCAACACCCGGCAGGCCTACAGCCCGGGGCCCGTCGGCATCCTGTCGCGCTCGGGCGGCATGACGACCGAGATCGCGAGCACGCTCACTGCCGCCGGGATCGGCCAATCGACGGCCGTCTCGATCGGCGGCGACGCGATCATCGGCTCGAGCTACGCGGAGCTGATGCCGCTCTTCGAGGCCGATCCCCGGACACTTGCTATTGCGATCTACTCGGAGCCCGGCGGCCGCATGGAGGCCGAGCTCGCGGACTGGGTGCGCGAGCACCGCTCGCGGCTCCCGATCGTCGCCTTCATGGCGGGGCGCTTCATGGACGAGATGCAGGGGATGCGCTTCGGACACGCCGGCACGATCGTCGAGGGCCGCGAGGACACGACGGTGGCCAAGATCGAGCGCATGCGCGCTGCGGGCATCGAGGTCGTCGAGCGCATCGAGGAGATCCCGGCCGTGATCGGCAAGAAGCTCGGGGGAACGCGCTAGTGCCCGGCATGTTCATCGACGTCCGCGTGGACGAAAAGGTGGCTGCGGACCCCACGACGGCGCGCAAGCTCGCCGAGGTCTGCCCGGTCGGAATCTTCGAGGCGAAGGGCCCGCGGCTGCGGATCGTCGAGGAGAACCTGGACGAGTGCGTGCTCTGCGACCTGTGCATCGCCGCCGCTCCGGACGGGACGGTGCATGTCGTGAAGCTCTACGAGGAGTAGGCCGATGCGAAGTGCGAAGGATTTTTTCAAGCCGAAGGCGCTCGGGGCACCGCTGCCGCCGCGCGAGATCCCCCTCCGCCCCTCGCGGATGATCCACTTCTTCGACCCCAGCAACCCGAAGATGGCGGCGAAGATCCCGGAGCTCGCGAAGCGCTGCGACGTGCTGCTCGGGAATCTCGAGGACGCGATCGAGCGCGACAACAAGGTTGCGGCGCGGGAGGGCCTGATCAAGATCGCGCGCGAGACGGACTTCGGCGAATGCCAGCTCTGGACGCGCGTGAACAGCCTCGACTCGCCCTGGGCGCTCGACGACCTGCAGCAGCTCGTGACCGAGATCGGCGACCGCCTCGACGTGGTGATGATCCCGAAAGTCGAGGGGCCCTGGGACATCCACTACGTCGACCAGCTCCTCGCGCAGCTCGAAGCCAAGGCCGGCCTCGAGCGGGCGCTACTCGTGCACGCGATCCTCGAGACGCACGGCGGCGTCGTGAACGTCGAGGAGATCTGCGCGGCGAGCCCGCGCATGCAGGGCCTCTCCTTCGGCCCGGCCGACCTCGCCACGAGCCGGCGCATGAAGACGACGCGCGTCGGCGACGATCACCCGGGCTACCTGGTGCGCACCGACCCGGACCCGGCCCGCCCCGACGCGCCGCGCGTGACCGCGCAACAGGATCCCTGGCACTACACGCTCGCCCGCATGGTCGACGCCTGCACCTCGAACGGCATCTACCCCTACTACGGCCCCTTCGGAGACATCCAGGACACGCTCGCCTGCGAGGACCAGTTCCGGGCCTCCTTCCTGCTGGGCTGCGTCGGCGCCTGGTCGCTCCACCCCGCGCAGATCGACATCGCGAAGAAGGTCTTCACGCCGCCGGTCGACGAGGTGGTCTGGGCCCGCCGCGTGATCCGCGAGATGGGCGACGGCTCGGGCTGCGTGATGATCGACGGCAAGATGCAGGACGACGCCACCTACAAGCAATGCAAGGTGATGGTGAGCGCCGCACGCCTGATCGCCCGGCGCGACCCGGGCTACGCCGACCGCTGCGGGTTCGACGCCGCCGAGCTCGCAGCGGCCTGAGCGCGCGCCGCGTCCGCTCACGAGCCAGGAAGACGGGCCAGGCCCGGCTCCGGCTGGACGCCGAAGCTGTTGAGCGCCATCGAGACCAGCTGGTACTGGCCGACCGTGAAGACCAGGTCCATCAGCTGCTGCGTGCTCAGGTGTGGCGTCAGCGCCTGCCAGGTGGCGTCCGAGATGAACGCGTCCTGACGCAGCTCGTCGGTGGCGCGCAGCAGCGCGCGGTCGAGCTCGCTCCAGCCGGGCGCCTCCGCGCCCCGGGAGATGCGCTCGATCTCGTCGTCGGAGAGGCCGGAGTCGCGCGCGATCCGCACGTGCTGGCCCCACTCGTAGCCGGATCGGCACAGCCAGCCCGTGCGCAGGATCACCAGCTCGCGCTCGCGCGGGGCGAGCGTCGAATGGCCCAGCACGTGGTTGCCGAACACCAGCCAGCGCTTCATCAGCTTCGGGTGATGGGCCAGGGTGCGAAAGATGTTCAGGATCGGGCCGCTGCCGAGACGCGCCCGGATCTCGGGATCGATCTCCGCGTCGGGAAGCGGCTCCAGGCGGGGCTCGTCGAGTCGCATCGGGATCCTCCGCGGAACGTCACTGAGTGTAGCATCGCCTTTCGCCTCCATCGCAGATCGGTCATGCTGCCGGCCTCTGGAACCCGACCCCCCTGCCCGAGGTTGCGATGCGCGACGAGCCCGCGCGATCCGACGAACGCGAGGCTCCCGCGCCGCGGCCGGGAACCTTCTCGGCGCTGCGCGAGCGCAACTTCCGTCGCTTCTGGATCGGCACGATCGCGTCCTACATCGCGTTCTTCATGTCGACGATCGTGCAGAGCGTCGTCGCGTTCGAGCTGGCTGGGACGAACCGCGCGGTGGGCGTCGTGGTGTTCGCCCAGGGCCTCGCGATGGCGCTGCTCGGACCGCTCGGTGGCGCCCTCGCCGATCGCTGGCCGAAGCGCCGCATCATCGCGTTCTCCCAGATCTCGAGTGCGATCGTCTTCAGCACGCTCGCCTCGCTGCTGCTGACCGACACGCTCACGCTGCCCCGGCTGGCCATCGGAACCCTGCTGCTCGGCGCGGGCCTGTCCTTCCTGGCACCCGCGCGCCAGGCGCTCACCGCGGAGATCGTGCCGGGCCACGTCCGCGGCAACGCGATCGCGCTCAACCAGGTCGCGCTCACCGGCTCCCAGGTGCTGGGCCCCGCCTGCGCTGGCGCACTGCTCGCGTCGCCCCTCGGCGCCGCCGGGGCCTACGGGCTGATGGCGGCGCTCTACGCGCTCGCGGCGGCGATGCTCGCGTTCCTGCCCAGCTCCCCCGCGCGCAGCAATGCGGCCGAGACCCTGATCCTCGCAGACCTCGCCGATGGGCTGCGTTACGTCTGGACGCATCCCCGCCTGCGCGTGCTCGTGCTCTTCTTCGTCTCGGTCGTGATGGCGGGCTTTCCCTATGTGACCCTGCTGCCGGGTCTGGTGGAGAACGAGCTCGGGCGCGATGCCGACGCGATCAGCCTGCTCTATCTGGTCAGCGCCAGCGGAGGGCTCGGCGCGAGCCTGCTGGCGGCGCGTCTGGCCGACACTCGCCTCGCACAGCCGCTCTTCGTCGCGACGGCAGTGCTCTTTGCCGCGGCTCTCGCGGCGCTCTCGGCGGTGCCCTCCTATGCGGCCGCACCGGCCGCGATGCTCTTCGTCGGGATGGGCTTCGGCGGCTTCCAGTCCTTGAATGGCGCGGTGATCGTGCGCGCGTGCGAGCCCGCCTACTTCGGGCGCGTGTTCTCGCTGACGATGCTCGCCTTCGCGGGCTTCGGGCTGATGGGTCTGCCGATCGGAATGCTCGCCGACGCACTCGGCGAGCGTGGAGCGCTGCGCGTGATGGCTGCCGGAGTCGCACTGGTCTGCGCGATCTCGGCTCTGCGCCTTCGCGCGGTCGCGCGTCGAGCAGCGGTCCTGACACCCGTCTAGCACGTCGCGCTGCACCGGGAGGATCGGCAGCCGGTTCGGAGCCCAGGTGCACCGACGCGGCCCTCGTCACTGCGGGGGCGCGGGCACCGTTCCCATGTTCTGGAGCTGGCGGATCTCCTGCTGGAGCAGCAGCGCCTCGTGAGCGAAAACCTCCCGCTGGGCGCCGAGGTTCGCGCCCGTGCTGTTCTGGACGGCACCCGTGAGGGGGTTCTGGGAGATCGGCTGCCGATCGACCGTGCGCAGCAGTGGCTCGTTGGTGGTCGAGTCCCGAAGGTCCAGCAAGAGCGAAAGGTCCCCGAAGCTCGTGATGAGCTCCCTCGTGGTCGTGTCCGCCTCGGGATCGAGGCGCGCCGTCAGCACCAGGTCGACCACGAGCCCCGAGAGCCGCAGCACGCCGGGTCCCGGCGCGCCCACCACGCTGAAGCCGTCGCGACCAAACTGCTTCGTGAACGTCTCGAGATAGATGCTCCGCATCCCGTCGAGGTAGCTGGGCGTGGGCTCGTACTCATTCGTCGGCCCCATCCGCCGCCGCTCGCCTTTCGCGGTCGTGTTGATCACGAGGGGTTCGATCAGCACCTTGGCGTAGCCGCCGAGCTGCGCCCCCGGCTTCACGAACTCGGAGCCCATCTGGCTCCAGCGGACGCGGTGGAGCCCGTCGCCCGTCACCGATCCGGTGCCGGTGGCGTAGACCAGTCCCGGCGCCGTGCTGTTGCAAGCCGCGCCGAGGAGCGCGAGCGCGAGGACGGGAACGATCCGCAGGCGACGGGGACTGCGTTGCTGCTGCATGTGGGTTCCCTTCGTCAGGTCGAGAGCTCGAGCATCCGCTCGATCGGACGCAGCGCGGCCTCGCGCACCGCGTCCGGAACGGTCACCTCCGGCCGCAGGTCGCGGAGGCAGAGATAGAGCTTCTCGAGCGTGTTGAGCCGCATGAAGGGGCACTGGTTGCAGGCGCAGCTCTCGTCGATCCCGGGCGCCTGGAGCAGCGTCTTGTCGGGCGCTGCCTTCTGGATCTGGTGGAAGACGCCGTCCTCGGTGGCGATGATCAGCGTCTGCGCCTTCGAGTCCACCGCCTGCCGGATGATCCCAGTGGTGCTCGCGATGAAGTCCGCGAGCTCGAGCACCGCCTCGTCGCACTCGGGATGCGCGAGAACCTCCGCGTCCGGATGCTTGAGCTTCAGCTGCGCGAGCCGCTTCGCGCTGAACTGCTCGTGCACGATGCAGGTGCCGGGCCAGACGATGAGATCGTCGCGCCCGGACTGCTTCGCGACCCAGCGCGCGAGGTGGCGGTCGGGCGCGAAGACCACCGGCTGCCCCGCGAAGTGCTTCACCATCTGCACCGCGTTCGACGAGGTGCAGATGAGATCGCTCATCGCCTTCACCTCGGCGCTGGTGTTGATGTAGCTGACGACCCGGGCACCCGGGTAGCGCGCCACGAAGTCCCGGAACTCGTCGGGGGGGCAGCCGTCGGCGAGAGAGCAGCCCGCGCCGAGATCGGGCACCACCACCGTGCGGGTGGGGTTCAGGATCTTCGCGGTCTCGGCCATGAAGTGGACACCGCAGAAGGCGATCACCTCGCGGTCGACCTTTTGAGCGGCGCGCGCGAGGGCGAGCGAGTCGCCGACGAAGTCCGCGAGGTCCTGGATCTCCGACTCCTGATAGTAATGGGCGAGGATCACCGCATTGCGCTCGTGCTTGAGCGCAAGGATCGCGTCCTCGAGAGCTTCGGGAAGATCGGCGCGAGGGGCACCGCCAGCCATGACACAGGCTAGCGAGACGCGGCCCGCCAGGAAAGCACGCCGCTCACAGGTCCCGGAACTCACAGGTCCCAGAACTTACAGGTCCCAGAAGAGCTCCTCGTTGCTGAGCTCCGGCTCTGGCGTGGCGGCGCTGCGCAAGGCGTCGGGAACCTCGGCGTCGCGCAGCAGGCGAGCGACCTGCTCCTCGAGGTCCCGGGTCTCGCTCTCCCAGTACTGGGCGCTGCCGAAGTGCGGGAAGGCCGCCGGAAAGGCCGGATCCTCCCAGCGGCGGGCGATCCACGCCGGGTAGGACACGAAGCGGAAGGCCCGCAGCGGCTCCACCAGTCGCATCCAGCGCGGCTCGAAGTCTCGGAACTGCCGATAGGCGGAGATCAGCAGCTCGCGCTGGCGATGGGCCTCGGCGTCGCGGCCCGGCAGCAGCATCCAGACGTCGTGCACCGCGGGGCCGACGACGAAGTCGTCGAAGTCGAGGAAGAACCAGCCCTCCGAGCCGTTCAGCAGGTTCCCCACGTGGCAGTCGCCGTGGATGCGGTGCAGCGGGACCCCCTCGCTCCAGGCGTCGTAGAGCGCGGCTACCTCCTCCACCGCGCTGCGGTAGCGGCGAGCGCACTCGCGCGGCAGGAAGCCCCGCTCCTCGAGCAGGCGCAGCGGAGCGAGCGCGCCGGTCTCCGAGTCGAGGCGCTGGCGATTCGGGGCGTCGCCCGCGGCACCGACGTTGTGGATGCGTGCGAGCAGGCGGCCGAGCAGCTCGACCTCCTCGTCGCGGAACTCGTCCGGCGAGCGCCCGCCGGTGCGACGCCACACCGCGTAGTGGATGCCCTCGACCTCGTGCAGCGTCTGGCCGTCGCGAAAGGGGATCGGCGCGCAGACGGAGATCTCGGCCTCTCCCAGGTCCGCGAGGAAGCGGTGCTCGTCCAGGATCGCCTCGCGGCTCCAACGCCCGGGCCGATAGAACTTTGCCACCACGTGGCTGCCATCCTCGAGCCGGACGTCGTAGACGCGATTCTCGAGGCAGGTGAGCGCCGAGCAGTGGCCGGTGGGATGGAAGCCTCCGGCCTCGACGGCGCGCAGGACCCAATCCGGGGTGAGCCGGAAGAAGAAGTCGGTCACCGGCGGGAGTCTAGGGCATTCGCCGCGTTGCCCCGCGCCAGCGCTTTCGTTAGTCTTCCCGGGGACTTGGAGGAGAGATCGGCGACATGGAGCCATGACCGGGCCCCGCCACGCGCCCGACCGCCCGTGGGTCTTCCGGACCTACTCGGGGCACAGCTCCGCCCGCGCGAGCAACGAGCTCTACCGCACGAACCTCGCGAAGGGACAGACGGGGCTCTCGGTGGCCTTCGATCTCCCGACGCAGACCGGCTTCGACGCCGACCATCCGCTCGCGCGCGGCGAGGTCGGCAAGGTCGGCGTACCCATCTGCCATCTCGAGGACATGCTCGAGCTCTTCCTGGGCCTGCCCCTCGACCGCATGAACACCTCGATGACGATCAACGCCACCGCGGCCTGGCTGCTCGCGCTCTACGTCGCCGCGGCCGAGCGCACCGGCGTCGATCCGCGCCAGCTCCAGGGAACCACGCAGAACGACATCGTGAAGGAGTATCTCTCGCGAGGGACCTACGTGTTCCCGCCCGAGCCCTCGATGCGGCTGACGAGCGACGTGGTCGCGTACAGCGTGGATGCGATCCCGAAGTGGAATCCGATCAACGTCTGCTCCTACCACCTCCAGGAGGCAGGCGCCACGCCGGTGCAGGAGATCGCCTACGCGATGGCGACGGCGATCGGCGTGCTCGACGCGGTGCGCGCGCGCGGCGACGTTCCGGAGTCTGCGATCCCGCGCGTGGTCGGCCGGATCTCCTTCTTCCTGAATGCCGGGATCCGCTTCGTCGAGGAGATCTGCAAGGCCCGCGCGATGACGCAGATGTGGGACGAGATCACGCGCGAACGCTACGGAGTGCTCGATCCGGACCTGCGCCGCTTCCGTTATGGCGTGCAGGTGAACAGCCTGGGTCTCACCGAATCGCAGCCCGAGAACAACACGATCCGGATCGCGCTCGAGGCGCTCGGGGTCACGCTCTCGAAGAATGCTCGCTGCCGGGCCCTCCAGCTCCCCGCCTGGAACGAGGCACT
Organism: uncultured Spirochaetales bacterium; assembly: GCA_964413375.1. Lineage (GTDB taxonomy): Bacteria > Myxococcota_A > UBA9160 > UBA9160 > SMWR01 > CAZUYC01. The sequence goes on along the minus strand of CAYPSI010000136.1, from coordinate 3,905 downwards.
CGGGCTGCCGCGCCCCTGGGACCAGCAGTGGTCGCTGCGCATCCAGCAGATCCTGGCCTACGAGACCGATCTGCTCGAGTACGAGGATCTCTTCGAGGGCTCGAAGGTCGTCGAGGCGCGCACCCGGGAGCTGCGCCAAGAAGCTCGCGCCGAGCTCGATCGCGTGCTCGCGATGGGCGGTGCGGTGGCAGCCGTCGAGAACGCGTGGATGAAACAGCGCCTCGTCGAATCGCAGACCCGCCGTTCGCGCGCGATCGAGCAGGGCGACCAGGTGGTGGTCGGCGTGAACCGCTTCACCGAGGCGGAGCCCTCGCCGCTCGTCGGCTCCGACCAGGCCATCCTGCGCGTCGACGAGCGGGCGGAGCAGGAGCAGGTGGAGAAGCTCGTGGCCTTCCGGACGCGGCGCAGCCGCACGGAAGTGGATGCGGCACTGCGCAACCTGCGCGACGTCGTGGCCGGCGGCGGCAACGCGATGCCGCCCTCGCTTCGCGCGGCTCACGCCGGCGTCACGACCGGCGAGTGGGCCGACGTGCTGCGCGAGCTCTTCGGAGAGTACCGCGCACCGACGGGCGTAGGGGCCCGCTCCGACGCCCAGCCCGGCTCGCAGGCCGCAGAGGTCCGGAAACGCGTCCACGCGCTCTCGGAGCGCCTCGGGCGCCCGCTCAAGGTGCTCGTCGGCAAGCCCGGCCTCGACGGCCACAGCAACGGCGCGGAGCAGATCGCCGTACGCGCGCGCGACGCCGGCATGGAGGTCGTCTACGAGGGGATTCGCCTGACTCCGGAGCAGATCGTTCGCTCCGCGCGCGACGAGGGCGTCCACCTGATCGGGCTCTCGATCCTCTCGGGCTCCCACGCCATCCTCGTGCTCGACGTCCTCGACCGCCTGCGCAAGGCCGGGCTCGAGGGCCTGCCGCTCGTGGTGGGCGGCATCATCCCCGAGGAGGATGCCGAGGCGCTGCGTCGAGCGGGGGTTCGGCGGGTCTACACGCCCAAGGACTTCGACCTCACGCGCATCATGGGCGAGATCGTCGACGTCGTCGCGGAGTCCGCTCCTGCGGCCTGACGACGACGCGCTCGCGAGCCGGGTGCTGGCCCGCGAACGGGAGTCCGTCGCCCCTGCGCTCAACCTCTGCGACGACCACCGACCCGGGCCGCGCGCAGCGGCGCTGCGCCTGCTCGAGCGCCTGGAGCGGGAGGCTCCCTTCCCCGGCGCTCCCCGCGTCGGCATCACCGGGGCGCCCGGAGCCGGCAAATCGACGCTGCTCGACGCGTTCGTGCGCGGGCTGCGGGGCGGCGGCGAGACGGTCGGCATCGTGGCCGTCGATCCCTCGAGCCGCGAATCCGGCGGGGCGCTGCTCGGAGACCGCATCCGCGTGCGCGCGGCGGGTCGCGACGCAGGTGTCTTCATCCGCTCGATGGCCGCGCGCGAGCGCCTCGGCGGTCTCGCGGACGCCACGCGCGCGGGAGTCAGCGTGCTCGCCTGCGCCTTCGACCGCGTCTTCGTCGAGACCGTCGGCGTGGGGCAGTCGGAGATCGAGATCGCGTCGCTCGTCGACACGCTCGTCTACGTGGCCAACCCAGGCACCGGCGACGTGCTCCAGTTCAGGAAGGCGGGCGTGATGGAGGTCCCGGATCTCTTCGTCGTGAACAAGTCCGACCAGGGCCCCGCCGCGACCCGCACCGCGCACGAGCTCGAGAGCAGCCTCGGGCTCGGCCAGCGCCCGGACCCCGCCTGGAGTCCGCCGGTGCTGCTCGCCTCGGCGCGCGATGGGACCGGCATTCCCGCGATCCTCGCAGCGCTCGATCGCCACCGCGAGCACTTGATCGCGTCCGACGGCCTGAGCGAACGCCGTGCGCGCGGGCGCGAGAGCTTCGTGCTCGAAGCTCTCGAGCGGCGTTACGGCAGCTATGGCATGGCGCAGGTCGGAGGTCGCGAGGGGGTACGGGCGCACGTCCGCGAGCGCAGCGCCTCTTCCTCGTTCCTGCTCGCGAGCGAGCTCGGCGACGAGATCGAGGACGCGTTGCGCAAGCCGATCGCCTAGCTTTTCCACGATGCAACAGCTGTTCGACGAGATCCGCGGCGCGTGCACGGGATCCGCCTGGTCGCGAGGCGTGGAGCTCGTGCGCGCGGGCTCCGTCTCGGCCGAGCCCGAAGCCGACGGGGAGATTCCGATGCGGGTCTCCACGCGCGGGGGTCTCGTCTCGCGCACGGTGATCCTGTCCCCCGCGACGCTGGACTGGGAGTGCGACTGCGGCAGCCGAGACGACGTCTGCGAGCACGTCGCGGCGGCGGTCATCGCGCTGCGTCGGAGTGCTGCCGGCGACGCCGGTTCCGCCATCGGCGAGGCGAGCGGGCGAATCGGCTATCGCCTCTCGCGCCAGGGGAGCGGCCTCGCCCTCGAACGCGTGATCGCGAATGCGCAGGGCGAGCACCTGCTCACGACGACCCTCGCCGCGGTGGCCGAGGGCCGCGCTCCCGGGCCGCGCTTCGCCGCAACGCAGGCCGACCTCGCGGTCGAGCGGGCGCTCGGTCCACGGCTGCGCGGTTCGCTGCCGCGCGGGCTGCTGCTCGCGCTGCTGCCGCGTCTCGCCGAATGCCCGGACCTGCGCCTCGACGGCGAGCCGGTGCGTGCGTCGACGCAGCCCGTGGGCATGGTCGCCCGCGTCGAGGACGCGGGTCCGGGCTTCCGGATGACGCTCGGCTCCGATGCGTCGGTCGAGGAGACCTTCGAGGACGCGGTGGCGCTCGCCGGAGGCGAGTTGCGCCCGCTCTCCGCCACGCAGCTCACCGGCCGCGAGCTCGAGCAGTTCGCGCGCGGGCGTGTGTTCGGCCCGGGAGAGGCCGCGCTACTCGTGACGGAGCTCCTGCCGGCGCTCTCGGGACGGGTCGCGGTGGAGATCCAGACGACGCGGCTGCCGAGCACGGTGCGCGAGACGCCGCGCCTGCGCTTCGAGGTGACGCGCGACGGAGACGCGCTCAGCGTGCTGCCGACCCTCGTGTACGGCGACCCGCCGATCGCGCGCGTCGACTCCGGGCGCCTCGTGGCGCTCGGGCCCAAGGTTCCGCTGCGCGACGAGGCCGTGGAGCAGGAGCTCACGCGCAGGCTCTCGCGCGAGCTCGGCCTGGCACCCGGCTTTCGGGAGCGCTTCAGCGGGGAGCGTGCGATCGCCATCGCCGAGCGGCTAGCCGTGTTTGGCGCCGAGCTGCGCGGAGACGCACACCTCGCCTTCCGGAGGGCACCGGCGCTGGTGGCCCGCCTCTCCGTGCACGACGGCGGCTTCGACCTCGCCTTCGAGACGGAGCACGACGGACCCTTGCGGCGCGCGGACCCGGCCGCCGTGCTCCGCGCGTGGCGAGACGGCGAGTCGCTGGTTCCGCTGCATGGGGGCGGCCTGGCCCCCCTTCCGCAGGACTGGCTCGAGCGCCTCGGCCACCGCATTGCGGATCTACTCGCCGCACGAGGACGCGACGGCTCGCTACCCCGCTGCGCGCTGCCGGACCTCGCGCGCCTATGCGAAGAGATCGGCGAGCCGCCCCCCGCGGCAGCGCTGGAGCTGCGCGCGGCGCTCGAGGGCTTTGCGGGGATCCCGACTGCCTCGCTGCCGGCAGATCTCGCCGCCACGCTCCGCGCTTATCAGCGCCAGGGAGTCGACTGGCTGTGCTGGCTGCGCGACGCAGGTCTCGGCGCGCTGCTCGCCGACGACATGGGCCTCGGCAAGACGCTCCAGGCGCTCTGCGCCGTGCAGGGCCGCACGCTCGTCGTGGCGCCGACGAGCGTGCTCCACAACTGGGAGGCGGAGATCGCGCGCTTCCGCCCGACGCTTCGCGTGAGCCTCTATCACGGCCCGCGCCGCGCCGTCGACCCCGAGGCCGACGTCACCCTCACGAGCTACGCGCTGTTGCG
>CAYPSI010000135.1:0-2565 GCA_964413375.1 uncultured Spirochaetales bacterium | reverse complement strand
TCGCGACGGTCGCGCCGAGGCGGAAAAATCCGCTTCCGCCTGCGACTACTACGCCGAGAACGCGGAGCGCTTCCTCGCGCGCGAGCACGTGGACACCGGCGCGCACAAGAGCTTCGTGAGCTTCCAGCCGCTCGGCGTGATCCTCGCGGTGATGCCCTGGAACTTCCCCTTCTGGCAGGTCTTCCGCTTCGCCGCGCCGGCGCTGATGGCGGGTAACGCGGGGCTGCTCAAGCACGCGGCCAACGTACCCGGCTGCGCCCTCGCGATCGAAGAGGTATTTCGGGCCGCCGGCTTTCCGGAGAACCTGTTCCGCAGCCTTCTGATTCCGGGCAAGAAGGTGGCGGGCCTGATCCGGCATCCGCTCGTGCGTGCGGTGACGCTCACCGGAAGCACCGCAGCCGGCCGCTCCGTCGGGCGCGCCGCCGGCCAGGCGCTGAAAAAGGCGGTGCTCGAGCTCGGCGGAAGCGACCCCTACCTGGTGCTGAGGGACGCGGACCTCGAGCTCGCCGTCGAGAGCTGCGCCGCGAGCCGCCTGATCAACGCGGGTCAGAGCTGCATCGCCGCCAAGCGCTTCCTCGTCGTTCCGGAGTTGCGACCCGACTTCGAGCGCCGACTCGTGGAGCGCATGCGCAGCGTACGGATGGGAGATCCGCTCGACGAGGCCACGCAGATGGGCCCCCAGGCCCGCGTCGATCTGCGCGACGAGCTCCACGACCAGGTGCGCCGCAGCATCGAGAAGGGCGCGCGCCTGCTGCTCGGGGGCGAGGTCCCGCCCGGACCGGGCGCCTTCTACCCGCCCACGGTGCTCGCGGACGTGCGCGCCGGCATGGCGGCCCATGACGAGGAACTCTTCGGGCCGGTCGCAGCCATCATTCCGGTGCGCGACGAAGCAGAGGCCCTCGCGGTGGCCAACGCGTCGGTCTTCGGCCTCGGAGCGGCCGTCTTCACCCGCGATCTGGCCCGCGGCGAGCACATCGCCGAGCGCGAGCTCGAAGCCGGCGCCTGCTTCGTGAATGGCTTCGTGAAGTCGGACCCCAGGCTTCCTTTCGGGGGGGTGAAGGAGAGCGGTCATGGCCGCGAGCTCTCGCACTATGGAATCCGGGAGTTCGTCAACATCAAGACGGTGGTCGTGGCGTAGGCGCGGGATGCGGGAGCGTTCCATCGTCCAGAGCGGGCCGGAAGCGGGCTGAGCTCCGGCGCGAGTTCTAGCCCTCGGCCGGGCGCAGGTAGCGGTCGAGCTCGCGGTGCATGTTCAGGATGCCGAGCTCCTGGCGCCGATTGAGGCGCAGGCCGCGGAAGCCGCGCGTGCGCATGCCGGCACCGACCTGCACGAGGTTCCGGAAGTCCTGGAAGAGCACGCGCCCGACCTCCTTCTCCTCGCGCCAGTCGACTCGCTGCATCTCGTAGCGGGGCTTCTCGCCTCCCGGGAAGATCGTGAGCGACCAGACGTCGAAGAGCGTCGAGTCGGAGTCGAGGCCATTCGGACGCGCTCGATACGCGAGGCAGTTTCCCAGCGTCGGCAGGCAGAAGAAGTGCGGGAAGACGAAGTTCCCGCCGAGGTGCGAGAGCTCCTCGAGCCCAAGCACCGGCAGCTCGATCCCTACCCGCCCGGCATAGGCGTAGAGCTCCTTCGCATACTCGGCCCCGACCGAGGAGCCCTTCGGAATCTCACGATGCAGAAGCTGCGCGGTGATGTGTCGATCCTTCTCGGTGTACATCGCGCCGATCTCGTCGATCGTGTAGCAGACGTAGCGGTGGAAGAGCTCGCGCTCGTCGACGTTCGCGGGCGCGCTTGCCTCCTTCCCGGCGGTGAGCGGAATCCCGTAATGCGAATGGCCGCCGGGCTCCACGTGGTATTCGAAGCGGTCGATGTCGGTCCCGAGCTCCGGGTATTCGGGATGCACGTTCGGGACGTGGTAGGACTCGAGGAAGGCGTCGAGTGCGGCCTTCCAGTTCACCGGGATCTCGACCTGCTTGTGCCACAGCACGCCCATCCGGTCGAGCGCGGCCGGATCGAGGAAACGCGCCGCCGGGCCGATCGCCTCGCGCAGCGGCGGAGCCTGCGGATCCATGTTGACGAAGACGAAGCCGCCCCAGGTGTCGACGCGACAGGCAATCAGGCGCAAGTCCTCCTCGCGGCGCAGCTCGGGCGCGAACTCGTCGGGCAGGAACACGTGGCTGCATGCGCCGTCGAGGGTCCAGGTCCAGCCGTGAAAGGGGCAGCGGATGTGTCGTCCCTCGAAGCGGCCGCAGCCGCTCACGAGGCGGCGGCCGCGGTGGCGGCAGGCGTTCTCGTAAGCGCGCAGCCCGTCCGGCGTGCGCACGACCAGGATCGACTCGTTCCCGATCTGGTGCTCGACGAAGTCGCCGGGCTCGCGCAGGAGATCCTCGCGGCACGCGATCTGCCAGACCCGCGGCCAGAACTGCTCGAGCTCGAGCGCGAAGAAGTCCTGGCTCGTGTAGCGCAGCGCGGGGACGAAGTCCCCGACGAGATCCCAGCGCGGGTCCCAGCCCGCGGTCGCCCTCGCGCCTGACATCGAGCTCCCTCCCCTTGCGCTCTTCTTC
>CAYPSI010000134.1:0-29699 GCA_964413375.1 uncultured Spirochaetales bacterium | reverse complement strand
GTCCTGTGCGCGCTGGCCGCGCTCTCGGCCACCCTTCTGCTCGCAAACCTCGGAAACCAGTACCTCTGGCAGGACGAAGCGCAGACGGCGCTGCTCGCGCGCTCGATCCTCGAGCACGGGATCCCGCTCGGCAGCGATGGCTCCAACTCCTTCTCGCAGGAGCTCGGCGCCGAGATCGGCCCGGATGGCGTCTGGCGTTGGCACACCTGGCTCTCCTTCTACGCGGTGGCCGCCTCGTTCGCGATGTTCGGGCAGACGACCCTCGCCGCGAGGCTTCCCTTCGCGCTGCTCGGCATCGGATGCGTTCTACTCACCTGGGGGCTCGCGCGCGAGCTATGGCGCGACCGCGTGGCCGCCGGCGCGGCCGGGCTGCTGCTCGCGCTCTCCGTTCCCTTCCTGATCCTCTCTCGCCAGAGTCGTTGGTACGCGCTCGCGGCCTTCCTCGCGCTCGCCGGCCTGCTCGCCTACGCGCGGATCCGGCGCGGTCAGCGGTGTTGGACCTTCGCGCTGCTCGTCGCCGCGCTGCTGCTCTTCCACACGCACTACCTCTACTGCGCGGTGCTGCTCGGCAGCTGCATTCTCCACGCCGCGCTGCTCGAGCGCGCGCGACTGCTGCCGACGCTTGCCGCCGCCGTCGGCACCAGCGTGCTGTCGCTCCCGTGGCTCGTCTGGCTCTCGGGCGTGGAACTCGGACCTGACTACAGCGAGCGGCTGCTAAAAGCGAGCGACTCGCTGTTCTATCTGCGCGTCTTCTCCGAGGACCTCGTCACGGTCTTCCTCGCCCGCGGCCTCTGGCTTCTCGCGCTACCGCTGCTCGCGCTCGACCGCATCCGGCGCGGCGAGCCCGCAGTGCCGCGCGAGAGGAGCGCGTGGAGCGGCGTCGCACTCGTCACGCTGCACGCCTGCCTCGGAATCGCGCTGCTCGCCTGCCTGAGCCCGGGCACCTACCTGCGCTACCTGACGCCGCTCGTCCCCCCTCTCTTCGCGCTCGTCGGGCTCGTCGTGGGAGCGCTCGCGCGGGCCTGGCCCTCCGTCGCGGGGGTGGCCGTGGCCGCCTGGGTTCTCACCGGATCGCTCGAGGACTTCGTCTACGAGATCACGCACGACTACGACGGCCCGATCGAGGGAATCGTGGGTTTCCTGAACACCCACGCGCGACCCTGGGAGACCGTCGCGATCGTCTACGGGGATCTCCCGGTCAAGTTCTATACGGACCTGCGCGTCATCGGGGGACTCACCGGAGACGACATCGATGCAGCGCGCGACGCCGACTGGATCATCCTGCGGCGCCACAACCTGGCGCCCGTGTCGCGCACGATCCGGGAGAGGCTGCGCCGCTTCGTCGCCGAAGGCGACTACCGGCGTCACGAGATCGACTACCCCGACACCGCCTTCGAGAACCGCGAGGACGTCCGACAGCACCGCTTCCGCACGACCCGGTGGGCAGCCCGCGTGGAGATCTGGGAGAAGCGGCGGTGAGAGCGGACCTGACGTGGCTCGCGGTCACCGCCTGCGTGCTGGCCGGGACCGTCGTGCGCGCGCTCTCCTGCTGGAACGATTTCTGGCTGGACGAGATCTGGACCTGGGCGGACGCGCGCCGGCTCGACTCCGCGCTCGGCGTCTTCACGCAGATCCACCATTCGAACAACCACCACCTCAATACGCTCTTCTTCTACTGGCTGGGAGACCAGCGCGAGTGGGCTCTCTATCGGCTGCCCGCGCTCTTCGCGGGCTCGGGGACCCTCGTGCTCGCGGCACTCCTCGGCGCACGCCGTGGGCGCCTCGAAGCGGTGCTCGCAGCGGGTATTTGCGCCGCGAGCTTCCCGCTCGTCCACTACTCGTCCGAGGCGCGCGGCTACTCGCTCGCGGTGTTCTTCGCGCTGGCCGCGCTGCTTTCGCTGCTGCGCTTTCTCGAACGCGGCGGGAAGGCTGCGGCCGCGATCTTCACCGTCTCTATCTGCCTAGGCATCCTCTCGCAGCTCTTCTTCGTCTTCTTCTGGTGCGGTGCGCTCGTGTGGACCGCGCTGCGCCTCGCGCGGCGCCCCGGCCCGCGCGCGCTCGCGCTCGCCGATGCGCTCCGCCTGCACGCGGCGCCCACGATCGGGCTGCTTGCGCTCGCCGCGGTCGACCTGCGCCATCTCAGCGTGGGAGGTGGCCCTCCCGCCGTGCCGGCCGAGATCGTTGCGCGCACGCTGGGATTCTCGCTCGGGCTCCCGGTTCGCTCCGAGCTCGCGCCCCTCTACGCCGCGCTCTGCAGCGGGCTCCTCGGGCTCGGACTCGTCCGCCTCGCGCGCGAGCGCGACGATCTCTGGCTGCTCTGGCTGGTCGCGATCGTCCTCGCTCCGGCGGCGATCCTCGGGCTGCTGCGCCCGGACGTGATCGATCTCCGCTACTTCCTGGTCGGAATCGCGCTCTTCCTGATCCTGCTCGCATGGATCCTCGGGGCGGAGCTGCGCGCAGGCGGCTTTCGGCGCGTGCTGGCCGTGCTCGGGCTCGCACTCTTCTTGTTCGGCAACGCCGTCCACATCGAGCGCTTCCTGAGACTCGGGCGCGGCGGCTTCCAGGCCACCCTCGCTTTCATGGCGGAGCGGAGCCCCGGCGGGCGCATCGTCGTCGGCAGCGACCAGGACTTCCGAAATGCGATGGTGCTGCGCTTCTACGCGCGCCTGCTACCGGCGGGAATGCTGCTCGACTACCGAGAGCGGGATCGCTGGCCGACGCAGGGGCCCGAGTGGATCGTGACCCACCGTCGCTTCCGGCCCGAGCGAACGCTGCCAGAGATCGCCTTCGAGTCTGCCGCTCGCTACCGCCTCGTCGCGGACTTCGACCACGCCGGCATTTCCGGCTTCTACTGGGCGCTGTATCGACGCGCCAGTGCCGGGTCGCCGCCGCAGGATCACTAGACCGAAGCCCTCACTGCCGAAGGGCTCTGCGCCGACGCGCGCCACGCGCTCGTAGTGCGCGTCCAGCCACGCGCGCAGGCGCTGTCCATTGCGGGGGTCCCGGCCGAAGGCCCCGACGCCAAACTCGCGGGCGTCGCGGTGGGCGAGCACCGCGAAGTCCGGGGGATGGGCCTCGAGATCGGCCAGCATCGCGGATTCGCCGAAGGCTGCGATCTCGGTCGGCAGGAAGAGCAGGAAGCGACTCGGATTCCTACGCCTTAGCCAGTAGTTGAGACCCGCTCCCTCCGGGAACACGAGAAGGGTGTCCTCGGCCCGGAGCAAGGGCTCCAGACGGGCTAGAGCCTCGGCGATCCGCTCCCCGCGCAGGCTCGCCGGGGGGCCTGCGGCGAGCAGCTGATCGGGCCCACGCCCGACCGGGAGATCCTTCAGCGCGAGCTGCGCGCTCGACTGCCCGACGATCGCAACGAGAGCTGCCGCCACGGCCGCGCCCGCCAGCGCGCCCGCCACTCTTCCGTGTCCCGCCGGGAGCAGACGTGGAAAGGCGCCGACGAGCCCTGCGACGAGGAGCAGCGTCGCCGGCATCGCGAGCGCGAAGCCGTAGTGATCGATGCGCGCGGCGAGTCCGGTCTTCGCGAGCAGCCCGAACGCGAGCGCCGCGAAGAGCGCGAGAGCCGCCACGCGCGCGAGCTCGTCGCGCTCCCCGCGACGCCGCAGGCACGCGGCGACGAGAGCGACGAGGCCGAGCGCGCTCGTGAGCGGGAGCGCCCGCGCGAGCTCGTGCCACGCGATCCGGTGTCGGGCCGAGACCAGGACGACGAAGAGCGTCGCCGCGCCGACGGCGGCCGCGACCCCACGCCCGCGCCGGGGCAGCGCCAGGTCGACCGCCGCGCAGCCGGCTGCGAAGGCCGCGAGAATGCCGAGCGAGCGCAGCGCCAGCAGCGCATGGCTCCATGGAGCATCGAGCCCCGCCCGCGCCAGGTAGAAGGGGTCCTCGACGATCCCGGCGAGATGGCTCCAGTTGCCCAGCACACCGTCGAGGGCGAGCAGCGTCGTCATGCGCGTGCAGAGGACGGCGAAGGCGGCGGCGACCGTCGCCCCCGCGCCGGCCGCGAGCCACGCCGCTGCGCGCGGGAGCCTCGACCCGGGCGCCACTGCCTCCAGCGCAAGGCCGAGCAGCGCCACGCCCGCGAAGGGCACGAAGAGCTCCGCCTTGGTCAGGAAGACGAGACCGAGGCAGAGACCCGCCAGGCCCCACGTCGCTTCCAGGCGCCCGCGCAGCGCCGCCGCGAGCGCGAGCGTTCCCGCGATCGCGAGCGCCACGCCATGCGTCTGGGAGTGCTGGTAGGGCGTGAGCCAGTTGTAGTTTCCGACGTCGAGCGTATGCGCGAAGCCGAAGGCAGCGAGCAGCGTCAGGCCCGTCGCGACGGCCACCACAGGGCCGCAGACCGGCGCGAACACGCGCCAGACGAGCGCACAGGTCCCCGCCAGGATCGCGAGGTTGCACAGCATCAGGGTGCGGACCGAGACGCCGAAGAGCAGGAACCACGCCGCGTTGAGGCTGTGCGAGAAGGGACCGTTGCGGCTGGCGATGTCGCGGTAGAGGATGTCCCCGCTCGCGAGACGCCAGGCCACGTAGAGCTCGTTCCCGAAGTCGATCAACACGTCTGCCGAGCGCTTCCAGCTCTGCGCCGCGAGCACGACGAAGGCCGCAGTCAGCAGGAACGGACCGATCCAGCGGGCGGCACGCGCGGATCGCGCACGTTGCGACCATCGCGCGGCTCCCCGCGCAAGCGCGCGGCCTGCACCCTGCATTGCGACCTCGAGAGCATAGCCGCGTCAGCGGTTGCGCCGGTAGACCCCGACCCATGGAGCGTCCGGTTCGGACGCCTTGACCTCCGCCAGCCAGCGGGCCGCTTCGGCCCCCCGGGCCTCGGCGAAGTCCTCGCGATCCGGCGTCGCGTGGAAGATGAGCTCGAGCCGGTACTCGCGCTGGAGCAGGCGCGCAACCTCCCCGTAGAGCCAGCGCTCGCTGCGCTCGTCGAGCAGGTGCGAGCCGTCTGCATCGACTACGATCACGAAGAGCGGCCGCTCTTGCGCCACCTCGCGCATCGCCTCGCGTTGCCGCTCGAGAGCATCCGGATACGGGCCCGTCAGCGGATAGAAGAGGATGTAGCGGGTCGCGCTGCGGCGACCTGCGAGGAAGGGGATCTGCGGCTCGGAGCCGACGACGAAGACGCTGTCGCGAGGACCGCTCGTGCGGGCCAGATACTCGGCAATCCGTTCGGACTCCGCGAAGGGATTGAGCGCGTACATGCGCCGCGCGATCGCGTGCCGCGAACCCGCGAAAAAAAGGCCCGCGTCGGCCGCGACGAAGCAGGCGATCGGGACCGCCGCGAGCGCCAGCTGCGCAAGCTGCGGCCGCAGCGAGGGCACTGCCGTCTGCAAGCGGCGCGACACGAGAGCGAGCCCGAGACCCGCCAGCGCGCACAGCGCCGGAAGGAGCTGAACGAAATAGTGCGGCCGGAAGTGGAGCCCCACGCTCGCCCCCGCGAACGCCGCGAGCAGCTGCCCGCCGAAGAAGATCCGAACGCGGGCCGGCGCCTCGCCCCGGGCGAGCAGTCCCACGAGCCCGAGCAGCCAGAAGAGCGCGTGACTCGGAGCGAGATGGAGCAGCGACCCTGCGAGCTGCACGAGGCCCTGCGCGAGAGCGACGTGCGTGGAATAGGCGACGTTGTGCCGCAGCACGATGTCGAAGAAGGGGCCCAGCGCGCCGGATGCAGCCAGGGCCGCGACGAAGGGGGTCGAGAGCAGGATCCCCCCGAGCGCGAGCAGGCCCATCCGGCGACCGAGCTCGGAGGCGAGCGGACGCCTCGCCGCGCCGAGCCCGGCGAAGACGGCCCACGCCACGCTGAAGAGGCCGTTGGTCGCCGCCACGGGTTTGAACCAGCAGGCCGCCGCGACCCACGCGCCGCACGCGATCCACGCCCCCGCTCGATCCGTGCGACTCGCCCGCCACAGCGCCGCCCACGAGGCCACGATCGGAAGGATCATGAAGCTCTCGGTATTCGCCGCGGTGGCCAGAAGACGCGGATCCGTGGCGAGCAGCGCGAAGGCCAGCGCGGCAAACGCCGCCGCGAGCCCGCTCGTCAGATCCCGGAGCAGGCGATGGAGCGCAAGCGCACAGGCGGCCGTCCACAGGTAGAGCAGCAGGTGGAGCGCGACGCCCGAGCGAGCCCCGAGGCCGAAGAGCGCGGCATAGACCGCGTAGATCCCTGGCGGCTTCTGGTCGAAAACGTCCCGGTAGGGAACCTCGCCCTCGAGCATCCGCCACGCGACGTAGGCGTAGTCGCCCTCGTCGCGCTCGAGCGGCAGGTCCACGAAGGGTATGCGCACGAGCACGAACACGATCGCGACGAGGCCCAGCAGCACGGGGGAGCTGTTGCGTGCGCGCGTCCGAGCGCGATCGACCATCTCGACCCGCCTCCTAGCCCGGCAGGGGCTCGATGCAGGCCGGGTCGTCGTGCCCCGCGCGGTTCACAAGGCGGCTCACCGCTCGCAGCTCCAGCTCGGGGCCCGCCCAGGGCGCGAGGAGTGCCTGGACGCGCTGCGCATCGCGCTCGGTCGGGTCTAGCCAGCGCGCGTGGTCCTCGCGGCGCAGGATCGCCGGCATCCGGTCGTGTACCGCGCGGACCCGATCGTTCGGGGCCACGGTGAGGAGTACGCAGCTCTCGAGCAGCGCGCCCTCTTCGCCGCGCCAGTGCTCGAAGAGACCCGCGATCGCGAAGGGCTCGCGCTCGGGCAACGCCAGGTAGTAGGGCTGGCGAGCGCCGCCCACTGCGCCAGCGGCGGCCCATTCGTAGAAGCCATCGGCCGGCACGAGACAGCGCCGCTGCCGCAGCGCTGCGCGGAATGCCGGCTTCTCGGCCGCCGTCTCGGCGCGCGCATTGATCAGCCTGGAGCCGATCTTCGCGTCCCGAGCCCAGTGCGGAACGAGCCCCCAGCGGCGCAGCCGCAGCTCGCGCCGGCCCTCGGGCGTCTGCCAGACGGTCGCCACGTCCTGACCGGGAGCCACGTTGAAGCGCGGAGCGAGAGCCGGCGCGTCCTCGAGCTCGAAGGCTCGCGTCAGCCCCTCGCGGCTCGTCGTCAGCGTGAAGCGTCCGCACATCGAAGGTCGTTGCCTCCCGATGGACTCTACCGCGCCTGTACGCGAAGCGAGGGAAGGCGATTACCACCGCGCGAACGGGTTTTCCGCTGCCACGGAAGGCGTCTTCCCAACTCGCTCCCCGCCGCGCTACGCAGCTCTGCGGCAGCCGGTGCCGTCATGCACCTGTCGAATGCGCCGAATGCGTTTCGACGCGAACGAGTGTGCACGCTTCTTGCATTGCGATGAGCCCGGGGACTCGAGTGAGAGGGGAAGGGAGCGTCCTGCATGCGCTCGAGGGCCCAGCTCGTCTCCGTGCTCGCAGTGTGCGCGGCGGCCCCGGGCTGCTTCTTCAGCAACATCGAGCAGGACATCGACCGAACGCCGGTGATGGACGCGGGTGCCGGCGCATCGATCCTGATGCCCGGCGAGTCCGCACCGATGATCGTGCCGAGTGCCGGCCACCCCGGGCGGCCCGGCAGCGTCGCCGCTCCCCCGGGTTCGCCGGACCCCGCCACCGCGACGCAAGGCTCGCGCACACAGACGGGGGGCCCGGCCGCGAGCGCGGGCCCGCCGATCTCGATGCTCGGCGGCACCCACGTCGACGAGGAGCGCCACCTGTCGGCCCGCGAGGAGCCCGTCTGGTGGAAGTACCTGGCCCTGCCCTTCGCGGTCGTCGCCGCTCCCTTCAAGCTGGCGGCCGACTCCGCCTCGAGCCCGGCCGAGCCTGGCCCCCCGGTCCCTGAGCAGGCGCCGCAGCAGCCCGCTCCGGTGCAGGCGCCCCCGCGTCTCGATTACGAAACAGCCCGCATGCAGCAGCTCGAGCGCGAGCTCGATCAGCGCGTCGCCCCGGAGCCCGTGGCGGCCCCGAGGCCGAGCGCTCAGACCTCCATCGCCGATGAGCTCGCGGCGCTCGAGCGCGTGCCGGCGGCCGGACGTCCTGCGACCCCCGACGCTGCGCCGCAGCGACCCGAAACGCCGTGGCCCGCCGCATCGACGCCCGCGTCCCCTCAGGCCTCACTGGTCCCGCCCTCTCCCGCCGACGGAATCGTCGATCGCAACGGCGATGGTCGCATCGACCAGTGGATCTACCGCGAGCAGGGCGAGATCGCGCGCCGCGTACTCGACGACGACTTCGACGGTCGTGCGGATCGCAGCTTCCTCTACGACCGGGCGACGCAGCAGCTCGTTCGCGTCGAAGAGGACACCAACCAGGACGGCGCCGTCGACGCCTGGAGCGAGTATCGGGAGGGGCAGATCCAGCGCCGTCGGGCGGACGCGGACCACGACGGAGCGGTCGACACCTGGACTCTCTACCAGGACGGCCAGACGCTGCGCCACGAGCAGGACGCCACGGGGGACGGTTTTCGCGATCGCGTCGGCTTCTATCGCGAGGGTCGCCTCGAACACGACGAAGTCGACACCAACGGCGACGGGCGCCCGGATCTCTTCAACCAATACGACGACCGCGAGCAGGTCGTGCGGCGCGAGGAGGACACCGACTTCGACGGGCAGCTGGACCGGGTGTCGCACTTCGAGAGCGGGAAGCTCGCACGGCGTGAAATCATCGACTCGGAGAGCCGCTGAGCCATGCCGCGCAACCTGATTCAAGCGGTCGCCTTCCTGATCGGTTTCTGGATCGCGCTGCTGCTCTCTCCCTTCACGACCTGGGCAGCCGACCGCGACGAGACGCCCTTTGCCACGCTCGAGGCCGGGCTCCATCGCGCGGTGAACGCCGACCGGGCCGCGCGGCACCTGCTCGAGCTCGAGCGCCGCCCCGACCTCGATGCCGTGGCCCGCGCGCATAGCTTCGACATGGCGAGGCGCGGCTACCTGAGCCACGTGACGCCGGAGGGGGTCGACCCGCTCGGGCGGCTGGATCGCGCCGGCGTCGCGGGCTTCAGCCTCGCCGCGGAGAACGCCGGCCAGACCTCGAAGAGCGACCCCAATCGGGAGATCCTCGTCGGCTGGCACGCCTCGCCGATGCATCGTCAGAACCTGCTCGCGCCTCCCTGGAACGCGACGGGGATCGGCATCGCCCAGGGCTCCGACGGCAGCTTCTACTACACGCAGCTCTACGTGACCTACCCCCGATGAAGCAGCTTCTCTCGCTCTGGAAGTCGCGCAGTGCAGGGCCGGCAGGCTGGAAGCCGGCGGACCCGGCCCGCGCCGCGCGAGCCGCCTCCGTCGCGGTGCTCCTGTTCGCGGGGCCGACCTTCGCCGAGAGCATCAGCGGCGTGTGCCCGGACGGGAGCATCTTCATCGTGCAAAGCGCCGCCGCGATTCCCTGCGGCGACGCGCGCCAGGTCGAACCCGAGAACATTCCGCCGATCAAGCCGCAGTACCTGCCGCGCCCCTATGCGTGGCAGGTGTTCCAGGCGCGGCAGGACCCGAACAACCCCTACAACCTGGTCGGCGAAGCGAAGAGTGCCGTCGCGGAGTCGGCCCCGCCGAGTGCGTCTGGACCGGCTCTTCCTCCGCAGGCAGCCGCGGCGACCGAGGTCGCCGCCGCCCAGCCCGCGCCGGCGTCGGCCACCCCCGAGCCGCGTCGGCCGGCACCCGCTACGGAGCATCTCGGGCTCAGCAACGAGGAGATCCGCGCGCTCGTGAGCATCGTGGAGCTCTCGCAAAGCCGTGCACCCGCGACGCTCGCCGAGCCGGACGACTCCGATCCGGAGCTGCTGCTGCGGCTCGCACGCTCCCCCGCCTTCGAGGCCCGTCTGCGCGACGCGTGGGCCGCCGCGGGCCAGCCCGTCGACGGGTCCGTGGTGATCTTTGCGGCCGAAGCGCGCGGCCCCACCGCGTTCCACGCCAATCTCACTTTTGCCCAGGGGCACCTCGCCTTTCACCCGGACCCGAACGATCGGCGCCAGTTCGGCCTGCTGCGAGGCCGCGAGGGCGAGCTCCAGGCCGGCGAAATGACGCTCGGCTACGTCGTGCTTCCCGACGCTACCGATCTGGCCGAGCCGATGGACATCTACTGGAACGACCGCCGGATCACCGCGGTTCTCGCGCCGGCCTCCTGAGCGCGGCCGGACCGCCCACCCCGGTGGATGCCAGCAGCGCGCGCCGCTCCGCCGGACTCAGCAAGCGCGCCTGACCGGGGGCGAGGTCGCCCAGCTCGAGCGGTCCCATGCGCACCCGCAGCAGCCGAAGCACCGGATGACCCAGTGCGCTGAGCGCGCGCCGGATCTGGCGCTTGCGCCCCTCGATCAGCGTGAGCGAGAAGCAGGCGCACCCCGTCGCCGCGTCGAAGCGGGCGGGTCCGACCCGCGCCGGGGCGGTACGCCCCTCCTCGAGCTCGACGCCAGCCGCGAGCCTGCGGAGCGCCTCGGCGGAGATCCGGCCCCTCACCGTGACCCGATACTCGCGCTCGCTCTCGTGCGACGGGTGCAGCAGTGCGTGGGCCACGCGCCCATCGTTCGTGAGCAGCAGCAGCCCCTCGGTGTCGCGATCGAGACGTCCGACCGGATAGAGGCGATGCTCCCGATCCGGCACCAGGCCGAGCACCGTGGGCCGCCCCTCTGGATCCCGCACGGTCGTGATCACGCCGCGCGGCTTGTGCAGCAGCCAATAGACGCTGGGTTCGCGTCCGATCGTCGCGCCATCGACGGCGACGATGTCGCGATCCGGCTCGGCCGAGTCCCCGAGTTTCGCCACGCGCCCGTTCACCGTCACGCGCCCGGCGCGCAGCAGAGCCTCGGCGGCCCTGCGCGACGCGACTCCGGCTTCGGCGAGGATCTTCTGCAGCCGGCGGCGATCGGGCGGCGTGGCGCGGGGAAGCTCCGGCGTCGGCCGGCTACTCGCGCTCGTCGACGAGGTCGACTTCGGCGTCCTCCGCCTCGTCCCCCTCGTCCACCGCCTCGTCGAAGGGGTCCAGGGCGTCCCCTTCCGACGGATCCTCGGGCACCGCCTCCGCCTCGGGAGCCGCGGCGGTCGCAGCCTCTGGCGGCGCGAGCTCCTGGAGGTCGCGCAGCGTCGGCAGGTCCTCGATACGCGGCAAGCCGAAGACCTCGAGGAAGCGGCGGGTCGTCGCGTAGAGCATCGGCCGCCCGGCGACCTCGCGATGCCCGGCGATGCGCAGCAGCCGCCGCTCGAGCAGGCTGCGCAGTACCGCGCCCACGTCGACGCCGCGCACGTGCTCGATCTCCGCGCGCGTCACGGGCTGGCGATACGCAACCACTGCGAGCGTCTCCAGCGCCGCCTGGGAGAGGCGCAGCGGACGCGTCGTCAGCGTCTGCTGGAGGTAGGGGGCGAACTCGGTCAGCGTGCGCAGCTGGAAGCCGCCCGCCGCCTCCACCACCTCGAAGGAGTTGCGCCGATCCGCATACTCCGCGTTCAGTTCGCCTACCAGCTCGCGGACGTCCGCTGCACGGACCCCCGGGACGATCTCGGCGAGCCGCTGCGCGGAGACGGGCTCCGCCGCTCCGAGGATCAGGGCTTCCGCGATCCTTCGCTGCTCCAACCGCTCCATGGCGCCCTCCTCACATGAACTCGGCGACGCGCGCGCGCCACGCCTCGCCCTCGTCCGCCACCCGGAGGTGGATCGGACCGTATGGACAACCCGTCTCGCTCAGCCCCTGATAGAGATGGACCGCCGTGATCCGGCAGAGCTCGAGGATCGCGAGGAAGGTCGCAACGACGATGGCTCGGCTCGGCGCCTCGCCGCCGGGGCGCCCGAGGACTGCGTCGAGGTCGAGGCTCCCGCCGATCCCGAGCGCCTCCATCACAGCGATCATCCGCTCGCGAACCGTGATCGCCTCCACCTCGACCGAGTGGGGTGCGCCGCTCTGTGGCGCGGCGTTCAGCGCGCGGCGATAGGCCTCCACCAGGTCGAAGAGCAAGACCTCGAGCTCCCGCTCGGCGTCCGGCGGCGCCTCCGGCCCCGGAGCCACTGCGCGGAAGACGTCGCGCCCGAGCAGGCGCAGGTCGCCGAGCTGCTCGGCAACCTCCTTGAAGCGCTGGTACTCGAGCAGGCGCGCCACGAGCTCGGCCCGGGGATCGAGCCCCTCCTCCTCCGAAATCCCAT
Source organism: uncultured Spirochaetales bacterium (assembly GCA_964413375.1). Taxonomy (GTDB): domain Bacteria; phylum Myxococcota_A; class UBA9160; order UBA9160; family SMWR01; genus CAZUYC01. Next base: position 17,626 of record CAYPSI010000134.1, on the reverse strand, counting down.
CGGGCGGGAGCAGCATGCGCGACTTGATCCACGCGAGCGTGGCCGCCATCAGCAGGTATTCGCCGGCGACGTCGAGGTCGAGCTCGCGGAGATGATCCAGATAGGCGACGTACTGCTCGGCGACCTGCGCGATCGGGATGTCGGTGATCTCCACCTCGTTCACGCGGATCAGGTGGAGCAGCAGGTCGAGCGGCCCCTCGAAGACCGGGAGCCGGACGGCGTAGAGCCCACTGGCGCTCGCGATCGGAGAGAGCCCGGTTCCGCCAGGCGCCGCGGTCGGATCGGGGATCAGGCTCGGGCCCATGCGGACTCGGACTCCCGGAGGATTCGGCTTTGGGTTCGGGGGGAGGACGCCGCCAGTATCGGGAATCCGAGGCGCTCCATCAAGCGGGCGCTCCGCGTTTTCCGGGGGCGCGCCGGCGCAGCAGCTCGCGGGCCAGCGCGAGGGCCTCCTCCCTTCCCGCGACCCGCCGGTCGAGGAAGGCCGCGCGAATGCGCGCCAGCGCGCGACCCACCGCAGGACCGGAGAAGCCGAGCTCGAGGAGCTCCGAGCCACCGAGCGGGCTGCGGCGACTGCGGTCCTCGCGGGCCCAGCGCTGCACCCGGCGGCGCAAGCCGGGATCCGCGCCGGCGTAGAGCGCAACCAGGCTCTCCTCGTCGATCGGCGCGAGAACGGCGTCGAGGGCGCCCCGACCGCGGGCCCGGCCCAGGCCCCGCAGCCACTGCTCCCGGGCGCGCGCGAAGCCGGCGATCCGCGCGGCGGGCTCCCCCTGTACCGAGAAGCGCGCGAGCGTCCGGCGCCGCAGCGCCGGTGTCAGCGGCGCCAGCCAGAGCGCGAGCCCCGAGACCCAGGGCCTCCAACGCGCTGCCGGCCACGCCGGCGTCGCGACGAAGCGACCCAGGCGCCGCAGCGGCGCCAGCGACTCGCGCTCGAGCGCGAGCCCCGGCTCGAGCGCCCCGAGCAGGTGCCAGCCGGAGAGCAGGCGCAGCGCCTCCGCAGGGTCGAGCCCGATCGCGGCCTCGTCGAAGAGCTTCACGAACTCGCGGCGCAGACGGTCGCCGCTGACGCGCCCGAAGGCACCCTCGCGAAGCGCCGCGCGCAGCGCATTGCGCGACGCGCGGGTCAGCGCGAAGCCGAGTCGCGGCGCGAGCCGCGCCGCCCGCAGCGCGCGAGTCGGATCGTCGTGGAAGCTTCGCCGGTGCAGCACCTGCAGCGCGCGGCGCTCGAGATCCCGCAGGCCCTGCGTCGGATCGACGATCCCGACCACCCGCGCTCGGGCCTTCGCCGAGAGGGGGAGTGCCAGCGCGTTCACCGTGAAGTCACGGCGCAGCAGATCCTCCTCGAGAGTGCCGGGCTCCACCTCGGGGAGCGCCCCCGGATGCGCGTAGCGCTCGCGGCGAGCCGTCGCGAGATCCAGCGACGCCCCCTCCCCCGACAGCACCAGCGTGCCGAAACGGTCGTGCCGCGTGGCGCGCCAGCCACCGGTCTCGAGCCCGCGCGCGAGCTCGTCGACCCCCCGGGCTTCCTCCACGACGAGGTCGAGATCGCGCAGCGCGCGCCCGAGCATCCAGTCGCGGACGGGCCCGCCCACCAGGTGGACCGAAAGATCGCGATCCTCTGCGGCCCGCAGCACCGCCCCGACGAGCTCCGCGAGCGGCCCCGGGAGCTGGCCGAGGATCTCGCCGATCCCCGCTCGCCTCACCGCGACCCGCGCGCGGGCCGTCCCCGCGGATGCCTACGCTCGACGGTCTCGCGCAGACGAGCCCCGCTCACGTGCGTGTAGATCTGCGTCGTCGACAGATCCACGTGCCCGAGCATCGCCTGCACCACGCGCAGATCCGCCCCTCCCTCGAGCAGGTCGGTGGCGAAGGCGTGTCGCAACACATGCGGCGAAACGCGCGCGGGATCGATCTCCGCCCGGCGCGCGAGCTCGCGCAGCCGCAGGAAGAAGTTCTGCCGCGTCATCGGCGCTCCCCGCGTCGACAGGAAGACGGCGTCGCCCGCGCGGCCCCCGGACCGCAGGAGCTGCGGACGCCCTTCGCAGAGCCAGCTTTGCAATGCGGCGAGCCCCGGAGCGCCGAGCGGCACCAGTCGTTCGCGCCCCCCCTTGCCCCGCACGCGCAGCAACCCCGCGCGCTCATCCACCGCCGAGAGCGCGAGGCCGACGAGCTCGCTGACGCGCAGGCCCGAGCCGTAGAGCACCTCGAGCATCGCGCGATCGCGCAGCCCGAGCGGAGTCCGCGGGTCTGCCGCATCGATCAGCGCTGCGCTCTCGTCCGGCCGCAACAGCCGGGGCAGGCGGCGATCGAAACGCGGCAGCAGGACACCGGCGCAGGGGTCCTCTCCCGCGGCGCCCGCCACCCCCGCGTGGCGCATCCAGCGCCGCACGGCGACCAGCGCGCGCGCGCGACTGCGCGCCGAGAGACCCTGGCGCTCGAGCGACGCGACGAAGCCGGTGACATGTTCGCGGCGCACGTCCGCGAGCGATGCGACGCCGCGCGCCTCGAGGTGGCCCGCGAAGCGTCCGAGGTCGCGCGCGTAGGCCTCGAGCGTGCGCGGAGCGAGACCGCGCTCCACCGCGGCCGAGGCCAGGAAGCCCTCGACGGCCAGCGCCAGCGGCCCCCCGCTGCTAGTGCCCATCGGAGGCCTCCGGCTCGGCCGCCCGCAAGAGCTCCGCGCGAAGGCGCTCGACCTGGGCCGGGTCGAGCTTGCCGCCGGCGGGATCCTTCACGTAGAAGCTGTCCGCCACCTGGTCGAGGACGGTCCCGACCTTCGAGATGTAGATCTCGTGGCCGTGGTCCGAGATCGTGCGCGTCAGATCGTGAAGCAGTCCCAGTCGATCGTTCGCCGTGATGTCGACGATCGTGTAGAAGTCCGACTCGTCGTTCGAGACCTCGACCTTGCAGGGGAGGCGACCGGGCACGAGCGGCCCCGCGATCGGCAGGCTGCGCCGCCGTCGGAGGAGCAGCTCGCGCATGGCTCCCTGCTCCGCCAGCACCCGGCGCAGTGATGTCTCGAAGGCCTGCCAGGTCTCCCGACGCTCGTCGTCTCCGCCTCGCGGCGTGGAGACGCGGTAGATCTCCACCGCGAGTCCGGTACGCATCGAGTAGACGTGGGCGCTCACGATGTTGAGATCGTGGGCGGTCAAGGTCCCCGCCACGTTGGCGAAGAGTCCGTGCACGTCCCGCGTGCACAGGATGAACTCCGTCGAACCGGAGCCGACGTCGCGCACGGCGGTCGAGAAGGGCCGCTCGCCGCCTAGCCCGAGCACGACGAGCGCGTGCCGCGCAATCTCCCGGGGCGAGTGCGCGGTAAAATAGCGCCGCGGCATGGCCTCGAAGTAGGATTCGATCTTCGAGTCGGCGACCCCGAGCCCACGCAGCTCCGCCGCCGCCGACTCTCTCCGCTCGCCGACCTGCCGCTCGATCAGCTCGAGCGCGCGGTCCGGATCGTCCGCGCCGATCTCGAGCACCTCGGAGGTCCGCACGAAGAGATCGTTCAGGAGCTGCCCCCGCCAGTCGCTCCACGCCTTGGCGGACGAGGCCCGCATGTCCGCGAAGGTCGCGAGATACAGGTTCCGCAGGTTCGTGCGGTCTTCCACGGTTCGCGCGAACTCGAGCACCAGCTTCGGGTCCGAGAGGTCGCGGCGCTGGGCGAGGTGCGACATCAGCAGGTGATGGCGTACGATGAAGACTGCGCGCTCGATCCGTTCCGGAGCCAGCCCGAGCCGTTCGAGGCAGGCCCGCGCCAGGGTCGCACCCTTCTCCGAGTGCTCGCCGCCGAAGCCCTTGCCGATGTCGTGAAGCAGGCAGCCGAGGAAGAGCGCCGCCCGGTCGTCGACCGACCGCATCAGGCGCGTGAGCTCGGGGAAGGCCTTGGCGTACTTCCCCTTCCAGAGCCGGCGAAGCTCCTGGATCAGGAAGATCGAATGAACGTCCACCGTGTAGGTGTGGTACATCACGTGCTGCCAGCGGCAGACGATGTGCTCCCACTCGGGCAGGAAGCAGCCGAGCAAGCCCACCTCGTTCATCGCGACGAGCGTGCGCATCACGCGCTGCTCGGACTCGAGGATGCGCAGGAAGGCCTGCTGCGTCTCGGGCCGGCGGCGGTATCCCTCGTCGATCAGGTTCAGGTTCTCTCGCACCAGCCGCTGCGCCTTGCGCGTGAGCGGGACGTCGCGCTCCTGCGCCTCGGCGAAGGCCAGCAGCAGCTGCACCGGATCCTCGCGCAGCTGCCGCACATGCGGGATCTCGAGCTGGCCCTCCGCCACCCGAAAGGGGCCGGCGGGAGTCACCCGTCGCGGGGCGGGGCGCCGGACGCGCGCGTGACACTGCTCGATCACCAGCGACGAGGTATTCCGGATCGCCCGCGCGTGCCGGTAGTACTCCGACATGAAGCGCTCCACCGGCAGCTCGGTCTCCGGGCCGCCGCTGCCCCCGTAGCCGAAGCTCTCTGCGATCTGCTCCTGCGCTTCGAAGCTCATCTGATCGCTCTTGCGGTCCGCGAGCAGGTGCAGCTCGTTGCGAACGCGCCACACGAAGTCGAGCGCTGCGCCGTACTCGCGCATCTCGTTCTCGGTGAGCAGCCCGAGGTGCAGGAAGTCCTCCCGCCCGCGCGCGGCGGGTTGCGAGGCCTGCATCACCCACCAGGACGCGTGATAGTCGCGCAGCCCCCCGGCACCCTCCTTCACGTTGGGCTGGAGCAGGTAGAGCGAATCCCCGAAGCGCTGGTGTCGGGCCTGCAATGCGCTGATCTGCTCGTCGATGAAACCCGCGACGTCCGAGAAGAGCTCCGTGCGCACCCGGTCGGAGAACTCGTGGAAGAGCACTCCGCTGCCGACGAGAAAACGCGGCGCCAGGATCCCGGTGCGCACCGTGGCGTCCTGCCGTGCGAGCTCGATCGTTTCCTCGATCGTGCGCGTCGCGGCGCCCACGGCCAGCGAGGCGTCCCAGAGCCGGTACTGGAGGCGCTCGGCCACCTCGCGCACGTGCGGCGTCACGTCGCCCCGGTGCAGGAAGAGCAGATCCACGTCGGAGTGGATGCTCATCTCGCGGCGGGCATAGCCGCCGACGGCGACCACGCACAATGCCGAGAGCTCCTCCCCTCCCCCGGAGAGGAAGCCCTCCTCCGCGTTCTCGAAGAGCCGGCGCACCAGGCGGTCCATCAGGTCGGCGTGGGTCTCGTTGACGCTGACGCCGGAGGCGCCGGCTCGGTGGAGCGCGGCGAGGTGCAAGCGCGCGGCCGAAAGGTACTCGCGTACGATCCGCGTCACCTCGGCCACCTCTCCCGAGCCGGAGTCGAGCTCGGAGAAGTAGGCGTCGATCGACGGAGACGCGCTCACGGGCCGCTCCGCCGGGCCAGCGTGGGCCCCGCATCGCGATAGCGCACGAGACCCTCGGCAATCTGCACCGAGAGCTCCTGCACGTAGGCCGGGTCCCGCAGCCGCGCGGCATCGTCGCGATTGGTGAGGAAGCCCGATTCGATCAGGATCGAGGGCATGTTCGACAAGAAGAGCACGTAGAAAGGCCCCTTCTTCACGCCCAGATTCCCGGGGCGTTTGCGCGGCGGAAAGCCGTTCACCATCCGGTCCTGGACGAGCCGGGCCAGCCGCTGCGAGTGCGGCATGATCTCCTCCATCTGCAGTCGCGCCAGCGTTTTCTGGAGAACGTTCACCTGGGCGCGCGGGATTCCGTTCTCGCGTGCCGCGAGGTTCAGGCCGTGGCGCTCGTGGTTCTCGTTCAGGTAGTAGGTCTCGATTCCGCTGACGGAGCGACGGCGGGCCGCGTTGGCGTGGACGGAGACGAAGACGTCTCCCTGCACCGACTCGGCGATCGCCGTGCGCTCCTCGAGGCCGATCGTGCGGTCGTCCTGCCGCGTGAACACGACGCGAAAACCCCGGGCCTGGAGCGCGCTGCCGAGATTGCGGGCGAGGCGCAGGGTCACGTCCTTCTCCCGCAGGCCCCCGACGCCGATCGCGCCCGGATCGCGTCCGCCGTGACCGGGATCGATCACGACGGTCTGCACCGGACGCAGCTGCGCCGGGAGCCGCAGCGGCCCGATGCCCGGATCCCCCGGGCGCTCCCCGCGCCCGCGCGGGCCATACACGTCGATCACCACCCGGTCCGGATGGGCGAGGGTGAGCAGGCGGTGACTCTCGTAACGGTCGAGATCGATCACGACGCGCGTCCGGGTCAAGGTGTTCTGGCCGAGCCGAACGTCCTGGAGCAGACCGTCGCCGACCGGGATGCCGTCCTCGTGCTCGCGCCCGACCCAGATCCCCTCGAGGTCGACGTAGAGGCGCTCGGGCAGCTTCGCCTTTGGGTCGGCGGGAAGACTCAGCACCTCGGTCTCGACCGGACGGCTGAGCTCCACCACCACCCGCGTGTATTCGGGATAGGACCAGTGCCGGATCGTGACGACGTCGCCGAGGCCCGGGGGACGCGCGGCCCCGAGCAGCGCGAGCGCGGCGGCGGCGAGCAGGAGCCGCGCCTTCACGATCTACCCCGGAGCCGGCCAGCGAGCCTCGCCAGCAGCTCGAGTGCCTGCATCGGCGTCGTGCGCTCGGGATCGATTTCGCGCAGCGCCGCGAGCGCCTCGGACTCCTCGGGCCGAAGCGACGACGACGCGAAGAGCGCCAGCTGCTTCGCGCTGCCGCCCGCAGTCGGGTCGCCGTCGGCTCCGCTCGCGAGCCGGGGGCGCCCCCGCTCGTCGAACTCGCCGCCTTCGAGATTGCGCAGGATCTCCCGTGCCCGCTCGATCACCGGCTGCGGAAGCCCCGCGAGACGCGCCACCTGGATGCCGTAGGAGCGGCTCGCTCCGCCCGCGGCGAGGCGGCGCAGGAAGACCACCTGCTCACCCCACTCGCGAGCCTCGAAGTGGGCGTTCGCAACGTGTGGCTTCGTGCGGGCGAGGTCGCTGAGCTCGTGGTAGTGGGTCGCGAAGAGCGTACGCGGCAGCAGCCCCGGCGTGTCGTGCAGGTATTCCGCCACCGCCCAGGCGATCGAGAGTCCGTCGAAGGTGCTGGTACCGCGGCCGATCTCGTCGAGGATGACGAGGCTCCGGGCCGAGGCGAAGGCGAGGATCTCGGCGGTTTCGCGCATCTCGACCATGAAGGTCGACTCTCCGCGCGCGAGGCGATCCGAAGCGCCTACCCGGGTGAAGACCCGGTCCACCACGCCGATGCGCGCGGACTGCGCCGGAACGAAGCTCCCGATCTGCGCCAGCAGGGCGATCTGGGCGACCTGGCGCAGGTAGGTGCTCTTGCCAGACATGTTGGGGCCCGTGAGCACGAGGATGCGCGCGCCGCCCTCCTCGAGCAGCGCGTCGTTGGGCACGAACTCCTCGCCGCGCAACGCCAGCAGCGGCTCGACGACCGGGTGACGCCCCGCCCGGATCTCGAGCACGCCGCTCGCATCGACCTGCGGGCGGACCCACGCTCCCTGCCGAGCGACCTCGGCGAGCGAGGCCAGCGCGTCGAGCTCCGCCACGGCGTCGGCGGCGGCGGCGATCGCCGGCGCGTGCTCGAGTGCGTGGCGCCGGACGGATTCGGCGATCTCCCGCTCGAGTGCAGCGGCGCGCTCGCGCGCGCCGATCACCGCTTGCTCGGTTCGCCTGAGCTCCGGCGTGGTGAAGCGTTCGGCGCTCGCCAGCGTCTGCTTGCGCTCGTAATCCCCCGGGATGTGCGCGAGTTGCGCCTTCGTCACCTCGATCGCAAAGCCGTGCACCGGATGGAAACGGATGCGCAGGTTCGCGATGCCGGTGCGCGCACGCTCGTCGGCCTCGAGCCCCGCGATCCACTCGCGACCCTTCGAGACCGCCTCGCGCAGCCCGTCGAGCTCGGCGTGGAAGCCCTCGCGGACGTAACCGGTTTCGTTGGCGCCGCGCGAGCCGCGGGCGACGGCGGGCGGAGCCTCGATGAGGGCATCGCGCAGCAGCGCGGCGACCTCCGGTACGGGGACGGGCGCGTGAACCAGACGCGGCTTCGCAGCGCCCGCGCCGGGCAGCCACGCAGCGCCGGCCGCATCCGCGAGGCCGTCCAGATCGGCTTCGCCCGGCCCCTGCGCGGCGGAGGAGTCCAGGCTTTGCGCAACCCCCGGGAGCCCCTCGAGCGAATCGCGCAGTCCGGCCAGGTCGCGCGGCGTCGCGCCGGGGCGGGCGACCTTCGCGAAGATCCGCTCGAGGTCGCGCACCGGCCGCAACGCCTGTCGGAGCCGCGCGCGCAGGCGATCGCGATCGGCGAGGAAGGCCACCGCATCCTGGCGCTGCGCCACCGCAGCGGGGTCGAGCAAGGGGTAGGCGAGCCAGCGCGAGAGGCGACGGCTCCCGAGCGGGGTCGTCGCCCGGTCGAGGCGCTCGATCAGCGTATTGCGGCGCGAGCCGTCTTCGGCGCTGCGGAAGAGCTCCAGGTGGGCACGCGTCGCGTCGTCGAGCAGCATCGTATCGGCGAGTCGATAGCGGCGCAGCCGCGCGATCTGCGCGAGGGCGAAGGGTTGGTTGACTCCGAGATAGGCGAGCAGTGCGGCGGCGGCACGCGCCTCCGGCCCACTCGCCTCGGGTCGCAGTCCCTCGGGGTGGAGGGGAGCATTCCTCGGCTCGAAGCTCTCCGGGTCGACCAGGCTGCGCGCGGCATCGGGGAGCCACTCCGCGAGGCGCTCCGCGAGCTTCACCCCGGACGCCGCCGGCAGCAGGATCGCGCGGGGGGCGAGTCGGAGCAGCTCTTCGCGCAGCGCCGCGGGAAGCTCTCCCCGATCCTCTGCGTCGCCTGCGCCCGCCTCGATGGCCGTCGCGCGAAAGTCTCCCGTCGTCGCGTCGAGCACCGCGAGCCCGAGCACCGGGCCCGGCTCGAGCGCCACGATGCAGAGCTCCCGGCGCGCTTCGATGGTCTCCGGATCTCCCGCGAGACCCGGCGTCACGACCTCGACGACCTCGCGGCGCATCAGGCGCCGACCCGCCGTCTTCGCATCCTCCACCTGCTCGCAGATCGCGACGCGGTAGCCGAGCTCGACGAGCCGCTTCACGTGCGGATCGGCAGCGTGCACCGGCACGCCGCACATCGGGACGGCGTCCTGCTTGTCGCGATCCCGCGTGGTGAGGGCGATGTCCAGCAGCGGCGCCGCGATCTCGGCATCGCGCAGGAACATCTCGTAGAAGTCGCCCATCCGGTAGAAGACGATCGCGTCCGGGTGGCGCTCCTTGATCGCGAGGTACTGGCGCATCATCGGCGTGTCGAGCGCGGAGCGCTTCATGCGCCCGCCTCGCGCCCACCGACGAGGCCGCGCCGCTCGAGCACGTCGAGGAGCTCCGCGTACTCCTTCGCCGCCTCCTCATCGCGATGCTCCGAGAGCAGGAGCCGACCCAGTGCCACGCACGCCTCGAGATCATCGGCGTCGCGCGCCAACATCCCGCGCAACACGCCCTGGGCCTCTTCCATGTCCCCACGCGCGGCCAAAGTGCGGGCCAACGCCAGCTCTACTGCCGCATCCGCCGGGATCTCGGCCAGCAGCTCGCGCAGGAAGCCCTCGTAGTCGCGCGTGCGGTCGAGCGCCGCGTAGGTCGCCTCGAGCTGCGGGTAGACGCGCCTCCCCGCGCTCCGGTCGATGCGGGGCACGCGCGCCCAGGCTGCGAGCGCCGCCCGAGCCTTGCCCCGTTCGGCCTCGAGCTCGCCGAGCCGGCACCAGGCGCTCACGCAGGTGCGGTCCTTGCGAAGCGCCTGCTTCAGGGCCCGTCGTGCATCGTGGCTGCGTCCCTCCGCCACGGCCGCCTCCGCCATCTCGACGCGCAGACGCGCCTCTTCCCCCGACCCGTCCCGTCCCTCCACGCGCGCGAGACGACGCGCCACTTCGATCGCCCGCGAGTGGTCGCGCGCCTCGGCCAGGAGCTTCACCAGCGCGCGCAGCGCTTCGGCGTTGCGAGGCTCATGGGCGAGCACCTCCTCGTAGGCCGCGATCGCACGTCGCAGGAAGCCTCCCTGGCGGAAGTCCGCCGCGAGATCGAGCAGCACCCGACGCCCTTGTGTCGATTCCGCATCGAGTCGTAGCAGCAGATTCTGGTGGATCCGGATCGCGCGCCCGACCTCGCCCCGCTGGCGCCAGAGCCGTGCCAGACCGAGGTAGGCATCCACCGCGGTGGAGTCGCGCCGCACGATCGACGTGAGCAGCAGCTCTGCCCGGTCGAAATCCCGATCGAGCGCCGCGAGCAGCGCCTCACGCAACGCCGCGTCGGCGCTCCGCGGCACGCGCGCGTCCCCCCCGAACGCCCGCGCTAGCCAGCGCACGGGGCTAGCTTCCCCTCTCGAGGGGGTGCCCGAGCGCAGTCCCGGGCCCGAGGTCGAGAGCGGGAGCCGACTCGGGCGCGAGGGCCAGATTGCGCAGTTCGTGGACCTCGACCTCGAGCCTCGCCGCCAGCTTGCGATAGCGACGCGCGAGCATCCCGAGCCGCAGCAGCTGGTAGAGCGCCAGAGCGCCGACCGACGCGGCGCCCGTCCCGAAGGCTCCCAGCAGCGCGATCCACAGCGCGACGTCTCCGGTCTCCCCCACCAGGGTACGGATCTGGACCGGCTGCGGGTGCTCCGCTGCGAAGCGCCAGCCGACGACGAGCAGCCCGACGAAGGCGGCGATCCCCAGCACGCGGCGCAAGGCTCGCATGCCTCCCCCCTTCCCGAGCTCAGGCCACCCCGCTCTTCTGCGCCGGCACGGGCGCGGCGTCCACCATCTCCTTCAGCTCCTTGCCTACCTTGAAGAAGGGCGTGCGCTTGGCCGAGATGTGGACCGGATCGCCCGTCTTCGGATTGCGACCCTCCCGCGCCTCCCGGACCTTCACCTGGAAGCTCCCGAAGCCGCGGATCTCGATCCGCTGTCCGTCGCGCAGCGCCTTCGCCATCGACTCGAAGATCGTGTTCACGACGATCTCGGTGTCCTTCTTCGAGATGTGCGGCGTCCGCTCCGCTACCGCCTCGATGAGTCCGCTCTTCGTCATCTACTCGTCCCCTTCGTCCTTCTGGGCGAGCTTGCCGGCGAGGAGATCTCCCAGCGTCGTGGTCTGGCTGGTGGCCTGCTGCTGCGCGACGCGCTTGAGCGTCTCGCGCTGCTCCCGATCGGTCAGCGCGCGGACCGACAGGGAGATCTTCTGCTCTACCGGGTCGACGCGCGTGATGAGCGCCGTGATCGTCTGCCCGGGCTGCACCACCTCCTCCGGCTTCTCCACGCGCTCGTTCGAGAGCTCCGCGCTGTAGATCAGGCCCTCGATCCCCTCCTCGAGCCGCACGAAGGCCCCGAAGTCGGCGAGGCTCGAGATCGTGCCGGTCACCTCGCTGTTCACCGGGTACTTCTTCAGGATCTCGTCCCAGGGGTTCGGCTGCAGCTGCTTGATCCCGAGCGAGAATTTCTCGTTCTCCTTGTCGATCTTGAGCACCAGCGCCTCGACCGTGTCGCCCTTCTTGTACTTCTCGCTCGGGTGCTTGATCTGCTCGGTCCACGAGATGTCCGACACGTGGACGAGGCCGTCGATCCCCTCCTCGAGCCCCACGAAGACCCCGAAGTTCGTGATGTTGCGCACCACGCCCGAGACGCGCGTTCCGATCGGGTAGGTCTGCTCGATCACGCTCCACGGGTTCGGCTCGATCTGCTTCATGCCGAGCGAGATCTTGCGCTCCCGCTCGTCGACGTCGAGCACCACGGCCTCGGCGTCGTCCCCGATCGTGAGTACCTTCGAGGGGTGCTTGATCCGCTTGGTCCACGACATCTCGGAGACGTGGATCAGGCCCTCGACACCGGGCTCGAGTTCGACGAAGGCGCCGTAATCGGTCAGGGAGACGACCTTGCCCTTGAGGCGCTTCCCGATCGAGTAGCGCATCGAGGCGTCGATCCACGGATCGGGCTGGATCTGCTTGAGACCGAGCGAGACCCGCTCGCTCTCCGGGTCGAACTTCAGCACCTTCACCTTGATCTCGTCGCCGACCTGGAAGAGCTCGCTCGGATGATTCACCCGGCCCCAGGACATGTCGGTCACGTGCAGCAGGCCGTCGATGCCGCCGAGGTCGACGAAGGCCCCGTAGTCGGTGAGGTTCTTCACGACACCATCCACGATCTGACCGGGCGCGAGCGTACCGAGCGTCGACTCGCGCATCCTCTTGCGCTCGGTCTCGAGCAGCGCGCGTCGCGAGAGGACGATGTTCCCGCGCCGCTTGTTGAACTTGATGATCTTGAACTTGAACTTCTGGTTGACGACCGACTCGAGGTTCCGAACCGGACGCAGGTCCACCTGCGAACCGGGGAGGAAGGCCTTGACGCCGATGTCGACCGCGAGACCGCCCTTCACGCGGGCCACGATGATGCCCTCGACGGGCTGGTCGGCCTTGTAGGCGCGGCTGATCTCCTCCCAGACGAGGAGGCGATCGGCCTTCTCCTTCGACAGCACGATCCGGCCCGCCTGGTCCTCGGACTCCTCGACCAGGACATCCACCTCGTCGCCGGCGCGCACGAGGATCGTGCCGTCGTCGTCCATGAATTCCCAGGTGGGGACGAGGCCTTCCGACTTGAAGCCGACGTCGATCTGGACGTTGTCCTCGTCGACCGACAGCACGCGGCCGCGGACCACCTCGCCTTCCTTGATGTTTCGGACGCTCTGCTCGAAAAGCTCGGCGAAGGTCTGCGAGCTCGCAGCGGACTTGGACGGTTCGGTCATGTTCTCGATGTTCTCCTCGCCCCGCCCGGCCACTGCGGCCGTCGGGGGTTCGGGTCGTCGTCGGCGCTTCGGTCCGAACCTCGGACCTCGGCGCGGGAGAGCGCGTCGCGCGCCGCTCCGAAGAATCTCTCCAGGGCCTCGACGTCGTTGGCTTCGATCGCGCGTGCCAGCTCCGCGAGGGCCTGCCCCGCCGCCTGGAGCGGTGCTGCGAGCGCCTTGCGATTGGCGGCCAGGATGTCGGCCCACAGCTCCGGCTCGCTGTGCGCGATCCGGGTGAAATCGCGGAACCCGGCGCCCGCCACCTCGAAGGCGCGTTCCGGTGCCGCGCGAAGCGCCGCGGCGAAGGCGAAGGCCAGCGCGTGCGGAAGGTGGCTCATCCAGGCCACCTCGGCATCGTGGCTCGCGGCGTCGCGCAGCACGACGCGTGCCCCGAGCGCGCGCCAGAAGCCGCAAACGCGCTCGCGCAACGCGGCGTCGGGTGTCTCCGTCACGACGCAGGCGGCCCCCTCGAAGAGGTCCTCCCGCGCGTGCTCGATGCCGCTGCGGTGGCTGCCGGCCATCGGGTGCGACCCGATGTAGAGGCTGCCGGCGGGGAGCAGCCCCGGCAGCACCTCGACGAGTACGCGCTTCACCGAGCCGACGTCCGTCACGATCGCACCGGGCGCGAGCGAGGGGGCGATACGACGCACGAGCTCCGGCATCGCGAAGACCGGCGTCGCCAACACGACCAGGTCGGCCCCGGCGGCCGCGGCTTCGAAGTCTGCTGCCTCGTCGACGAAGCCCCGCTCGAGCGCGAGAGCGCGCACGTCGGCGCGACGCGCAGCGCCCGCGACCTGGCTCGCGAGGCCGCGCTGCCTGGCCGCGATGGCCACCGAACCGCCGAGGAGCCCGAGGCCGAGCACGGCGAGTCTGCGAAAGGGCTGCGTCACGCGGCACCCCCCGCGATGCGCTGAAGGGCCTTCACGAGTCGCGCGTTCTCCTCGGGGAGGCCCACCGTGATGCGCACGTGCTCCGGCATGCCGAAGCCCGCGAGCGGCCGCACGATCACCCCCTCGCGCAGCAGCCCCTCGTAGCTGTCGACTCCGCCGCGGCGAGGCTTCGCGAGCACGAAGTTCGCATCGCTCGGCCAGACCTCGAAGCCGAGCGCGCGCAGCTCGCGCGTCAGGTACTCGATCCCTTCGGAGTTGAGCTGGCGCAAGCGGTCCCTGTACTCGTGGTCGTCGAGAGCGGCCTCGGCCGCCACCTCGGCCAGCCGGCTCACGTTGAAGGGATGTCGCGCGCGCTGGAGGTAGCTGGCGAGCTCGAGATCCGCGACCCCGTAGCCCACGCGCAGGCCGGCCAGGCCGTAGGCCTTCGAGAAGGTCCGCAACGCGACCGTGCCCGGTCGCCGCCCCACCCAGGAGAGGGAATCCGGAAAGTCCGCCCGCCGCACGAAGTCGACGTAGGCCTCGTCGATGGCGAGTACGACGCCCGCCGGGAGTCCCGCGACGAAACGGTCGAAGGCTTCGCGCCCGACGCTGGTTCCGGTGGGGTTGTTCGGATTGCAGAGGAAGACGAGCTTCGTGCGCTCGTTGACGGCGCGCGCCATCGCGTCGAGATCGTGGACGAGTCCGGCGTCGAGTGGCACCGGCACGGGCCTTGCGCCCATACCCTTGACCACGATCGGGTACATCGCGAAGGAGGGCCAGGCGAACACGCACTCGTCGCCCGGGCCGAGCAGCACTTTCGCGAGGAGCTCGAGGATCTCGTCCGCTCCGGCGCCGAACACGAGCTGCTCGGGGTCGACGGCGAGCTGAGGCGCGAGCTTGCGGCGCAGGCGGAAGCTCGCACCGTCCGGGTAGCGGTGAACGCTGGAAAGGGCCTCGCGCATCGCCTCCAGCGCGCGGGGCGAGGGGCCGAGCGGACTCTCGTTCGAGGCCAGCTTCACGGAACCCTGAATGCCGCGCTCGCGATCGAGCTCCTCGGCCGGCTTGCCCGGCTTGTAGGGCTCGAGCCCGCGGATCCAGGGCTTCACGATCTTCTCGAGCGCCATCACTCGTCCCTGCCGGCGGCGCGCGGGAAGGAGCCGAGTACGCGCGCGGAGTTGGCCATCGCGGCCGCCGCGTCGAGCGCTTCGCGCACACGCGGCTCGCCGCGGTGTCCCTCGACGTCGAGGAAGAAGTGGTACTCCCATGGCTTGCCCTCGATCGGCCGGATCTGGATCGAGGTCAGATTCACGCGGCAGCGCGCAAAGGGCTCGAGCATCCGCCAGAGCGCGCCGCTCTCGTCACGCCGCAGCGTGAAGACGGCCGACGTGAGGTCGTTACCGCCCGGCGACGGTGCATCGCGGCCGACCACCAGAAAACGGGTGGTATTGTCGCGCCGGTCCTCGATCGCAGCCGCGACGCTGCGCAGGCCGTACTCCTCGGCGGCGAAGGCGCTGGCGATCGCCGCGACCGCTTCGTCCTCGGCCGCGAGGCGGGCGGCCGCGGCCGTGCTCGCGACCTCCACCCGCTCGGCGCCGGGCATCTCCGCATCGAGCCAGCGGCGACACTGGGCGAGCGGCTGCGGATGCGAGGCGATCCGCCGCACGCGCTCGCGATCTCCGCTGCGCGAGAGCAGCTGGTGCGAGATCCGCACCTGCGCTTCGCCGCAGAGCGTGAGCTCGGAGCTGGCGAGGCAGTCGTAGGTCTGGGTGACGATCCCCTCCGTCGTGTTCTCGACGGGCACGATGCCGACGGCCGCGTTCCCACGCGCCACCGCGGCGAAGACATCGCGAATCGTCCCGCACGGGACGAACTCGCAGAGGTGTCCGAAGTGCCGGAGCGCCGCCTGGTGGGAGAAGGTCCCCTGGGGCCCGAGAAAGGCCACCCGCAACACCTCCTCCAGCGAGCGCGTGGCGGATACGATCTCGCTGAAGACCGGAGCGATCGCGCGGTCCGGAAAGGGGCCGGGGTTCGCCGCGACGAGCCTGCCGACGATCGCCTGCTCGCGCGCCGGCTCGTAGACGGCGAGCCCGCTCTGCCCCTTGAGCTGCCCGACCTCGAGGACCGCCTCGGCGCGCGCGTTCAACTGCTCGAGGATCGCGGCGTCGATCGCGTCGATACGCTCGCGCAAGCGCACCAGCTCGGGCGGAGCTGTCGTGACGCCGGCATCGCGGTCCGACTTTGCGCTTTCGGCCATATTGTTTCGTCCACACGCGCGGCACGAGCGGCCGTAGGCCGCCGGTAGGCCTCCATCGGCCTCCGTCCCCCAACGCTGGATGCGCGCCTAACCCCTTGAAAAGGCTCGCGCAATATAGACGAGGGCCTGGGCGCGCGCAAACCGCCCGAAGGGGAATTTTATCGACCGGTCGGGGGGTTAGCGATGCAACACCCACCCGGGCTCCAGAACTGCCTGCCCGCCGCCGATGCACCGGCGGGGGAGTGCACCTCGATGGCCGAGCTTCGCTCCAGTGCAGCCACGCGACCCGCGACGAGCGTCGCGACCAAGCTCGTCCTCTTCGTCTTCCTGACGACCTGCGTGACCGCTGCCCTGGTGAGCTGGACCTCGATCGAGGCCACCCACACCCACCTGACGCGGGTCGTGGATCAGAGCTATCCGGCCGCGCTGGAGCGCGCCGTCGAGCGACTCGAAGAGCGGCTGGCGCAGGGGCTGACGGCGTCATCCGGGCAGGGGCTGGCCCAGCACCTGGCGCGCGAGCCACTCCCCCCTGGGGGACTCCTGCTGCTACTCGACGCCGAGGGCCGGCGCCTGGCCGCCTCCCGCTCCGGCTCCGAGGAGGTCGTGCTGCCGGCGGCAACGCTTCGCACCGAAGACCCCGGCATGCGCGCCTTCCGGGATTCGCGCGGTCGCGAGTGGGTGGGCAGCATCCGAGCGGTCGCCGCGGGAAGCCCGCTTCAGCTCGCGATCCTCGCCCCCTTCGACGTCGCCTTCGAGCCCGTGCTCGGGGTCGTGACCCGGATCTTCGTGATCGACCTCTTCCTGGTGCTGCTGGCGAGTTTTCTTGCCTTCCGCGTCACCGCCGCGGTGCTCCAGCCGATCGAGGTGCTGTCGGACGGCGCGCGCCGCATCGCCCAGGGCCAGATCGATCACGAGGTCCCGGAGCCGCCGACCCGCGACGAGATCGGCCTGCTCGCGCGGACCTTCAACGACATGCTGCGGCGCCTGCGCCGCCAGCAGGGCGAGATCGAAGCCGTGAACCTCGACCTGCTCGAGCGCAATGCCGAGCTCCAGCAGGCCAAGGAGACCTTCGAGCAGCTCTCGATCACCGATGGCCTCACGAAGCTCCACAACCACCGCTTCTTCCAGGACCACCTGACGCGCGAGATCCTGCGCGTCGGCCGCAGCGGCGAGCCGCTCTCGATGCTGCTCGTCGACCTCGACGACTTCAAACAGCTCAACGACCGGCGCGGACACGCCGCAGGCGACGAGCTTCTCGCGGGCGTCGCGCGCATCCTGAACCAGTCCGTACGCGCCACGGACCTGCTGGCCCGCTACGGCGGCGAGGAGTTCGTCGTGCTGACGCCGGATACGGATCTCGACGGCGCCTACCGTCTCGCCGAGAAGATCCGCACCGCGGTCGCAGAGTCCTCGTTCATCCTCGACGAATCGCTGCGTCCGGCCAGCGTCACCGTCTCGATCGGAGTCGCCCAGTTCGCGGGCGACCGCAAGGCCTTCTTTCGGGCAGCGGACCGCGCGCTCTACCGCGCGAAGGACCAGGGCAAGAACTGCGTCCTGACCGACGAGGAAACGATCGTCGTCTGAGGCCCGCTGGCATTGCGAGGCCCCGCGGCTCCGCGCGGAGCCTGCGTTAGAGTCACCGGCCGTGACCCGAGTGATCGGCCTCAGCGGCGGCATCGGAACCGGAAAGAGCACCGTCGCAGGCATCCTTGCCCGTCTCGGCGCCGTGGTGATCGACGCCGACGCCATCGTCCACGAGCTCCAGGCACCCGGTACGCCGAT
>CAYPSI010000133.1:0-36575 GCA_964413375.1 uncultured Spirochaetales bacterium | reverse complement strand
TGCTCCACTTCTTGATCCTGGGCACGGCCCTCTTCTGGCTCGCCGGGGCCCTGGCTGGCCCCGCGAACGAGCGCACGGACCGCATCGTTCTCGGTGCAGGCGACGTCGCGCAGCTCGTCGCGGGCTTCGAGCGCACCTGGCAGCGCCCTCCCACCGAGGAAGAGCTCGCAGGGTTGATCGAAGACCGCGTCCGCGAGGAGGTCTTCTACCGCGAGGCCCTCGCACTCGGTCTCGATCGGGACGACACGATCGTACGTCGACGCATGCGACAGAAGATGGAGTTCCTCTCGGAAGACCTCGCCGCGGCGGAACCGAGCGATGCCGAGCTCGAGAGCTGGTTGGCTGGGAATCGCGAGGAGTTCCGGCAGGAGCCGCGTCTGGCGTTCCGCCAGGTCTACCTGAGCCGGGATCGCCGTGGCGAAGAGCTGCGCGCAGACGCGGAGCGCCTGCTGGTCGAGCTTCGCGCGGGGAACGCCGATCTCGATCCGTCGCTGCTAGGCGACCCGCTGCCGCTCCCGGCCGAAAGCAACGATCTCTCGGCGAGCGAGGTGTCGAGGCTCTTTGGAGTCTCCTTCTCCGAGCGCCTCTTCGAGCTGGCACCCGGTCGCTGGGAGGGTCCCGTCGAGTCGGCCTACGGCCTCCACATCGTCTTCGTGCGCGAGCGCGTCGAGGGCCGGGACCCCGCGCTGACCGAGATTCGCGAAGCGGTTGCGCGTGAGTGGCTCGCCGACCACCGACGCCAGGCGCGCGAGGCTTCCTATCGCGAGCTGCGCAGCCGTTACGAGGTGGAGATCGTCGTACCCGATGCCTTCGTCGCACCCGATTCTTTTGTCGCACCCGATTCCTTCGTCTCACCCGGAGCGGTCGCCGCACCCGCGACGGAGGCTCGGTGAGGCGACTCGCGCTCGGGCTGGCGAGCGCCCTCTTCGCGTTCGTCCTCCCGGCGCCGAGCGGGGCGCACGAGCTGCGGCCGGGCTACCTCGAGCTGCGCGAGCGCGGACCGGAGCTCTTCGACGTGCTCTGGAAGGTGCCCGCACGGGGCGAGCTGCGGCTCGCGCTCTCGGCGACGCTGCCCGAGCGCTGCGAGGTCGTGACGCCGCGCAGTGCGACTGCCTTCGAGGCAGCGATGACGGAGCGCTGGAGCGTGCGCTGCGCTGGCGGGCTCACCGGGGGGACGATCGCGATCGAGGGCCTCGCCGCCACGCTCACGGACGTGCTCGTGCGCATCGAGGCATCCGACGGGTCGGCGCGGATCGCGCGGCTCACGGCGCGGGAGCCCGCCTTCGTGGTCCCGGCCGAGCCCGGTCGCGGCGAGGTCGCTGCGACCTATCTCCGGCTCGGGGTCGAGCACATCCTCGGCGGGATCGACCACCTGCTCTTCGTGCTGGCCCTCGCGCTGGTCGTCCGGGGCACGAGGCGCCTCGTCGTGACGGTGACCGCGTTCACGGTCGCGCACAGCTTGACGCTGGCAGCCGCGACGCTCGGCTTCGTGCAGGTGCGCCAGGGACCCGTCGAGGCGGTGATCGCGCTCAGCATCGTCTTCGTGGCCGGAGAGATCGTGCACGAAGCGCGCGGGCGGCCGGGTCTCAGCGCGCGCCGGCCGTGGATCGTGGCCTTCGTCTTTGGCTTGCTGCACGGGCTCGGCTTCGCCGGCGCCCTTCGCGAGCTGGGCCTGCCGCAGCAGTCGATTCCGCTGGCACTCCTCTTCTTCAACCTGGGAGTCGAGCTGGGCCAGCTGCTCTTCATCGCCTGCGTGCTGCCGCTGGCTGCGCTCGGTCGCCGGGCGGCACTGCGATGGCCCGTCGCAGCGATGCAGGTCCCCGCATACGGGATCGGGTCCGTCGCCGTCTGGTGGACCCTCGAGCGGATCAGCGCCTGGCTGTGAGCGGCCCTTGATCAAATACATCGGCTCCAAGCGGACCCTCGTTCCGGAGATCCTCGCGGTCATCCAGGCGATCCCCGGCGTGCGAACGGTGGCCGATCTCTTCTCCGGTACGTCGAGGGTCGGCCACGCGCTCAAGGCCCAGGGCTATCGCGTGCTCGCGAACGACCATCTGGCCTACGCCTACACCCTCGCCCGCTGTTACGTCGAGGTGGACCTCGAAGGGGTCGAGCGCGACGCGCGCGGGCTCGTCGAGGAGCTGAACGCGCTGCCGGGAAGCCCTGGCTATTTCACCGAGACCTTCTGCCTGCGTTCGCGCTTCTTCCAGCCACACAACGGCGAGCGCGTCGACGCGATCCGCGAGGCGATCCGCCGCAAGAGTCTCGCTCCGGACCTCGAGGCGGTGCTCCTGGTCTCGCTGATGGAGGCGGCCGACCGCGTCGACTCGACGACCGGCGTGCAGATGGCCTATCTCAAGAGCTGGGCGCCGCGAGCCTCGAACGCTCTCACGCTGCGCCTGCCGGCACTGCTTCCGCGCGCGCGCGAGGGGCCCGGGCGCGCGACCTGCCTCGAAGCGGACGAGGCCGGCGAGGCGCTCAGCGCCGACGTCGCCTATCTCGATCCGCCCTACAACCAGCACTCCTACCTCGGCAACTACCATGTCTGGGAGACGCTCGTGCGCTGGGACGCTCCGGAGGTCTACGGGACGGCGTGCAAGAGGGTCGACTGTCGCGAGCGGCGGAGCCCCTTCAACTCGCGGCGCGAGTTCGCGACGGCCTTCGTGCGCCTGCTCGCCGCGGTGAAGTCGCCGGTGCTCGTGGTCTCGTTCAGCGACGAAGGCTTTCTGGCGCGCGACCGAATCGAGTCGCTCTTGCGCGAGCGCGGCGAGGTCCATGTGATCGAGCGGGACTACCGGCGCTACGTGGGCGCGCGAATCGGTATCTACAACCCGCGCGGCGAGAAGGTGGGGCGAGTAGGGCACCTGCGCAACAAGGAGTTCCTCTTCGTCGTGGTCCCACCCGGAATGCGACTGGCGCCGCTCTAGAGCCCGGGATGCCCGCTAAAGCCGCGGGTCGGGGCGATCGATGACCCCTGGGGGTCTCGAGCGGGAATGCGCATTGCGCTGGCAGCCGATGGAACGCGCGGCGACATCCACCCGATGCTCGCCCTCGCGCGGGGCTTCGCCCGGCGCGGACACCAGGCCCTGCTATGTGGGCCGCCGAACTTCGCGGACGACGCCGCGCGCTGCGGCGTCGATTTCCATCCGGTCGGAAGGGACGTGCGCGCGTACCTCGAGTCGCGCGCCGAGATCCTGCACGCAGGGGTTCTCTCCTCGCTGGGCGAGGGCAAGCGCTACGTCCGCGAGCAGGTCGGGATCCAGATGCGCGAGCTGGCGATGGCGGTCGAGCGCGCCGACTGGATCTTCGCGGCAGGGTCGCAGTTCGCTGCCTCCTCGGTCGCCGAGCTTCTCGGCGCGCGCTACCGGATGGTGGCCTACTGCCCGTCGCTCTTGCGCTCGCCCGATCAGACGCCCTTCATGGTGCCGCGCGGCGAGCTCCCGCGCTGGGCGAACCGCGCGGCGTGGTGGGGGGTCGAGGCCCTCGTCAAGCGCGGGATCGGCCGCGCGATCGACGACGCGCGCGCGTCGATCGGGCTCCCCCCGGCGCGCGACTACTACCGCCTCCTCTTCGGGGAGCGGCCGGCGCTCGCGGCCGAGGCGATCCTCGCGCCGCTCGCCCCCGATCTCGAGCCCCACGTGGTGAGGGTCGGCTGCCTGCATCCCTTCGAGGCGGAGCCGCTTCCGCCCAAGCTCGAGGCCTTTCTCGACGCAGGGGACCCGCCGGTCTACGTCGGCTTCGGGAGCATGCCCGACCCCGATCCGCAGGCCGCAACCCAGCTCGTGCTCCGGGCGGTCGAGGCTGCCGGCGTACGCGCGGTGCTCTCGCAGGGCTGGGCGGGGCTCGGTGGCAGCGCGCTGCCCGAGAGCGTGATGCAGGTGGGGCCCGTCTCTCACGCCAGCCTCTTCGCGCGGGTGCTGGCCGTCGTGCACCACGGCGGAGCCGGTACCACGACGACGGCGGCGCGTGCCGGAGCGCCCCAGATCCTGGTCCCCCACGTGGCGGACCAGTTTCACTGGGCGCATCGCGTACACAGGCTCGGCCTCGGGCCGCCTGCGATCGACCGGCGCGGCCTGCGTGCGGAGCGCCTCGCGGCCGCGATCGGCGCGCTGCGCGACAACGAGATCGTCGCCGAACGCGCTGCCGAGGTGGGCGCGCGGATGAGGGCCGAGCTCGCCACGCGCCCCGATCCCGCGGAGCGCATGCTGTCCTGAAGGCCCGAGGCGGCTGCGATATCCTCGCCGGCCTCCGGAGCCTGGAGGACGCCGCGTGCCCGACCATCCGACGAACCCGAGCGTGCGCCTGCTCGACCGCTTCTTCTATCTGGATCCGCACCCGGGCTTTCGCTGGATGCGCGAGAACGCGCCGCTCTACTGGGACAGGTCGGCCGACGGCGGGCTCTGGGGCGTCTCACTCTACGACGACATCATGGAAGTGTCGCGGCGCCCGGAGCTCTACGGCTCGGCCAAGGGCTCGCGGCCGCAGCGCAACTCCTACACACCGTCGATGATCAACCTCGACGACCCGCTGCACAAGCGGCGGAGGAACCTCGTGAACCGCGGCTTCACGCCGCGTCGCGTCGCCGACCACGAGCCGATGCTGCGCCGGCTCACGAACGAGCTGATCGACGGGATCTCCGAGCGCGGCGAGTGCGACTTCGTGCACGACGTCGCGCGCTGGATCCCGATGGTCGTGATCGGGGACATTCTCGGCGTGGCACCCGAAGACCGCGAGACGCTGCTGCGCTGGTCGGACGAGCTTCTCGGAGGCGGCGAGGTGGCGAAGATCGAGGACGACGCGACGCGGCTCGCACACCAGGCCGGAGTTGCGGCCGAGTACTGGAGCTACGCGAGCAAGGTGCTCGCGGACCGCCGCCAGAATCCGCGCGACGACCTGATGTCGATCCTCGTGCATGCCGAGATCGAGGGCGACCGCCTCGCGGAGGAGGAGATCCTCCAGGAGAGCCTCTTGATCCTGATCGGGGGCGACGAGACCACGCGCCACGTGATGACGGGAGGGCTCTTCGAGCTGATCCGCCACCCCGACCAGAAGCGCGCGCTGGCCCGGGACCCGAGCGGGATCCCGACCGCGGTCGAGGAGATGCTGCGCTGGGTGAGCCCGATCCAGAACATGAACCGCACCGTCGTGCGCGATACGACGCTGCGCGGGCAGGCGCTTCGCGAAGGCGACCGGATGCTCTTGCTCTACCCGTCCGGCAACCGCGACGCGGCCGTCTTTTCCGAGCCCGATCGCTTCGACGTGGCGCGCGAGCCGAACCGCCACGTCGCCTTCGGCGGCTTCGGGACCCACCATTGCCTGGGCGCCACGCTCGCGCGTCTCGAGCTGCGCGTGCTGCTCGAGGAGCTCCTGCGCCGCCTCCCGGACATCGAGCTCGCGACCAGCGACCCGCTTCCGGTGCGCCCCAACGACTTCATCGTCGGGATCGAGGAGATGCCGGTCCGTTTCACGCCGGGCGGGTGAGCTCGAGAGCCGAGTCAGCGCATCCCGAGCCGCCTCGATGCCGATCGCGCCGCCCAGTAGCCGCACTGGCCGTGGACGCCGCCTCCCGGAGGTGTCGCCGCGGAGCAGAGGAAGAGGCGCGGATTCGGCGTCGAGTAGGGATCGAGGCGGGCCACCGGACGCGTCCACAGCTGGAAGGCATCGGCGACGCCGCCGGTGATCGCGCCACCCTTGTAGTTCGGGTTGCTGCGTTCGAAATCCGCGGTGTTCATCGCGTGCCGGGCGAGGATGCGGTCGCGAAAGCCGGGCGCGAAGCGCTCGACCTGGCGCTCGATCGCGTCGCTCCTGTCGACGGTCGAGCCGTGAGGGACGTGGCAGTAGGCGTAGCCGGTGTGCCGGCCCTCGGGCGCGCGCGTCGGGTCGACCTCGCTCTGCTGACACAGGATCAGGAAGGGGCGCTCGCTGTGGCGGCCGCGAAACATGTCGCGTTCGGAGGCGCAGAGCTCCTCGAGGCTGCCGCCCACGTGCACCGTGGACGCCTCGCGGCACGCGGGGTCCTGCCACGGGATCGGTCCGTCGAGGGCCCAGTCGAGCTTGAACACGCCCGGCCCGTAGCGGTAGCGCCCGAGCCGGCGCCGGTACCCTGCGGGAAGCGCGTCGCCAGCGATCCGCGCGAGCTGCTCCGGGGAGGTGTCGAAGAGCACGACGCGCGCATCGGGGAGCTGGTCCAGTCGCTCGATGCGACGGCCGGTCTCGATCCGGCCGCCGAGGCTGCGCAGGTAGGAGGCGAGCGCGCGGGTGATCGCGTGAGACCCTCCTTGCGCCACCGGCCAGTCTTCTACGTGTGCGGTGATCGCGAAGAGCAGGCCCAGTGCCGCGCTGAGCGGCTGACCGAGCGGCAGCACCGAGTGCGCCGCGCAGCCGGCGAAGAGAGCGCGCGCCCGCTCCCCGCGGAAGCTCAGGCGCGCCAGCCGGTTCGCCGAGAATGCGGCGCGGAGACCGAAGCGCAGCATCGCGATCGGGTGCGCGGGAACCCGCAGCGGCCCCATTGCGTCGGCGAGCAGCGAGTGCGGGTCGTCGAGAAAGGGGGCCACCATCCGCGCCCAGGCGCGAGCGTCGCGGCCCAGTCCCTCGCCTGTCCGCGCAAGCGAGCGGTAGAGCATCACCGCGCGTCCGTCGGGCATCGGGTGCGCGACGGATGCGCGCGGCCGCAGCCAGCGGAGACCGTGCTCGGCGAGCGGGAGCTCGCGGAAGAAGGGAGAAAGGATCCCCATCGGGTGCACGGCCGAGCAGACGTCGTGGGTGAAGCCGGGGAGCGTGAGCTCGGCGCTGCGCGTGCCACCGCCCACTTCGTTCTCGGCCTCGAGGACGAGCACCGTGGCGCCTCTTCGCGCCAGCTCGATCGCGGCGGCGAGCCCGTTCGGGCCCGAACCGATCACGACGGCGTCCGGGTCTTGCTCGGCCATCGCCCCGCGCCCTCAGGCGCTCGCGCCCGCGCGTCCCCGCAACAGGGCTTCGGCGTACTTCCCGGTCGGCCAGGGCTGGAGCCCGCGCATCGGCGCGATCTCGGTCTCACCCTCCTCGAGCAGGCCGCTCGCCGCGTCGACGACTTTCCACTGCATCGTGCGGCCGAAGAGCGGCTGCGACTCGACCATCACCACGCGCAGCTCGCCCGGCTCGAAGCCGCACTGCTGCTGCACCGCCTGCAGCAGCTGCAAGCCGTTCAGATGCCCGTCGCCGAAGTTCCAGCCGAGCACCATGCCGCCGAGGACCTCCCCGTCCATCCACTCGTAGTCGTCGATGGAGTCGACCGCACGCGGGAGCGCCTCGAGCAGCGGTCGGCCCTCGAGGTGCATGAAGCGGTGCGCCAGCGAGAGGGCGAGCGCCACGTCCACGCCGCTGGCGTCCGGGATCAGCTTCTCGAGCTGCTCGCGCATCGTGCCGGCGGCCTTGGTGAGCTTCGAGAGCTTCCCGATGCTGCCCTTGCGGACGAGCCAGATGTTGTAGGCCCAGTTGCCCGCGTAGTAGCGCATCGACAGCAGGAAGGAGACGCGCGAGGGCACGAAGTTTCCGACGCAGGGCACGACGAAGAGGCTCGAGAACAGGAAGAGCGCGAGCCAGGGCATCTGGCCCACGGCGAGCACGCTCGCCTCCGGGTGGAAGCCGAACAAGAAGATGCCACCGTAGATCATCAGGATGTTCCACTCGATCGGCATGCCGCTCGGGTTGTTCAGCGCGATGAAGCCATGGAAAGAGCCCATCACGACGAGCATCGCGCCGGTGAGCAGCGGGCTCTGGCTCGTGACGAGCACCAGCGGAATCATGTATTCGGTGAGCGTGCCGATCCGCGCCATCCCGATGGCGAAGGAGGAGGGCCGCAGGTCGTCCGGGTAGGCCGCGAAGAGGTGCTTCTTCAGCCATTTCGGGAAGAAGGGACCGTTGTTCATCATCACCATGATCACCGACGGAAAGTGATCGTTGAGCTTGGAGGTGGCTGCCCAGAACCAGATCATCGCCCAGAGCCCCTTGCAGGCGGAGATCCACAGCGCGTCGCCGCTGGCCACCGTCAGGCAGACGAGCGCCACGTAGTAATGCTCGGCGCGCGCAGCGAGGAAGAGCGTCTTGTCCGTGATGCCGAGCAGCGGGATCAGCACGAAGCTCGGCAGCAGCAGTTCCGGCGTGAGCTCGGGCGCCAGCAGCGCGCGCAGCAGGAAGAGCTGGTTCGCCGCGTAGAGTGCCGCGTCGAGCGCCGTGCGCCGGATCCCGCCGAACACCGGGAGGCCCGGGAAGAGCGGCAGCTTCGTCGTGCCCGGGCGCAGGAAGTGCAGGAAGCCGCCGATCGGCGGCGAGAAGCGCGCGTTCATTGGCCCCGACCCGCAGCCGAAGCCGGCCAGCTCGTAGAAGATCGCCCACAGCATCGCCTTCTGGAACGCGATCGGCGTGAACGCCCATGCGCCCGGCGAGGCGAAGCCCGGATGGCCGGCGGAGAAGGAGGCGAAGAAGGCCCAGCCCCCGATGAAGAGCAGCAGGTACTTCGCCCAGTACATCGCGATCACGAGCAAAGGAGTGGGATGGACCTGCGAGGCCCAGGTCCGGCACGCGAGCCGCGCGCGTTCGGGGAAGGGAGCCGTGAGGATGCGCTCCGGTGCGTAGGGCGGGAGGTCGGGGTCGGCGCGGGTGGACATGCTGAGATCACAGTCCCGAGGGACGCTCTCCGATCACGCCCTCGACTTCGAGAGCCCGAAGCTCGTCGTGTGAGAGGCCGACGATATCGCACAGGACGGCTTCGTTGTGCTGCCCGACGGTCGGTGCCGGCGTTCGTAGCCAGTGGTCGACGCTTGCATAGCGGAAGGGCAGCGAGGGGAGCGGCATCGCTCCCACCACGGGGTGCTCGGGGGTCTCGAAGTAGCGGCGCGCCCGGAGCTGGGGGTTCGTCTGGAGGAGCCTGCAGGTGTTCGCCACCTCGGAGGCGGGAATGCCCAGCGAACGCAGCTCTGCAGCGAGCTCGGCGCGCCCGCGCTCGCGGGTCCACTCGCGCAGGCGCTCGTCGATCGCGTCGTGGGCCTCGCGGCGGCCCGCCCGGGTCTCGAGGGCCGCGTCCATCGCCCAGTCGGGGTTGCCGAGGGCCCCGCGCAGCGCACGCCACTGGGCATCGGTCGCGATCGACAGCGCCAGCCACGAGTCCGTCGCCGACTGGCCGTCCGCGCAGGCATAGAGCCCCTGTGGCGCCGCGAGCGCGGAGCGATTGCCCTCGCGCTCCATCCGATGGCCGTAGGCGCTCCACTCGACGACCTGCTCGGCGGCGATGTTGAGGGCGCTCTCCACCATCGTGCTCTCGACGTGGTGCCCGTGGCCCGATGCGCCTCGCATAACCAGCGCGACGAGGAACGCGAAGGTCGCGTGCATGCCGGCGACCGGATCGCAGGGTCCGCGCGGAATCCGCGGCTGATCGCCCGGGTGGCCCGTCGTCCAGGCCAGACCGGAGAGCTGCTCCATCGTCTGGGCGAAGCCGGTGTACTCGCGCCAGGGGCCCGAGAGACCGAAGGCGGGCATCCGCATCAGGATCGCCCGGGGATTGAGCTCCTTCACCCGTTCCCAGCCCAGCCCGAAGTTCTCGAGCACGCGCGGGGTGAAGTTCTCGACCACGGCGTCGCAGCTCGCGATCAGCTTCTCGACCAGCTCGAGGCCCTTCGGCCTGGAGAGATCGCGCGTGATCGCGAGCTTGTTGCTGTTCGCGTGCAGGAAGTGGGGGCTCGCCTCCCACCACCGCTCGTAGTGGGCGGCCATCATGCCCCCGATCATGCGCAGACCATCGGGGCGCAGCGTCGACTCGACGTGGATGACCTCGGCGCCGAAGCTCGCCAGCAGGTGGGAGGCGGCAGGCCCGGCCCACCAGGCGGTCAAGTCGAGGATCCGCACGCCGGCGAGCGGGAGCGCAGCGTTCGGCGGGGCCCGCCCTGCTTCGCGGGGTTCGTCGGCTCGCTTCGAGAACGCGGCCGAACGCGTACTGGCCCCCAGGCGCGGGGCGGGGCGCGGAGCCGGCGGGTCCACGTCGTCGAAGCGGTAGGGGCGCCGGGGCTGGACGAAGCGGCCGTCTGCATCGGGGCCGAAGACGCCTCGCTCCACCAGCTGCTCGTGGTCCAGCACGGTCTGGCCATTGCAGATCGGAGCCACCGGAATCCGCAGCAGGGAGGCCAGCTCGATGACCTCCGCCGTCGTCTTCTTCGACAGCCAGGCGCGCATGATCCCGGTCCACTCTTCGAAGCGCATCAGGCGACCGCCGAACTGGGCGAGCTGCTCGTCCTCGCGCAGATCCGGGCGTTCGATCATCA
Organism: uncultured Spirochaetales bacterium; assembly: GCA_964413375.1. Classification (GTDB taxonomy): domain Bacteria; phylum Myxococcota_A; class UBA9160; order UBA9160; family SMWR01; genus CAZUYC01. The sequence goes on along the minus strand of CAYPSI010000133.1, from coordinate 26,283 downwards.
ACAGGAAATCCGAGAACTGCTGGCGCGAGTTCGTACAGAACCCGACGAAGCCGTCGGCGGTCGGCTCGATCGACGGCGTCTCCACCGCCGGCGCCAGGAAGGCATGCTGCGGATCCGCGGGGCTTCCGTTCATCAGCCGGTTCATCGTCTCCGAGAAGTTCGCGAACACCAGGTTCGCGGTCTCGAGCATCGAGAGATCGATGTGCTCTCCTCGTCCCGTCGCGCGCGCGCGAAACAGGGCCGGCAGGGCCGCGACGGCGCCGTAGCTCCCCGCCGCCCACTCGCTGATGCGGCCGCCGGCCTGGAAGGGCTCCTGGCCCATCAGGCCCCGGATGCCGATCGACCCCGATTCCGCCTGGAGCGTGAACTCGGTGGCACGGCGGTCGGCCCACGGGCCCGTCAGGCCGTAGGGCGTGATCGAGAGCACGACGAGGCGCGGATGGAGTGCGCGCAGACGGGCGACGTCGAGACGCTCCCCGGTGTCGGATTCCAGGCCGTGGGCCTCGATCACGAGGTCTGCTTCTCCAAGCAGCGACTGGACGTGCAGATCGGAGGACGTCCCGACGACCGACTCTTTGCCTGCGTTCAGGTAGCTGAAGAGTGCGGAGTCGCGGCCGCCCAGATCGGCGCCGGTCGCCGACCAGCGTCGCAACGAATCGCCGTCCGCCGGCTCGATCTTGACCACCTCGGCGCCCGCGTCGACGAAGAGCTTCGAGCCGTAGGGGCCCGCGATCTGGGTCGAGAAATCGAGCACCCGGATGCCGGCCATTCCCTTCTCCATGGGTTGCTCCTTGGCGCGAGTTTGCCGGAAAGCGGAAAGTGGTTCAATTTCCAGCCGTGTCGCAGGACCTTCCGGACCGACTCGCTGCCCCTGCCCGGCGCGGGAGCCGCTCGGGAGCGTGGTGGACGTGGCGCGCATGAGTCGACGGCGCGCGCACATCGTCGGGGTGGGTGAGTCGCAATACACCCGCTGGGGCAAGATCGGCGACGTGACGGAGCACGCGCTGGCGTGCCAGGCGATCCAGCGCGCCGTCGCCGATGCCGGCCTCGGGATCGACGACGTCGACGGGCTGGCCTCCTTCGCCGACGATCGCAACGAGGCCGTCTTCCTTGCGGCGGAGCTGGGGCTCCCCGCGCTGCGCTTCGCGAACATGGTCTGGATGCCGGGGGGAGGGGGCGGCTGCGCAGCCGTCTCGAACGCCGCGATGGCGGTCGAGACCGGCCAGGCCGAGGTGGTCGTCGTCTACCGCTCGCTCTGCCAGGGGCAGTTCTTTCGCTTCGGCACCGGGGGCATGGATGCCTCGGCTCCGGTGGACCCGAAGCCCCCGACGCTCCAGCAGGCCAGCACGCTGCTACAGGCCTCGATGGGCTTCGCGATGCCCTACGGCCTGCTGATGGCCGCTGCGGTCTACGCGCTGCCGACCCGGCGCCACATGCATCTCTACGGGACCACGAGCGAGCAGCTGGGCCGGATCGCGGTGACCTTCCGCGAGCATGCGAGTCGCAACCCGCGCGCGGTGATGGGCGCGCGGCCGATGACGCTCGCCGATCACCAGGCCTCGCCGATGATCGCGGACCCGCATCGCCTCTTCGATTGCTGTCTCGAGAGCGACGGAGCCTGCGCCGTCGTCGTCACCACGCAGGAGCGCGCCAAAAACCTCGCAAGGCGCCCGGTCGAGATCCTCGCGAGCGAGCAGGGGGCGCCGAAGGGCTACGCGTTCGGGCCCTTCACCAACGCGAGCATCGCGGACGAGCTCTACGCGACCGGCGGCTGCGAGGAGATGGCCGCTCGCCTCTGGGGCAAAGCGGGACTCGGCCCCGGCGACGTGGACGTCGCCCAGATCTACGATCACTTCACCGGCTGCGTGCTGATGCAGCTCGAGGACTACGGCTTCTGCAAGCGAGGCGAGGGAGGCCCCTTCGTCGAGAGCGGCGCACTCTCCTGGCAGGGTGGGAGCCTTCCCACCAATACCCACGGCGGAAGCCTGTCCGAGGCCTACATCCACGGGCTCAACCACGTCGTCGAGGGGGTGCGAGCGCTGCGCGGCGAGTCCACCAGTCCGGTCGAAGGCGCCGAGGTCTGCCTGGTGACGAGCGCGGCCTGCGTCCCCTCGAGCGCCGTCGTGCTGGGGCGAAGATGAGCGAACGCTTCTTTCCCGACGGGATGCCGCCGGCGCTCGCGGACGCGACCAGCTTGCCCTGGTGGCGGGCCGCCTCGGAGCACCGGCTCGTCGTGCAGCGCTGTACCTCATGCGACCGTACCCGGCTTCCCCCGGCGCCAATCTGCCCCGAGTGCCGCTCCGCCGATTCCGCCTGGAAGGAGCTGCCGGGCCGCGGAGAGGTCTACACCTACACCGTCGTACACCGCCCGATCGCTGCGGGCCAGCAGCTTCCCTACGTGATTGCGGTCATCGCGCTCGAGGAAGCCGGCGGAGTGCGGATCATCTCGAACCTCGTCGACGTCGATCCGGACGCGATCGAGATCGGAATGCCGGTCGAGCTCGTCTGGGAAGACATGAGCCCGGACCTGGCGATTCCGCGCTTCCGGCCCCAGGGTCGCTAGCCATGCCGAGGCGAGGCAGCCAGGCAGGTGACCTCTTCGACTGAAGGCGAGGAGAGCTGCAAATGAACGAGAAGGGGGGACGCAGCATGTCGGGCGCGATCGAGAGGGAGGCCACCGAGAGCTACGAGCGCTTCGTCGCGCTGCGCGACGAGATCGATGCGGGCCGACGGCCGTGGTCCGCTCTGGCAGACTTCTTTACGGAGGATGCCGTCTACATCGACCCGGCGTGGGGACGGATCGAAGGCCGCGCGCAGCTTCGCGAGTTCTTCGAGAAGTCGATGGCGGGCCTGACGGGGCACGGCTGGTCGACGCCCGAGAACTGGACGATGGTCGAAGGCCATCGCCTCGTCAGCCAGTGGGACCAGATCCTGGGGCGCAAGGAAGACGGCACGCCCTGGCTCGTGGCGGGACTCTCGATCCTCTACTACGCCGGCAACGGGCTCTTCTGCTACAGCCACGACATGTTGAACATGACGCACGTCGGCGAGACGATGCGCGCGATGGGATGGCGACCGCCCGCCGAGTTCAACCTGCCTCCGCGGCATCCGGAGCGCGACATCTCGCTCCCTCCCGCATGGGCGCATCTCGAGAAGAGTCGCTCGCGCTGAGGCCACGGATCAGCGCTTCTCCGCCTATCCGACTGACTCAGCCGTGAGATGGTAGTAGGGCGACTGCGACGGCGGTCTTGCCCACCCCCCACCCGAGGTGTCCGGGTTGGTAACCACCGATGTAGGCGCCGCCGTGTCGAATTCGGGCACAGGCTGAGCGAGTCGGATAGGCAGAGGCCATTCAAGGGGCACTTCGCGCCCGACATTCTCTTCACGGCTTGGCTGGCAGACGCCGCTCCTCCTATAATCTTGGCTACTGGTGTTCGCGACGCTGCGTGGGACTGCAATGAGCTTCGGCTCTTTCGAAGTGGATGACGCGACAGATCGGGCCGGGCTCAGGCGAACGCGAGAGAGCGCACGCTTGATGGCGGCCGCGCTCTTGGCCGTCTCCGCGCTCGTCCTCGCTGCGGGTCGAGTTGGGGCGGAGCCGCTCGCTCCAGGTGTCAACCGGCTCGAGATCAGCGACCAGTGGGGCAAGCCGATTCCGGTTTACGTCTACAAACCGGAGAGCATGCGACCCGACTCGCCCGTGCTGTTCGTCATGCACGGCGTACGCAGGAACGCCAAGGAGTATCTCGACGCCTGGATTCCCCACGCGGACCGGCACGGCGTGCTGCTGGTCGCCCCGCAGTTCTCTGCCTCGCGCTACCGAGCCTCGCGCGTGTACCAGGCCGGCAACGTCCTCGACGGGCGCGGGCGACCACAGGAGAGAAGCGAGTACGTCTTCGGCGAGATCGAGCGGATCTTCGACCGCGTCCGCGAAGCCAGCGGAAACCGCAGCCAGCACTACTTCCTGTTTGGTCACTCGGCGGGCGCACAGTTCGTCCACCGGATGGTGATTCTGATGCCGGAGGCGCGTTTCGCGGCGGCCGTCGCGGCCAATGCGGGCTCCTACACGATGCCCGACTTCGACGTCGGCTATCCCTTCGGTCTCCGAGGCGCGCCCGTCGACACCCAGAGGCTGCGCGCCGCCTTCGGGCGATCTCTCGTTCTGCTGCTCGGCGAGGAGGACGACGATCCGAAGGACCCCCGGCTGCCGGACGCGGCCGCGGCACGCAGCCAGGGTGACCATCGCCTCGCGCGGGGGCGCGCCTTCTTCTCGCGATCGGAAGAGGTCGCGCGCGAACTGAAGACGCCCCTCGACTGGCGGCTCGAGATCATCCCCGGCGTGGGGCACGACCACCGCCAGATGGCGCGCGCGGCGAGTCAGCTCTTGTTCGGCGAACGGGAGGCGATGGGAGCGCCTTCCCGCATGAGCACGCCGACATCTCCCCGCAGCGTGACTCCGTCGCCGAGTCCGCCGAGCACCGAGGCCGCTTCCCGCGTCGCGCAGGGTCGCGGTTGGAATGCCACGACCTCGTTGTCGGTGAGAATGCAGCGCAGCTCGATGGCCTCGAGCCCCTCCGCGCCGAAGTAGGCCCGCGCCACGAGTCCATAGCCGGGAATGCCGGAGTCGTCGAAACGTCCGGGCGTGCTGAACGCGAGGTTGCCGAGCGAGAAGAGCACCCACGTCTTGCCGATGCGTTGGACCTGCTGGACGACGTGGGGGTGGTGGCCGACGACCAGGTCGAAGCCGGCGTCGGCGAAGAGCCGCGCGACCTCCCGCTGCTGTGCCGTGACGCCCCGGTAGTTCCGCCCCCAGTGCACGAAGGCGACCAGCCAACGGGCTCTGGCGGCGCGCGCTTGCTTCGCGACCCTCTCGATCCTCTCGGGTGTCACCACCGCGATGCCAGGCTCCCCGCTGCGGGCCTCGGCCGCGTAGAGCGTTGGCGTCGCCATGCCCACCACCGCCACACGTCCGAAGGGGGTCTCGATCCAGAGGGGCCGTAGCGCCGCAACCTCGTCGGCGCCGGCGCCGAATCCCTCGATACCAGCGCGCTCGAGATGCGACAGGGTGTCCCGGAGGCCCTCGGGGCCCCGGTCGGAGGCGTGGTTGTTCGCGAGCCCGAGCGCGGAGAAGCCGACCTCGCGAAGGGTCGCGGCAGTGCGTGGATCCGCCGCGTAGCTCCAGCGCTGCTCCCGATGCGGCCGCCGGGTGCGCTCGGTGATCGGGCCTTCGGCGTTGCCGACGACGTAGTCGCCCGCGAGCAGCGGCTGCAGGTACGCAAAGGCATGGGCGAAGCCGCGCGTGCGGAACACCTTCGCGCCGGCGTCACCGAGCAGGATGTCGCCGGTGAAGACCACCTCGAAGAGGGGACAGGGTGCGGGGCAGGACCAGACGGGGGACGCGGCGGGCCGGTCGAGGGAACTCGGGTCGGGGCCCGCCTGCGCCGGGAGCCGCGGTATCTGGCGCGGCAGCTCCCCGCTGATCGGGACCGGAGCGGGGAGCGCGCCGGTCGCGGCGGGCTCGACGAGCACCTCGACGACGACCAGGCGCTGCTCGCCGCTCTCGGGGTCGATGCGCAGGTAGCTGAACTCGTCCTGACCCACATAGTCCGAGGCGGCCGTGTAGTAGACCGTCACATGCGGCAATTTCAGCTTGCATCCCCCGGGGCGGCTCTCCTCGCGCGCAAACGCGATGCTTCCGTGGCGAGGCGTATCGATGAGCTCGAGACGCGCAATCTCCTTCGGCGTGCAGACGCCCCCCTCCCGCTCCCAGCGACCGTGCTTCGCCACGCGCTCGAGCGAACCCGCCGCGACGGTGGCGTGTACGATCTTCCACGGCTCGCTCGGTGGCGTCGAAGCGGACGTGAAGAGCAGCAGAACGCTCGCGGTCAGGACCGCTACGCGCATCGGATACCTCTCGTTGGCCCGCCATCCTCGGTCCTGCATGCCGCGGCCGCAAGGCTTCGGCATCCAACCGCAGGGCGGATGCGTCGTTCACGAACTCGTGCGTACAGTGAGCGAATCTCTCCACATCGACGCCCCACGGGGTCGCGAAGGCGCGCGAGTGCCTGCCGGATCACAATTTCGCTGCCCCCCCCTCCCCCGCAGGGACCCAGACGATCTGGATGCGTTCCGAACTGGCTGATGAGAGCGCGTCACAGATTCATGTACCGCCGCGCCCCATTCATTCGAGGCCCGAAAGGATGGCGCCCCTCGCCGATGTGTGACACGATCCGTCCGTTGCAGCGCACGTTCCACGTCGGGGTGCTCTAGACCGGACGCACCCTGTCGCAGGCTGAGAATGGTCTGGATGATCCCTCACCGCCTCCGGCTCAAATCCGTCTATTCGTGTGCGATCGCGTCGTCCCCCCCCGGCGTCCCGCGCGTCGTATTACCAGGCGGGAGAAGCACGCGGAAGACCGCAGCGCACCCGTGATCGACGACCGCGGTGCTCGACATCCTCTGACGCTCGAGCCGCTGATCACGGCGACGACCTTCACCCAGTTCGAGTCGGATCTGGCCGAGGTGTTCCTGGGCGGGAGCGTCATGCCGGCCAGCGATGTGAATGACGACGTCCATGCCGATGAGATGGCGGGCGCGGAAGCTTGCGATCACCCACGAGGCGTTTGAGAGAGGTCTTCATGACGGGTTTCACTCGTCGCGAGAACACGCTGTCGACCACCGGAAGTTCCGCCGCGCAGGGCGAAGCCCAAGCGGACGCCTTCGACGGCAGGCGAGTTTCCTTCTCCTACGTCACGCGCCGCGTTCCCCGCACCATCGCCGGACTCGTCCGCACGGCGCCGCCACAGGCCGGGAGTGTGGTCCTCGCGACCATCGAAGCCTTCGGCCAGCACACGCACCTCCAACTCCCCGACGGCCGGCGTCGCAAGCTCTTCCTCGGCGACGCGGTGATCCTGGCCTACGGCAACCGCTACGCGCCGCGGCAGTTCGAGGCGATCGTTCCGGACGCGCTCGATGCCTGCGACCTCGTGGCCGCGGGCGGCATCGCGGCAAAGGTGCTCTCCCGCCACGAGCGCATGCGGCCACCCACGGCGATTCGGCCAGTCGGGCTCCTCGCCGACCCGTCGGGCCGACTCCTCAACCTGTCGGACTTCGCCCTCTCCCCTCGCGAGGAGCCGCCGGAACGTCGGCCACTCACGCTGACGGTCGTGGGTGCGTCGATGGACTCGGGCAAGACGACGACTGCCGCCTACCTCGCTCACGGTCTCTCCCGCGCTGGACGGCGCGTGGGCTTCGCGAAGGTGACGGGGACCGGTGCGGGAGGGGACCCGTGGCTGCTGCGCGATGCGGGTGCCTACCCGGTGCTCGACTTCACCGATGCGGGCTACTCCTCGACCTATCGCGTCCCGCTTCCCGAGCTGGAGCGCATCGCCACCACGCTCGTGTGCGAGATCGCGTTGGCGGATGTCGACGTGATCCTGCTCGAGATCGCGGACGGCCTCCTACAGCACGAGACCGCAGCACTGCTGCGCTCGCCGCGTTTTCGTGCGCTGACCGACGGCTTCTTGCTCGCGGCCGGCGACGCGTTGGCTGCAGCCGGCGGCGTCGCATGGCTCCGACGCGAGTCACTCCCGGTCATCGGGGTCGGCGGCATCCTCACGGCTGCACCCCTCGGGTGTCGCGAGGCCTTGGAAGCCACGGGCCTGCCCGTCCTCGGCAAGGACGAGCTCGCGGACCCGATCGCGGTGGAGAAACTCTGCGCGGCCGCGCTGTCGCAATGAGCATTCCTCAGGTCTTCGAAGCTCGTCAGCGCTTCGCGCTCGCCCGGCTCGTGGCGGCCGGTGCGGCCCAGGGTGCCGCGACCGTCGCCACGGCCTTCCTCGTCCGCCGCGTCTTCGATCACCATCTTGGCGCGCAAGGCGGACTCGGCGACCCGGGCCTGCGCGCGCTCGCGCTCGCCTTCACTGCGGTCGGGATCTGCGCCGTGATCGCGCGGATCTCCGAGCGCATCGATGCCGAGCGGCTCGGACAGGACTACGTCCACCGGATCCGCCTGGCGATGTTCGACCACCTGACCCGGGTCGCGCCAGGGGTGCTCCGAAAGCGCAGCCGCGGAGCGATCCTGCTGCGCTTCCTGAACGACCTGACGGCGCTCCGGCAGTGGGTGAGCCTGGGCATCGCCCGCCTCACCGTCGCGGCCATCGTCACCGGCGGAGCACTGTTTGCGCTCGGCACCATGAACGTAGCCCTGGCGCTCACCGTGGCCGCCGTGCTGGCATCCTCCGCCGCGATCGCGCTCGCCCTCGGGCGACCCCTCGGGCGCACCATCGCCGCATCGCGTCGATACCGCACGCGATTGGCCAACAACGTGACCGAGAAGCTCGCCGCGATGGCGGCCGTGCAGGTCCACGGACAGGTGCCTCGGGAGCGCCGGCGCCTCGGCCTTCAGAGCCAGCGTCTGCGGGATGCCATGCTGGCACGCTCACGCGTGAGCGGGGCGCTGCGGGGCCTGGCCGAGGGCACCATCTTCTTCGCGAACGGCGCGGCGCTCCTCGTCGGCGCCCACCAGGTCTCCTCGAACGCCGCCACGTTGGGCACCGTCGCCGCTGCCATGGCGATCGTTGCGGTGCTCGTCCCGCAGATCCGCGTGATCGAACGTGTCTACGAATACTGGCACGCGGCGCGCGTCGCGCGGCGCAAGCTCGACTCCTTCTTCGCGCTCCCGGTGCTCGCCGAGGAGGCGCCTGATGCGGTTCGACTCGCGCGAGGAGCCGGGCGCCTGGAGTTCGACGCGGTGAGCCTCGAGGGTGTGCTCGAGGGGATTCACGCCGCTGCGGAACCGGGCTCGCGCGTGGCGGTCGTGGGTCCGAGTGGCGCGGGAAAGTCGAGTCTTCTCGCATTGGCAGCCCGACTCGTCGACCCGGACTCCGGCGCCGTCCGACTCGACGGCTGCGACCTCCGACGCGTGAAGCTGCGCTCCCTGCGGCGCGCGATCGGCGTCGTGAGCCCGGACGCGCCGCTCCTGCGCGGATCACTCGGGCGCAATCTGCGCTATCGGGCCATGAGTGCGTCAGAGTCGGAACTCGAGCGGGTGTGCCGGCTCTGCGGCGTCGACGCGATCGCGGCGACCCTTCCGCGCGGTCTCGAGACGCAGCTCGGCGAGGGTGGCCGCGAGCTTCCGGTCGGGCAGCGCCAACGGATTGCCCTGGCCCGGGCCCTGCTCGGGCGCCCCCGGCTCCTGCTCCTCGACGACGTGGACGCCCACCTCGACGCGGCGCTCGAGGAGGCGCTGGCCGAGTTCCAGGGCACCGTGCTGCTGGTGAGCCAACTTTCGGAGCGCGTGCGCAGGTGCGACGTCGTCTGGCACCTCGAAGGAGGTCGACTCATCGCAGCGGGCAAGCCCGCCACGCTTCTCGCGGCGGGTGAGCCCACGGCGCGGCTCTTCCAGTCGGCACGAGTTTCGTGAAACGGCGCGGCGAGACCCTGGTCTCCAGAGCGGGGGGCGCAATCACCACCGGCGCCGTGCAGCTCTGCTCGGTGGCGGTCGGCACTCCGCTCGATTACTACCTCTACGTTCCGCCCGAAGCCGGACACGGCGCGCACATCCTCGCGGCGGTCCATGGGATCGCCGGTCAGGCCGCCGAGCAGGCCCTGCTGCTCGCTCCCTTCGCGGAACGCCACGGCGTCGTCCTCGTCGCGCCCTGCTTCGCGAACCCGCCCTACCGTGCCTACCAGAGGCTCGGCACGCGCGAAGTACGGGCGGATCGCGCGCTCGAGCGGGCGGTCGAGGAGGTGGCGCGGGTCACCGGGGCGAATGCGTCGCAGCTCTTCCTGATGGGGTACTCGGGGGGAGCGCAGTTCGTCCACCGCTACGCGATGGCGCACCCGAAACGCGTGGCCGCCGCCGTCGTCGCGGCCGCGGGCTGGTACACGTACCCGGATCCGACCGTTCCCTTCCCCTACGGAATGGCTCCGGCGCCTCGGCTTCCCGACCTGCACTTCGACGTGGAGGCGCTCCTTCGCGTTCCGATGCTGGTTGCCGCGGGCGAGTGGGACGTCGAGCGCGACGCGGCGCTGCGACAGGGACCCGAGATCGATCGCCTTCAGGGTCCACATCGGCTCGAGCGTGCGCGGCGCTGGGTCGAGGCGATGCGCGGGGCGGCGCGGGACGCGGGCCGCCCGTCTGCGGTCTCGTTTCGCGAGCTGCCGCGGACCAACCACTCGTTCCTCGCGAGCGTCCGGCGCGGCGGGCTCGCGGAGCTCGCCTTCGAGTTCCTCTTCGCCTCCGAGAAGCGTGCCAGTGGAGGGTCGACGGGGGTCACCACGTGAGGCGCGCCCTTGGCGTGGTCGCCCTCGTCCCGCTGCTGCTGGTGGCAGGTGCCGCGCAGGGCTCTCACTGGGAATGGAAGGAGAAATGGAAGTTCGACGGCATCGGCGAGCTCGAGACGAGCAACCGCCAGCTGGCACGTTTCCGGACGGAGGGCCGCGAATTCGAGGCGCACCTCGGCGCACGCTTCCACCTGGACACCGCGGTCTACGACGAGGACACGACGTCGCTCAACAACCACGTCGAGATCCGCCGACTTCGTCTCGGGCTGGACATGCGGCTCTTCCGAGATTGGCGCTCCTCCGTCGTCGTCGAGCTGTCGCCGGGTACCAGCGAGTGGCTCCGCGACGCCTGGATCGGGTACTACGGGTTCGAGCGCACGCGCATCCAGGTCGGTGTCCGCGCCGTGCCGCTAGGGATGGAGGCGGCGACGAGCTCGAACGACATTACCTTCCTCGAGCGATCGCTGGCGAATGCGCAGTCCCCGGAATCGCTCACCGGACTCAACCTCGAGACCTACGGCGATTCCTGGAGCGCGAGGGTGGGCGGATTCTTCGATGCCTTCGGCGAGGAGGAGCGCGACAAGCAGCGCGCCGAAGGTCCACTCGTGCTCGGGCGCCTCACCGTGGCTCCGATCCTCGGGGAGAAGCGCGTGCTGCACCTCGGCGTCTCCTCGTTCTACCGCGACGTCCGCGGCAAGAATCGCTACCGGCTTCGCTCGAGGCCGGAGTCGAGCCTCGCGCCCTATTTCTTCAGCACGGGTCAACTGGCGGACGTGGACGATGCCGTGGCCTTCGCCGTCGAGGTGGCGGGCGCGATCGGCCCGGTCTCGATCCAGGCGGAGTACATGCGGACGCAGCTCTGGAGGGACGAGGGCCGCAGCAATCCGTACTTCGACGGAGCCTACGCCGAAGCGAGCTGGTTTCCGACCGGGGAGTCGCGTCCCTACGACGTACGCCGCGGGGTGTTCGAGCGCATCCAGCCGCGGCGCCGCTGGGGTGCCGTGCAGCTCGCGGTGCGCTGGAGCAGGCTCGATCTCATCGAGTCCGGGATCGATGGCGGCGAGGGTGACGACATCAGCGTCGGCGTGAACTGGTACCTGAGCCCGAACCTGCGGATCATGTTCAACTACGTCCAGGTCAATGGACGCCTGTCGCAAGGCGGGGGCGACGACGATCCCCGCATCTTCCAGTGGCGCTTCCAGCTCGCACTCTGAGCCAGACCACCGGGCACTGGGCGGGCGGAGCGGATAGTCGTTTCCCCGCTGCGGGGCTTGCGGGCATCGTCCGTAATGTCTGCCGCACCCCGGGAGCCGACGAGACGGCGCCGACCTTTGCCCTAGAAACCCAGCGAACGCCCGAGCAGCAGCGGGCCTACGAGCTGCTCGAAACCATCACCGCGTAGACAGAACCTCACAGCGTCGATTCGACTCAGCTCGTCGCAGATTCAGAGATTCTCTCTCGCCGACCGCTGGAACTTCGGGCTAGAGGTTGTTGCGGTAGTCCTCTTCGACCGCGGCGTCGAACCTCGCGGCGACGTCAGCCGAGAGTTTCATCCGCTTCACGGCCATCGCGCCGAAGGAGACCTTCAAGCGCTCGGACCAGCTCTCGGGCTCCCAGAGCTTCGAGCGGAGGAAGGCCTTCGCGCAGTGGTGGAAACACTCTTCGACGCGAATCCGGATCGCCAGCAGCGCCGGCTTTCCGCGCGCGGAGAGCCGTTCGAGCAGCTCGGGGTCGGTGGTCAAGGTCGCGGTGCCGTTCACACGCACCGTCTCCGGAGTGCCCGGCAGCATGAAGATCAGCCCGACGCGCGGATTGGCGAGGATGTTCTGGAGTCCGTAGACGAGCTTGTTGCCGGGCCGCTCCGGGATCACGAGTGTGCGCTCGTCCTCGATCCAACAGAACCCCGGCTCGTCGCCCTTGGGCGACGCATCGAGGCGGCCCTCGGCATCGCAGGTGGAGAGCACGAGGAAGGGCGAGCGCTCGATGTACTCGCGCGCCTCGTCGGAAATCGTGTCCTGATTCTTCAGGTCGAGCCCAGGGAGCGGCCCGCCGATCACGCGCCGCAGCGCGTCGGTGTCGTCGATCGAGTGGGGGTCGCCCATGAGATCCTCCGGCGTCGAGTCGCTCGATTCTAGCAGGGGTCGCTCAGTCTCCCCGGGGCCTAGGCCAGATCGCTCGCGCTGTGGCGCTCCGGCACGCGCAGCTCCTCGGGCCCCCAGGCCTTGTTGACGCGCTGACCGCGCTGGACCGCGGGCCGCTCCTGGATCTGCGACGCCCAGCGCACGACGTGTTCGTAGGAGCTCACGTCGAGGAACTCTCCCGCCTCGTAGAGCTTGTTCTGTACCAGTCCGCCGTACCACGGAAAGGTCGCAATGTCGGCGATCGTGTACTCGTCGCCAGCCAGGAAGCTTCGCTCGGCGAGGTTCCGGTCCAATACGTCGAGCTGGCGCTTCACCTCCATCGCGAAGCGGTTGATCGGGTACTCGAGCTTCTCGGGCGCATAGGCGTAGAAGTGTCCGAAGCCGCCTCCCAGGTACGGGGCACTGCCCATCTGCCAGAAGAGCCAGGACATGCACTCGGCCCGCTGGGAAGGGTCGAGCGGAAGGAACGCGCCGAACTTTTCGGCCAGATAGACCAGGATCGCTCCCGATTCGAACACGCGAGTCGGGCGCGAGGTGGCGTGATCGACCAGCGTCGGAATCTTGGAATTGGGATTGGCCGCCACGAAGCCGCTGCTGAACTGATCGCCCTCGCCGATGTTGATCAGCCAGGCGTCGTACTCTGCTCCCTTGCCGAGGGCCAGCAGCTCTTCCAGCAGGACGGTGACCTTCACGCCGTTCGGCGTCGCGAGCGAATAGAGCTGCAGCGGGTGCTCTCCGACCGGCAGGTCCTTCTCGTGCGTGGGGCCCGCAATCGGGCGATTGATCTTGGCAAAGCGCCCTCCGCTTTCGGAATCCCATTTCCAGACCTTCGGAGGCGTGTACGAGGATGCGTCCGTCACAGCGCAACTTTCCTTTCTCTTCCGTCAGTGGTTCGTGAGCTCGCGAGAAATGCTGCCGGCAGAGGATAGTCGGCTGGTCTGGGCACACCAGCGACGAGGAGCGGCGTGCCTAGGTGCCGCAGAAGGTGACGTAGGGGGCGCCGTCCGCGGGGGCCGGCTGGGTGAAGTCCTCTAGACCGGGGCGCTCGTCGAAGGGACGCGTGATCGCGTCGAGCAGGCGGCGGAAGGGCTGCAGGTCGCCGCCGGTGGCCGCAGCGAGTGCGTGCTCGACCCGGTGGTTCCGTGGGATGGTGAGCGGGTTCACGCGATCCATCGAGTGGGCGAGTGCCAGGCGTTCGTCTCCGGTCGTCGGGAGCAGTGCCCGCCATGCTGGGACCCACGCGTCGAACGAGGTCGGATCGGCGAAGAGTGAACGCACCGGCGCATCGTCCCCCTGCACCGCACCGGAAAGACGACGGAAGAAGAGCGTGTGATCCACCCGCTGCTCCTGCAGCAGGACCGGAACGCCGTCGGCCAGCGCCAGCGCGTCGTCGGTGTCGGGGGTGATCCCGAGCTTCGCCCGCATGCCTCTGCGCCACGCGGCGAGATAGTGCTCGCCGAAGCCCCGGAGCACCTCGCTGACGGAGGCGACCGCGCGCTCGGTGTCGGCGTGGATCAGCGGCAGCAGGGATTCCGCCAACCGGGCCAGGTTCCACTGCAGGATGCGCGGTTGGTTGCCGTACGCGTAGCGACCGCCCTGATCGATCGAACTGAAAAGAGTGGCCGGATCGTGGCGATCCATGAACGCACACGGGCCGTAGTCGATCGTCTCGCCCGAGATCGTCGTGTTGTCGGTATTCATCACCCCGTGGATGAAGCCGACGTGCATCCACGCCGCTACGAGCGCGGCCTGGGCAGCAACCACCTGTTCGTAGAAGGCCAGGTAGGGCTGCTCCACAGCGGCAAGGTCGGAGTGGTGGCGGGCAATCGCGTAATCGGCGAGACGGCGAAGCAGATCGAGATCGCCCGTCGCTGCTGCGTACTGGAAAGTGCCGACTCGCAGGTGGCTCGAGGCGACGCGGACCAGCACGGCGCCGGGCAGCTGCGTCTCGCGAGCGATCCACTCGCCCGTTGCGAGCACGGCGAGTGCCCGTGTGGTGGGGATCCCAAGGGCGTGCATCGCTTCGCTGATCAGGTACTCGCGCAGCATCGGCCCCACGGCCGCCTTGCCATCTCCACCGCGAGCGAAGCTGGTGCGCCCCGATCCCTTGAGGTGGACGTCGCGTCGACGACCATCTGAAGCGATGATCTCGCCGAGGAGCAGCGCCCGACCATCGCCCAGGCGCGGTGAGTAGCTTCCGAACTGGTGGCCGGCATAGGCCATCGCGATCGGCGACGAACCCAAGGCGACCGCGTTGCCCACCAGCAGGCCGACGCCCTCGGGTGAGGCCAACGCGTCGGCGTCGAGGCCGAGCTCGGCCGCCAGCGCGGTGTTCAGCATCAATAGTTCGGGTGCGGGTACCTGCGCGGCGCGACAAGGCTCGTAGAGACCTGCGAGGTCTCGCGCATAGCTGTCGTCGAAGCGGAACGGCGAGGACGCGATGCTCATGCTTCGAGGCTAACGGCTATTCACCCCGCCCGCTTCCGGGCGGGGCCGCGCCGGACGAGCGCCAGCGCATCGCCGCAATCTGCCCCTGTCGCGCGAGGTCGGCGGCCTCGCCCAGCACGCGCGCGGCCTCCTGCGGGGCGTGGAAGCCCATCGAGTTCTCGGCCGCGATGAAGTCGAGCCGCCACTGGGCCTTGCGCTGCAGCTCCAGCGCCGGCGCGATCTGCGCGTCGCTCGCGCCCTCGGCGCGCGCGGCGAGGATCGCGTCGAGCTGGTCCATCAGCGCCGCGCCAGCGTTCTGCAAGAGCTCTTGGTTCCGGCCCTGGATCACGTCGACACGCGCGAGGATCTCCTGCTCCGGAAACTTGTGGCAGGTCTGGCAGGCGCGGGAGACGTTCAGCAACGGGCTGCGCACCCAATGGTCCGACACCTTGGCCGCTCCGTCGCGCATGTAGGGCATGTGGCAGTCGGCGCACGCGACGCCGCTGCGCGCGTGGATGCCCTGGCTCCACAGCTCGAACTCCGGGTGCTGGGCCTTGAGGATCGGTGCGCCGCTTTCTGCGTGTCGATAGTCGTAGAAGCGCTCGCCGTCCTCGAAGGTCGTCGCGTCCCAGAAGGCCTCCATGTCGTCGGCGCTGAGACCCTTCGACCACGGAAAGGTGAGCTTCATCTTGCTGGAGCAGTAGTACTCCACATGGCACTGCCCGCAGGCGAAGGAGCGCATCTCCGTGCGCGAGGCCAGCCCGTTCGGGTCATAGGGCTCGCTGCGCGGGCCGGCGCGCCAGCGCTCGACCGAGGGCAGGTGCGGCACCGCCGCTTCGCCCGCCGCGAGACTCGCGATGCCCTGCAGGAAGCCCGGGCGCGTGACGCGCAGGCGCATCGTCTCGGGGTCGTGGCAGTCCACGCACGAGACCGGGTGCGCGTTGCCGAGCTCGTGCAGCTGCGCGTTCAGCTCCGGGTAGGGGATCGCGTGCGTCTGCTCGAAGCCCTTGATCGCATCGCCGTCGCCGAGCTTGCGGTAGAGCGGCATCACGGACGCGTGGCAGTGCAGGCACGCGCCGGTCTGCGGCCGGGTCTGCCGAGCGGTCTGCTCCTGGTCCTCCAGCATGTACGCGTGGCCACGCCGGTCGCGGTAGTCCAGCGAGAACGCGTAGCCGAGGAACATCCGCCGCAGCCACGGGTCGCGCTCGATCTTCTGCTCGGGCAGGGCCTCGCTGCCGCCGTGGCCGCCGAAACGAGTGCGCGTGGACTGGGCCGTGAGCTTGTAGCTGTCGTATTGCTTGGGCCAGTTGGTGCCCCAGACCGCCGGGTCGGTCGTGTCCTCGTTTACCTCGACGAGGCGCACGAAGGGTGTGCGCGCCTCGGCCTTGCGCTCCGCGACGTTCAGCAGCAGCGTCGTGACCGCTGCGGTCGCTGCGCCAACGACGACGATCAGCAGTACGTAGGCCCAGGCGCGGGTGCTCTTCTGGCGGGACGGACTCATTGGGACGAGATCTCCTTGTCGGGGTCGGTGGGGGCGAGATGGCGCGGGCCTCCGAGGCCGAGCCGCTCGCCGTGTCCGACCGTTGCGTGACAGCTCACGCAGCGGGGCGCCTCCTCGGCGAAGGTGCTCGTCTGCGAGTGGACGAGATCCGCGTGGCAGCGCAGGCAGTTGTCGAGCAGGATCCGGGCATTGGGCGCCGTGATCAGGATCGGCTCGGAGAAGTCCTGCAGCGTGAAGGCCTTGCTGTGATTCCAGCCGTTGCGCGTCTTGGCGAGGTATTTTCCGGCGAAGTCGGCGGGCAGGTGGCAGTCGACACAGCTGGCCACGGTGTGGTGGCTGGCCTTCTGCCACGAGTCGTACTGTCCCTGCATGATGTGGCAGTTCGCGCAGGCGGCCGGGTCGGCGCTCAGGTACGAGGTTCCCTCGGCGTAGTCGACGGTCGCGACGCCGATGCCGATCAGCAGGCCGAGCGAGGTTGCGGCCGCGAGTGCCAGCGCGCGCGACCCTTCGCGGCGCTTCATCAGCGGCGTCGCGCACTCACGCGGTGGGCTCGGGGCGCCGGTGCATCAGCGCATCGCAGACCGCGCGGCAGACGAGCTCGCGGCGACACCGGAAGCCGAAGCCCGCTCGTAGGCTTCGAGCAGCCGACGCGCGTGCTGGAGCTCCGCCTGCGACGGGAGGAAGCCGGGTTTCGAGATACTGGAGCGTCCGCTCCTCGGCGCCTTCGGTGTCGAGCATCGCCCGATAGCTCGGCGTCCGGGCGTATCTCGAGAGCATCCTGCCCACCCGCTCGTTCGCCGTCTCGGGCTTCGACGTGAGGACGAAGCAGATGCCGCGGCTCAGGCCCGGAGCTCCGACACCGGCACGACCCGCGCGCTGGGGGTGTCGATCTCGCCTTCGGGCAGCAGGAAGCGCCAGTACACGAGGCCGCCCGGTCGGCCTGCGCTGTCGATCCAGTTCGGAACGCCCGGATCGCGGCTCGCGATCGCGATCCGATAGCGACCGTCCGGCTCGAGCCGGGTCTGGGCGCGGTTGAGGGAGATCTGCCGGCTCGAGTAGTCGTAGGACTGGAGGTAGCGGTTCCAGAGCACGACGTTCGCGAAGCGGCAGCGCGGAAAGCGCCCTTCGATCAGCAGCGCCTGGTCCGGACCCAGTGCGTAGGGGGCCATCGTGTAGGCGTTGTCGGTCGCCGCGAAGGCCATGTCGCCGGGCTTCGCGGGCGGGTTGAACTGGTTGGGGATCGCGGAGACCCAGCTCGGCCGGCTCTTCGGATCGGGCATCGGCTGGAGCAGCGTATTTCCCCGTAAATAGGCGATCACCCGGCGGATCGAACGCGCGATCGATGCGTCGTCGGGGGCAGGCGCCGGCCCCGGGTCGTCGGCCGGCTCGATCGTGATCGGGACGGCCCTGACGGGATCCGCGGCCGCCGAACGCCGGGTCTCGAAGTAGCTCCGGGTCGTCACGGTGCGTGCGTCGCTCGGGAGCTTCAGCGTATTCGGACCGGAGAGTTCCGGACCGAGCCGCAGCTCGTAGCTCTCGTCCGAGCGGATCTCGAACTGCGTGTCGTTGAGCGTGCCGTCCGTGCGCTCGGGGTATCCGCCTTCCACGCCGCCCGCCTCGATGGTGAACGAGGTATAGACCGCGTCGGCGGTGTTGCCGCGGATGCGATAGCGGCGATCCCCTCGGATCGCCGCCTCGAAATAGATCGCATCGGGGTTGTCGCCGAGCAGCTTCTGCGTGGGCGAGACGATGCGCCGAAAGACCGGTCGCTCGGGGTCGACCTCGAGCTTGAGCACGAGCGCCGTCTGCAGCACGTGGAGCAGGAAGCGATGACCGTCGCTCAGGTCGCCGGGACGCGTGATCCCGCGCGAGGCGCTCAGGTACCCGGCTTCGACCTCCTGAAGAGTCCGGGCGAGCTCGGCGTAGGCGCGGCCGCTCTCGGTGGAGAGGGGTGCATCGCTCTGGCCCGCTGCGCCCTCCTCGGCGGCTGCGAGCCTGGCGAGCGGAAGCAGCGAGATCGCGCCGGCGACGCTCGCGCCCTTCAGGAAATCTCGTCGGTCCATTCAGGGCCCTCCCTTCCAGAAGCGCTGCCACGTCGCGAGGCTCTCCGGCAGGGTGCCCTTGCCGGTGTGGCTGCTCGGCCAATCGGCAGGGGACTGAAGCAGCGGGTTGCGCGGCTCCTCCACGCCGTACCACAGCAGATGGCGGCGGCGCACGAAGAGCCAGCGGCCGTCGCGGCGCGCGTAGCTGTCGTCGTAGCGGATCGCCTGGCGGATCCAGCGCTCGCCGTCCTGGATCTGCGCGATGCAGTAGACGATGCCGAGCGCGCGATCGGCGTCGTCGAAATCGATCACGTGGTTGCCGACGAAGAGGATCGAGACGCCGATCGCGCGCAGCTGTCGATCGAAGTCGCGGCGCAGCGCCTCGCGTCCCACCGTGTCGCGGCCGACGCGCACGTCTTCGACGAAGAGCGCAACCAGTGCGTCGAGATCGCGCGCGTCCGTCGCGACGGCGTAGCGCTGCGCGAGCTCGCGGATCTCGTCGCGCGCCAGCAGGCGAGCCAGAGCGTCCACGCATCCCTCCTGAAGCGGCACCGATTGTGTCATATTGACGCGCCCACTGCATGGAGTCCCCCCGTGAAGTTCTGGCAGGCGCTCTCCTTCACCGAGACGGATCAGCTGGTGCCGCTCTCGCGCAGCTGCGAAGAGGCCGGCTTCCACGGCGTCTTCCTGTCCGATCACGTCTTCGTGCCGGGGCAGCTCCAGTCGAAGTATCCCTACTCGCCCGACGGGAGCCCGCCCTTCACGCCCGCCACCGAGCATCCCGAGCCCTGGGCCGCGATCTGCGCGATGGCGCAACACACGACGCGGCTCTGGTTCTCGACGGCCGTCTACCTGTCGCCGCTGCGCCACCCGCTGCACGTCGCCAAGAGTCTCGCCACCGCGTCGGTGCTCTCCGGCGGACGCGTGGCGCTCGGCGTCGGCGTGGGCTGGGTGCGCGAGGAGTTCGACGTGCTCGGCAAGGACTTTCGCACCCGCGGAGCGCAGCTCGACGAGGCGATCGAGGTCCTTCGCAAAGTCTGGAGGGGCGGACTCGTCGAACACCACGGTCGCTTCTTCGACTTCCCGCCGCTCGCGAGCGAACCGCGGCCGGTGGCCCCCATCCCGATCTGGATCGGCGGTACGAGCGAAGGGGCGCTGCGACGCGCCGCGCGCCAGGACGGCTGGATCGGGTCGGGGGATACGCCCGAGAGCGCGAGCGAGCTGCTGCGCCGCCTGCGGGCGCTGCGCGCCGAGGCCGGCCGAGGTGCAGAGCCCTTCGAGGCGATCGTCGCGGTCGCGGGAGCGCCGGACCTCGCGGTCTACCGACGCCTCGAGGAGGCGGGCGTCAGCGCGTTCGTGTCGTTCCCGCCGGCATACGGGCTCGGGCCCGGCTGCTCGCTCGATGCCAAGCGCCGCGCGATCGGCGAGTGGGCCGCGAAGGTGATCGCGCGCTACTGAGCGCGGCGCGGGCGACCGTGGAGGGGCCCGGGCGGCAGCCGTCCGTCGACGTCGCGGAAGCCGTACTCCTCGGCGAGGTCGCGACACGCGAACGCGCTCCCGCTGCGGCGCAGCAGGTCGGGATCGCTGGCGAGTGCAACGACCGCGCGCCCGGTGAAGCGGGGAGTCTCCGCAGTGTCGATGTTCAGCGTCGGCAGCGCCCCGCGCGTCGCCTCGACCCGCTCGGTCCGCACGAGACCCGGCCAGAGCGAGACGACCGCGACGCCGTGCTGGCGCAGCTCGTGGGCCGTGTCGGCCGTGAGCCGATCGAGGGCGGCCTTGCCGACGCCGTAGGCGACGTGCCAGGCGTACTCGGCTGCGCCCGAGGAGCTGATGTTCGCGATCAGGCCCGACTTGCGTTCGGTCATCGCGCGCGCCGCGAAGACGCTCGCGACGTAGGCCGAGCGCGACCCGACGTCGAGCATGTCGTCCCAGTTCGAGATCGGGCAGCGCCAGAAGGGGAGCCCCGAGGTGAGCTCCTTCGGGATCAGGAAGGCGTTGTTCACGAGCAGGTCGAGGCGGCCCTGCTCGGACGCGACGCGCTCGAAGAGCGCCTCGACCTGCGCATCGTTGCGGTGGTCGCAGACGACCGCGATCGCACGACCCCCCGCGGACGCGATTTCGTCGGCCGTCGCGGTGACCGTCCCCGGAAGCGGGACTGATCCCTCCTTCACGGTGCGGCCGCTCAGGTAGACCGTGGCGCCCGCCGCCCCGAGCTCGAGCGCGCAGCCCTTGCCGATGCCGCGGCTGGCACCCGTGACGATCGCGACCCTGCCGTCGAGGGCGCCCACGCTAGCGTTTTTCTGCGACGATGCGCGCCGCGGCCGCCTCGCAGCGCGTGCCGCGGAAGAAGTCCGGGTTGGCGCTCGTGTAGAAGCGCACCGGGTTCGCGAAGACGAAGTCCCGAAAGTCGGGCTGGGACAGCAGGCCATGCTCCACGAGCTCGTGCGCCTCGGCCAGGACGTCGCCCATCTCGGGCACGTCCCAGTGGCCGATGTCCGAGCTGAACATCGCCCGGAGCTTGCTTCCGAGCGGATTCACGCGGGAGTCGAAGGCCCATGCCACCATCGGATCGTCTGCCTCGCAGCCGAAGTAGAAGCGCGGCACGAAGAGGTCGCGGATGTCCTCCGCCCGCTCGATCTCGCAGGCAGCCCACTCATCGAGGATCGGCGGCTCCGGCTCGAGCTTCGCAAACGCGCTCTCGAGCGCATCGCGCCTCGCCTTGAAGTGCTGATCGCCGTACCTGTCGACGAGCCGCATCAGCAGCCCGACGTCGATGCGCGAGGGGTCGAGCTCGAGAATCGAGCTGGCGTTGCGCTTCTCCCAGTGGCCGAGGAGGTCCGCGAGGAGCGTACAGGCCCACGCGACCCCGCCCTCGAGGAAGCCGAAAGAGAGCTGCGGAAAGCGCCGGGTCACGCCGCCGAGGAAGAGCGCCTTGCAGAAGGCATCCATGCTCGCCGCGAAGGACCCGATGTGGTTGTACATGTAGCTCGAGACCGAGCGGCGACTGCCCCAGCCCATCCCGGGCGTGTGTGAGGCCGGAGCCACGCGCAGCTCGACGCACTTCGCCCAGACCGGGTCGTAGTCGTGCTCGCTGTCGAGGCCGAGGGCGTCGATGCGCTCGCCGCTCCCGGAGCCCCAGTTCGGGCGCTTCGGGTCGACGGCGGCCGCCGCGCCGCCGATCGGTCGGTGGACGAGGCCGTTGAGCATCACGGCCTTCATCCCGAGGCCGGTCACCGCGTGCTCGAGCTCGGCGATCGCCTCTTGCGGCGTGTGGGTGGGGATCTGCGCGACCGGCGTCATCCTGTCCGCGAAGGGAGCGAAGAGCTGCGCGTGGTACGCGTTCACCGCGCGACAGGCCACGCGGCGCAGCTCCTCGTCCTTCAGCGCGGTCGTCGTGAGCGTGCGGCTCGGGTAGAGCACGGCGAAGTCGATGCCGAAGTCGTCGAGGCGCTCGTACAGAAGAGCCGGCAGGTGCGCCGTGGCGCGGTCGAGCGTGTTGGCCGCCGGCAGGCTCCACCACGGCGGCCGGGTCACCCAGCTCGATCGGCGATCGGCTTCGCTCATCGCGGCCCAGGGCCGCAGCACCGTGTCGTCGTAGTCGAGCCCGCCAAAGCGCTCGAGACGCAGTGCCATCTCGGCGCCGCCCAGGTCCTTCACGTAGTCGAGGAAGAAGTCCTTCATCACCGGGGCGGTTTCGATGAAGTGGCCGTCGGCGTCGACCACCGGATGGTCGAGGCGCGCGCGCAGCGCGGCTCCGGCACCGGGCCGTCGCGCCGTCATCGCTTGGCCGCGCCGAGTGCGCCGCGCAGGGTCTCCGCGTCGTCGTGGTGGTAGCGGGCGCGGAAGGCCGCCTCGGCCACGCGCGGGAGCACCGCATCGACGCAGCGCGGGTCGACCTTGGCAGCGGCCTCGCCGGCGCCAGCGCGCTCGAGCATCTGAGGCAGTCGGGTGCGAATGCGCTCGAGCGCCCACGCGAGCGCGTCTCCGTCCGCCACCGGGTCGAGGTGCAGCATCTCGTTCGAGCGCGCCTCCCAGCAGACGTAGTGGTAGTGCGGGTCTTCCTGGAAGCAGTCGAAGCGCAGCACCTCCTGGCGCCGCCCCCCGATTTCCGCGAAGACGTGCAGCGACACGCCGCGGTCGTCGAAGCCCGCGCCGGAGGCGTCGGGGCCACCGGCGATCTCGATCTCGCTGGCGGCGGCGATCGCGTCGTTGAGCAACCGGTACTCGACACCGAAGCGGACCACGCCTGCGTCGAAATACTCGGTGTGCTCCTCCACCGGCGGGATCGGCATCAGCTCGTAGCGGGTGATGTGATTCGTCATGCCTGCGCCTTCTCCTCGGCGATGCGCCGGCGGATGTCCTCGCGCAGCGCCTGTTTCGCGATCTTTCCACCCGATGCGCGCGGGAGCTCATCGACGACGACGAGGCGCTCGGGCAGTGTCTCCTTCGAGACGCCGTGCCCGCGCAAGTGCGCGAGGAGCTCCTCGAGTTCGAGCCGCTTCCCCTGGCGCAACTCCGCGTACACGCAGACCCGCTCTCCGAAGATCTCGTCCGGCATCGCGACCGCGGCCGCGAGCGCCACCGCGGGGTGGGTCGAAACGGCGCCCTCCACGGCCGGCGCGCTGATGTTCTTGCCGCCGCGGATGATGAAGTCTCCCGCGCGCCCAACGACGCGAAGCACCCCCTGCGCGTCGAGCGTCGCGACGTCTCCGGTGAGCATCCAGCCATCGGGCGTGAAGAGCCTGCGGTTCGCCGCCTCGTCGGCGTAGTAGCCGCGGCTCGTGGCGGGGCCGCGGCAGCCGGGGATTCCGCGGCCGCTCTTCGTCACGTCGCGGCCCTCCTCGTCGAAGAGGCGCACCTGCATCTCCTCGATCACGTGGCCGGCGGTGCTGAGGCGCAGCTCGCGCGGATCGCGCGTCGTGGTGCGCGAGAGAGCCCCGGTCTCGTTCGAGCCGTAGAACTGGAGCACCTTGGCGCCGGTGCGCGCCTCGAACTCCGCGGCGCGCGACTCGGGCACCGCCTCTCCGCCGGTGAAGAGCACCCGCAGCGAGGAGAGGTCGTGTCGCTCGAGCGCGGGCGAGTTCAGCATCATCACGAACTGCGTCGAGACGGCCGCCAGCACCGTGACCCGATGGCGTTCGATGGCTGCGATCGCGTCCTCGGCCGTGAAACGCGGGAGCAGCAGCGTCGGCGCGCCCAGCAGGGCTGGCGTCACGTGGCTGGTCCAGATGCCGAAGCCGAAGGGCGCCGGGACGACGCTCATGCAGACGTCGTCCGGGGAGAGCTCGCCTGCCTCGACCGCGAGCCCGTGGAAGTAGAACCAGCGCTGCTGGTCGTGCGTCACGCACTTCGGGAGCCCGGTCGTGCCGGAGGTCGAGTTCAGCAGGAAGAGGTCCTCCGGGCCGAGGCGCCGGCCGGCGATCGCTGCGCACGTCGCTGCGGGATCGGGGGGCGCGGCGGGCTCTCCGTCGACGAGCAGAGCGTCCCGCGGATCGAGCTCGCCCGCGGCGACGAGGTGGTGGCGCAGCGGCAGTCCCTGCGCGCGCAGCTCGCCGGCGAGTGCCACGAGATCGAGCTCGCCCAGGCGGGCGCGGCTCAGGAGTGCGACGGCTCCGGTGTGCGAGAGCAGGTGGCGGATCTCGATCGGACCCGCGCGCGGGCCGATCCCGACCACCGTGAGGCCGGCGAGCTCGCCCGCGACGAAGGCCACGTGCACGCCGGGTCCGTCCGGGAGCAGCACGCCGACGCGCTCCCCGGGCGCGAGTCCGAGACCGATCAGCACGCCGGCGAGATGCCGTGCGCGCGCCGCATAGCCGGACCACGACAGCTCCTCGACGCCGAGAAAGGCCGGCGCGGCGGGCCTGCGCGCCGCGAGAGCCTCGATCTGCTCGGAGAGGGAGGGCATGCGCTCGTCCGGGGCCTCGCCCGCTCGGGTCAGGGTGCGGACTGGGCGCCCCGCAGCAGGCGACCCGGCGTGGCACCGGTGGGCTCGCCGCGCTCCATCACGACTTCGCCCGACAGGATCGTGGCCTCGTAGCCCTCCGCGCGCTGGAGCAGCCGGCGGGCACCGCCCGGAAGGTCGTAGGCCATCTCGGGCCGGCGCAGTCTCAGCCTCTCCAGGTCGATCAGGTTGAAGTCGGCCTTGTAGCCGGGGGCGATCACGCCGCGGTCGAGGAGCCCGTAGAGGCGCGCGGTCTCGCTCGTCATGCGCCGCACCGCGAGCTCGAGCGGCACGCGCTCGCCTCGCGTGCGGTCGCGCACCCAGTGCGTCAGCATGAAGGTCGTGAGCGAGGCGTCGCAGATGAGTCCGCAGTGCGCGCCGCCGTCGCCGAGGCTCACGACCGTGTCGGGGGAGAGGATCATCTCGCGCATCGGGTCGAGCGAGCCGTTGCTGTAGTTGAAGAAGGGCAGCAGCAGCAGCTCGCGGCCCTCGTCGCGCAGCAGATAGTCGTACAGGACCTCTTCGGCTGCGCGTCCCTCGCGTGCGGCGATGGCCGCGATGCATTTCTCGGGGCCCGGCTCGTAGTCCGGCGGGTCTCCGAGCGGGAAGAGCTTCGCGAAGATGCCGGGGTGGTCGAGGAGGCCCCCGAAGCCGCCCTGGTCGACGCGCTCGGGGCCGAGGATGCGCCGTCGCACTTCCGGGTCGCGCAGTCGCGCCACGCGCCGCGCCAGCGGGAGCTCCGCGATCTCGGCGTAGGCGGGGCGGTTCAGGAAGGGGTTCGCCACCGTCTGGTGTCCCGACAGGATCCCGAAGGGGCGCGCCGCGAACTGCGCGAAGACCGGCGCGCCCTCGCTGCGCGTGCGCTCGCAGATCGCGAGGAGCTCCCGCCACTGGTCGGGCCGCGAATCGAACTGGAGCATCGCGAACGAGACCGGGCGGCGGATCTCGGCCGCGAGCCGGCGCATCCAGTCGATCTCCTTCAGCGCAGCATCCGGCGGATCGCCGGCCATGTCGCCGGCAGCTCCGGCGCCCGCGAGCTCGAAGACGCCACGGCCGAGATCGCCGAGCGCCCGGCCGATGCCGAAGAGCTCGTCTTCCTGCGCGAAGGTTCCGGGGACCGGCTCGCCGTCGACGGCGCGGTGGCCGAGCGTGCGCGAGGTCGAGAAGCCGAGCGCGCCGGCCTCGAGGCCCTCGCGAACGATGCGGTACATCTGCGCGATGTCGTCGGCCGTCGCGGGCTCGTTGCGCGCGCCGCGGTCGCCCATCACGTAGGCGCGCACGGCGCCGTGCGGCACCTGCGTGCCGAGATCGATCGCGAGCGGTGCGCGATCGAGGGCGTCCAGGTACTCGGGGAAGGTCTCCCAGTCCCAGCGGATTCCCTCCGCGAGCGCCGTGCCGGGGATGTCCTCGACTCCCTCCATCAGGCCGATCAGCCACTGACGGCGCTCCGGCGGCGCCGGCGCGAAGCCCACGCCGCAGTTCCCGCACACCGCGGTCGTGACGCCGTGCCAGCCGGAGGGGAGCAGGTTCGGATCCCAGGTCGCCTGGGCGTCGTAGTGGGTGTGGATGTCGACGAAGCCCGGCGTGACGATGCGCCCGTCCGCCTCGAGCGTGCGGCGAGCGGGGCCGAGGCCGTGGCCGACCTCTGCGATGCGCCCGTTGCGCACGGCCACGTCCCCGTCGAAGGCCTCGTTGCCGCTTCCGTCCACGATCTTTCCACCGCGAATCACCAGGTCGTGCACGCGCGCACCTCTCGTTGGCTCGGGTCCCGGTACTCTACCACGGAGGGCCATGGGGCCGCGTTCGCCGCGGGCGATCTCCGGCGCCTACAATGACTCCTGCGTGGAGCCCCTGCTCGAAAGCGACGCCGGCCCGGTTCGCGGCGCGTGCTGTGACGGCCTCGCCGTCTTCGGCGGCGTTCCGTACGCGGAGCGCTCCGCCTGG
>CAYPSI010000132.1:0-12680 GCA_964413375.1 uncultured Spirochaetales bacterium | reverse complement strand
CTGCGGCTCGAGCGAGGCCACCCGCGCAGGCGTCAGCACGCGAGCCAGCACGGCCCGCAGCTCGTCGTGGCGCGGCGGATCCATATGGAAGACGTTCGGCGGGATCAGGCTGATGTCCGTATCGATCAGCGTCCCGCGCGCTGACGAAAAGGTGCGCCAGTCGAGCAGCGCCGCGTCGACGTCGAGAGCCCGCGAGAGCATCCAGTAGTGCGGCCAGACCCGCGGCTTCGGGATCTCGCGGCGATAGACCGGGTGCTCGTGCCGCAGCGTCCGGTAGCAGGGGTAGGGATCGGCGAAGTACCCGGGGTCGAAGGGATCGAAAGCGAAGCCGACAGCCGTCGGGACCTCTCGGCTCAAAAGAACCAGCTGCGCCGCGCGGCACGGCCCTCCGCGATCAGGCCGCGGATGGCCCCCTTCACGCTCTCGACCCGCGCTTCGATGGCCGCGTCGTCCTCGCTCGGGTCGCCCTCGAAGTGCTGCGGCTCCCCCACGTGGATCCGGAACTTCACCGGAAGCGGCAGGAAGCCCGCGAGTCCGAGCCACGGAAAGAGTGGGGTGATCGGGAACGCTGGCGCTCCGATCAGGCGGCCGAGCGCGCGAATGTTGGCGATCCCCGGCGACTGCTCCTCGCTACCGACGATCCCGATCGGCACGATCGGCGTGTCGGTCTCGAGCGCCAGGCGCATGAAGCCGAGCCCGAAGCTCTGGAGCTGGTAACGCCTCGAATAGGGCTTCACGAAGCCGCGCTGTCCCTCCGGAAACACCATCACCGCCTCGTCGTGCGCGAGCAGGTTGACGCAGTTCGCCGGCGTCCCGACCACCGAGCCCATGCGGTGCATGAAGACGCTGAAGAAGGGGATCGTCGGGAGGTAATACTCCGCCATCCCGCGCACCATTCGCGGCGGCTCCGCCTCGAGCAGCATCGCCATCCCGATCATCGCGCCGTCCCACGCGAAGGTGTTTCCCGCGTGGTTCGCGACGAGCAGCACGCGCCCCGGCGGGATCCGCTCGATGCCCTGCGTCTCGACCCGCAGCCACCAGCGGTAGACCATGCACATCGCGAGGATGAACTGGCGTCCGTACTCGGGATCGAGCCCGAAGGGGTCGTAGCCGTACTCGTTGAGGCGCGTCGGGAGCCGCGCCACCCGGTGCTCCACCTGCTCCACGAGATCCCGTAGCGGCTGCGGCAGCAGCCGGTGCACGAGCCCCGGGCGCGGCGGCGGGCGGAAGGGAGCGAGCGCGCGCGTCGTCACGCGAGCTCCGCCCGCAGGAAGGCCAGCAGGCGGTCCCAGCCTTTCGCGGCTGCGGCCGCATCGAAACGATCCGGGCGGGTGTCATTCATGAAGCCATGATGGACACCCGGCTCGACCTCTACGCTCGCGGGCTTCCCGGTGGCGCGCAGGTCCCGATGCAGCCGCTCGATCGCATCGGCGGCGATGAAATCGTCATGCTCGGCGAAGATCGCGAGCACGGGAGCCTCGAGGCCAGCGAGATCCAGCGGGGGCGCCGCAAAGAGCCCATAGAAATCGACCACCGCTCCGACGCGTCGGTTGCGGGAGCCAGCGACGAGCGCGAAGTGGCCTCCCATGCAGAAGCCGAGCACGCCGACCTTTGGCCCGTCGACCGCGGAGTGCGAGAGGAGCGCGTGCACGGCTCCGTCGAGGTCGGCGAGCACACGCGCATCTTCGAGCTCGGCGACCAGGCGGCTTGCCTCCGCGACATCTCGCGCGAGGCGGCCGTCAAAGAAATCAGGAGCCAGTGCCACGAAGCCCTCGCGCGCGAGGCGGGCACAGACCCCGCGGACATAGTCGTCGAGGCCCCAGGCCTCGTGCAGCACGACGACTCCCGGGCCGCGCCCGGTGGCCGGAACCGCGACGTGCGCGGCGACGCTCCTCTCGCCCGTGGCGTACGAGAGCTCTTCGGACCCGGTGCTCATCGCGGCCTCCGCGCGCGAGCATACCAGAGGCTCGCCCGCTCCCTCGCGACCGGTACACTGCCCGGGTGGACACCCGGACCCTGCGCTCCCGCGAGATCCCGCCCCCGGTGCGCGCGCTATTGGCGCACCTCGCGGAATCGGGCCATCCAAGCTTTCTGGTGGGCGGCTGCGTGCGCGACCTGCTGCGCGGAAGGCCGGTCGCCGACTTCGACGTGACGACGCCCGCGACCGGCGACGAGCTGCTGGCGCTGCTGCCGCGCGCGGTTGCGATCGGGATCCACCACGGCACGCTGATGGTCCCGACCCGCTCCGGCCCGGTCGACGTCAGCTCCTTCCGCAAGGGGCCCCGCCTCGAGGACGACCTCGCCCACCGCGACTTCACCGTCAACGCGATCGCCTTCGACCCCGCTGCAGAGCTGCTGATCGACCCCTTCGGCGGCTGCGTCGATCTCGAGCGCGGGGTGCTGCGCGCGGTGGGATCGGCGGCCGAGCGCTTCGCCGAGGATCCGCTGCGCGCGCTGCGCGCCTGCCGGCTCGTCTCCGTTCTCGGCCTCGAGATCGACGCCGAGGTCCAGGCGGCGCTCCCCGGCGCGCGCCCCGGCCTCGTGCGGGTCGCGCGAGAGCGCGTGCGCCACGAGCTCTGCGAGCTGCTGCTCGGCGACGGCGTCGCCGAGGCCCTGGCCCTTCTCCGCCGCAGCGGGATCGAGGCGGACCTCGCTCCCGGGGCGCCCGAGGACGGCGCTGGCGTCGTCGCGGCGCTGCCGCCGGACCTCGAGCTGCGCGCGGCCGGATGGCTGCGCGGCGCGCGCAGCACGCCGATCCTGCGGACGCTCCGTTTTCCGCGCCGCAGCGTCGAAAGGGTCGCCGAGATCCTGCGCGCCCACCCGATCGAGGAAGGTGCGCTGGGAGCGAGCGACGTCGTGGCCCGCCGCGTGCTTCGGCGCGTGGGGGAGCACCGCTTCGGCGCCCTCGCGGCGCTCCGCCGCGCAGAGCTCAGCGCCGGCGCGCAGGCCGGGACCCCCGCCGCCGCGACCGCTCTCGCACGTCTCGCCGAGCTCGAGCAGTCCGTTGCCCGCGTGCGGCAACAAGGGGCGCTCGCGTTGCGTCGCTTCGACCTCGCGCTCGATGGCGCGGACGTGATGAAGCTCCTCGGCTGCGCGCCCGGGCCGAGCGTAGGTCGCGCGCTTCGCCACCTCACCGACTGCGTGGTCGAGGACCCGTCGCGCAACACGCCCGACACCCTGCGCGCGCTGCTCGCCGACTGGATCGCCTCGCAGGGCGAGCGCTAGACCGGAGCCCTGCTGCCGTAGAGCCGCGCGCGCATCCGCCGCATGCCGGAGAGCCAGCGGTCGGGATCCTGAACCTTCCGCTGGGCGTAGTCATGCACCTCGGGATGGGGGAGGATCAGGAAGCGACCCGCCTCGAGGCCCGCGAGCACCGCATCGGCCACCGCGTCGGGCTCGATCGCCCCGCCCTCGAGGTGCGGAGCGCCACCCGCGAAAGCCGCCGCACCTGCCAGCATCGGGGTGCGCACGCCCTGCGGGCACAGGCAGGCGACGCGGATCCCGCGCTCTCCGTAGCTGATCGCGAGCCACTCGGCGAAGGCCACCGTGGCGTGCTTCGTCACCGAATAGGCGCAGCTCATCACGTCGGTGAGGATTCCCGCGGCCGACGCGGTCTGGAGCAGCCAGCCTTCGCCGCGTTCGAGCATCCCGGGCAGTACCGCGCGCGCCGCGTAGACGTGCGCCATCACGTGCACCTGCCACGAGGCCTGCCAGTCCGCGTCGGGCGCGAAGGGGCCGCTCGCGCCGTCGCCAAAGCCCGTGCCGCGCCCGATCCCCGCATTCGAGCAGAAGAGATCGATCGGACCCACGCGGCGCTCCGCCACGGCGACGAGCTCAGCGACCTGGGCCTCGTCCCCGACGTCGCTTGCGGCGGCGAGCCCGCCGACCTCCTTTGCCACCGCCTGCGCCGCATCGCCCGCGAGATCGGCCACGACGACGCGCGCGCCCTCGCGTGCAAAGCGGCGGCACAGAGCGCGGCCGATGCCGCTCCCGCCGCCGGTCACCACCACGACACGGTCCCGCCACTCCATGGGCACAGGCTATCAGCTGGGAATGCGCCGTGCGCGCCAGCAGAGGGCGATTCCGGCGAAGGCGAAGGCCGCGTTCGGAAGCCAGGGCGCCGCCGCGGCGGGGATGAAACCGGAGAGCGCGACGGCGCGCGCGGCGACGAAGGCGGCGTAATAGCCGCCGACCAGCGCAGCGCAGAGCCAGGCCCCCCGCGCCCGGGCCGCACGCCCCGGTCGAAGCGCCAACGGAATCCCAGCGAGCGCCAGCACCAGCGGTGCCGCCGGAAGTGCATAACGGCGCTGGATCTGCATCTCGTAGTGCTCGACCTCCCGCTTCTCGAGGTCTGCCAGAGAGTCGCCCGCGCGCGCGCGCGCGACCACGCCGCGCAGCTCGTCCAGGCTCATGTCCTTCGGACGCAGCTCTCCCGGGCCCGCGGCCGCGAGCTCGTCGACGGAAAAGGCGTAGTCGAGGGTCGCGAAGCTCATCCGCGCGGGAGCGTGCTCGGGTCGCACTCCTTCCGCCTCCTCGAACACGACGTCGCCGCGCTCGAGATGCAGCTCGACGCGCGCTCGAGCCGCGTCCCAGCGCCAGCGGCCCCGCTCGGCGAAGAGCACGAGGGGGCGCTCGGGGCGACTGCGGTCCTCGAGGAAGACGCCCTCGAGCGCCCCGTCTGGCTTGCGGCCGCGCACGAAGAGGGTGCGCCCCGCGATCGTCCGAAAGCTCCCGGGCTCCAGCAGTGCGCCGCGCGCGGCCATCGCGTGGTAGGCCTCGCGAAGCTCGCGCCGCGCACGCGGCTCGAGCTCGAGGGAGAGCAGCGCCGCCGCCGTCGAGACGACGAGCGCGAGGAGCAGCAGCGGTGTCGCGAGCGACGCGAACCCGATCCCGCAGGCGCGAAGCGCCAACGCCTCGCCGTCCGACGCGAGGCGCGAGAGCGTCACCGCGAGGCCGAAGAGAAAAGCCACCGGCAGCGCGTGAGCCAGCATCACGACGAACACGCAGCCCGCCACGCGCGCGACGTCAGCTGGCCCGGCGCCGAGCGCGTGGAGCTGATCGACGTAGCGCAGCAGGTTGCGCCCGAGGTAGAGGAGCGCCACGGCCCCAAGGCCGATCGCGGCCGAGCCCGCCACCTCGCGCCAGAGTGCGATCGACAAGGTTCGCGCGATCCGCACCCCCGCAGCGTAGTGCGGGCGTCCCCGCGAGCCAGCTAGAGTACGCAGATGCCGGAACTCGACGCCGAAAAGCTCAAGGAATGCGCGAAGGTTGTGTTCGGATCGCTCGGAGGAGCCATGACTTCGGCCATGGTCTATCTCGGCGATCGTCTGCGGCTCTACGGCGCCCTTGCGGAGCTCGGCCCCGCCACCAGCGAGGAACTGGCCGCGAGCACGGGCTTGCACGAGCGCTGGCTGCGCGAATGGCTCCAGCAGCAGGGGGCTGCCGGTGTGCTCGAACACCGCGGCGACGGCCGCTTTGCGATCTCGCCCGAAGCCGTCGCCGTGCTTGCGGACGAGACCCACCCGGCCTTTGGAGCCGGCTTCTTCGCACAGCTCCCGACCCTGCTCGGGCTCGCCGAGCCGATCGCCGAGTCCTTCCGTACCGGCATCGGCCACCCCTATGACGCAATGGGAGCCGACGGCGCCGCCGGCATCGAGCGCGGCCTCGCCCCCTGGTTCCGCGCACTCCTGGTTCCCTTCGTGCTGCCGCGCGTCCCGGGCGTCGTCGATCTGCTGCGCGACGGCGTCGAGGCGGCGGACGTCGGCTGCGGCGCGGGGGTGGCGCTGCTCGAGATGGCCAAGGCCTTCCCGCGCTCGCGCTTCCACGGCTACGACATCTCCCTGCACGCACTCGAGCGCGCCGAGCGCAATCGCACGTCCGCGAGCGTCGCGAATGCGGCCTTCCACGATGCGCGCCACGACCCGCTGCCGGGCGACGGCCGCTTCGCCTTCGTCGTGAGCTTCGACTGCCTGCACGACATGGCCGACCCGGCGTCGACCATGCGCCGCATCCGCAGCGCGATCCGCCCCGACGGAACCTGGCTGATCGCCGACATCAAGTGCTACCCGACCTACACCGAGAACCTCGCGCGCAATCCGATGGCCGCGATGATGTACGGGACCTCGGTCCTCACCTGCATGTCGTCCGCGCTCTCGGAGCCGGGAGGCCTCGGTCTCGGCACGCTCGGCTTCCACGAACCGCTCGCGCGCCGTATGACCTCGGAGGCCGGCTTCACCCGTTTCGAAGCGCTCGACCTCGGCCACCCGGTGAACGCCTTCTACGTCGTGCGCCCGTAGCGGCGAGGCCGAGTTGCGCTCGAGCTCGATCATCGGCGCCGCAGCGTAGAGCAGGGTCATCCGGAGGCGGTGCACGCGCAGCGTGCGCGCATCCGCGAGCGCAGCGGATGCGCCTTCGGTAGCCTCGCGCCCGCGATGCGCATCGGACTCGTCGGTCTACCGGGAAGCGGCAAGAGTACCGTCTTCGGGGCGCTCACGGGCCTTGCCGTCGAGACGGGCTACTCCGCGCGCCGCGACCGCGCGAACCTCGGCGTCGTGAAGGTGCCCGATCCCCGCGTCGACGCGCTCGCACGGCTCTTCGAGCCGAAAAAGACGACCTACGCCGAGATCGCGTTCACCGACGTCGCGGGGGCCTCGGAGGGGATCGACCGCACCACGCTCAACGCGATGCGACCGCTCGACGCGCTCTGCCAGGTGGTGCGCGGCTTTCCCGACGCAGCCGGCGCGGCGCCCGACCCGGCGCGCGAGATCGCCGACCTCGAGACCGAGACGATCCTCGCCGATCTCGAGGTGATCGAGGCGCGCATCGCGCGCCTCAGCAAGGACCGCAGCCAGCCGCGCGAGCTCGAGCTGCTCCAGCGCATCCGCAGCGCGCTCGAGGAAGGCCGGACCTTGCGCGCGCTCGATCTCGCGGCGGAGGAGCGCCGCTCGCTCGCCGGCTACAGCCTGCTCACGCAGAAGCCGCTGCTGCTGGTGCTGAACGTCGCCGAGGACGAGATCCGGAACCCGGCGCCCGAACTCGTTGCAGCCGCTGCGAAGAGCCGCAGTCTAGGCCTCATCGTGCTCTCGGCGCCCGTCGAGATGGACATCGCGCAGCTTCCGGACGCGGAGCAGCCGGACTTCGTGGCCTCGCTCGGCCTCGAGGAGCCCGCGCGCCATCGTTTCATCCGCGCCGCGTTCGAGCTGATCGACCTGATCTCGATGCTGACCTCCGGTCCGGACGAGTGCCGCGCATGGCCCGTCCCGCGCGGAACGCCCGCGCCGCGCGCCGCCGGCAAGATCCACTCGGACATCGAGCGCGGCTTCATCCGGGCCGAGGTGATCCACTGGCGCGACCTGATCGAGCTCGGAAGCGAGGCGCGCTGCCGCGACGCCGGAAAGCTACGCGTCGAGGGCAAGGACTACGTGATCCAGGACGGCGACGTCGTCCACTTCCGCTTCAACGTCTGAGCGCGCCCAGGTTGTGTCGGGCCGGCGCGAGGCCGGGCTCGAGCGCGAGAGCGCGGGCGTAGGCCAGCTCCGCATCGGCCGCGCGCCCGAGGCGCGCGAGCGCCACGCCGAGGTTGCTCCAGGTCGTGGCGGCGTCCGGCGCCAGCAGCGCAGCGCGCTCGAGGGAACGGGCCGCATCCGCGTCCTGCCCGTGTGCGAGCAGCACCGCGCCAAGGCTTGCGTGCGCCACGGCGTAGTCGGGGCGTAGCGCGATCGCGGCCTCGTAGTGGGCGCGCGACTCGTCGAGCTTCCCGCGCTCCGCGAACCACTGGCCGAGGCCCAGCTGCGGCTGGGCTGCCTCGGGATCCGTGCGCAGCCACTGGCTGTGGAAGGCCAGGTCGTCGGCCCAGGCCGCGGCGCGTCCGCGGGAGAGCGCGGCACCCCCGAGCGCGAGCAGCAGCGCTGCCACGAGTAGCGCGCGCCGGAGCACGGCCGACGCGCGCTGCGCGCCGACAGCCGACGCCCCGGCGCCCACGATCCCGGCGAGCGCGAGAAGCCCATAGCGCTCGGCGAAAGGCGCTTCCTGCACCAGCAGGTTCGCGCTGGGCGCGAGGGAGAGGAGCGCCACACCCACCAGGAAGAGCGTCGCGCGCCGGCTGCGAGGCCGACCGCGCGCCGCGGCGACACCCAGCGCCAGCGCGGCCGCGACCGCCAAGGCGAGGCGCGGCGGCGAGACCCAGATCGCGAGGCGCGGCTCGTACACGAGCTCTGCGAAGGGTGCGACGATCGTCTGGAGCGCGTAGAGCAGACTCAGCAGCGGAGCCAGTGGCTGCTCGAGGACGACCACGCGCAGCCCTCCCCCCGCGCCGAGGACGAGCGCGCGCAGCGCGGCGTAACCCGCCAGGATTGCGAGCACGGGCAGGTAGCGAAACGCCCAGCGCCGGAGACTTCGCCCGGGAGGATCCTGCGACACCGCGAGGGCATCCGCCCAGGCGAAACAAAGCGGCAACACGACGGACTGCTCCTTCGCGAGCAATGCGAGCGCGAGCGCGACCAGCGCGGTGGCGCGCCACGCCAGACCTGCGCGCAACCATGCGACGAGTGCAGCGAGGCACAGCACGACGGGAAGCAGCGTTTCTCGCCCTGAAGAGGCCGGATAGATGCAATCTGCGCTCACGGGATGTGCGCCGAAGATCGCGGCGGCCGCGAGAGCCGGAGCGAGCCCGACGTCGAAGGCCGGCTGCCGCAGCAGCGCGACGACGAGCAGCGAAGCGGCGACGCCGAGCAGCAGGTTGAACGCGTGGTAGGGGACCGGGTCGTTGCCGTGCAGGCCCTTCTGCCACACCATCGTGACCCGCGAGACCGGCCGGTAGTACGGAAGGTTGAACCAGTGGCGGTCGGCGAAGACGCGCGCGAGGTCGGAGAACCCGCGCGGCGGCGGCTGCTCCAGGATCAGGATCCGGTCGTCGTACACGAAGCCGCTCTGGAGCGCCGGCAGGTGCACGCCGGCGACGAAGAGGGCGAGCGCAACCAGGCCTGCCGCCACGCCCAGACGACCCCGGCCGCCCGGCTTCGCGGGCGCCCGCTGCGAGTCGCTCGCATCCGCGGTCACGCCAACATGAGATCCCCACTGCCCGGCGCAGTCAAGGGAAGTGGCGCGTCGTGAGCCGCTGGCTCGCACCCTGCGTGGCCTTCCTGCTCCTCAGCGCACATGCCGGGCTCGCGATCGATGCGCTCTGGTCCGCGTCCGTCACCTTCGATGAGACGAGCCACCTCCCGGCCGGAATGGCGCTCGTCGCGACCGGCGAGCTTCGGCTCAATCCGCAGCACCCGCCGCTCGTGAAGCTCCTCGCGGGTCTCGCGACGGCGCCGCTCGAGCCGAGCCTCCCGCTCCAGAGCACAGCCTATCGAGAGGGGCGCGAGTGGGACTTCGGACGCCGGGTACTCTTCGCTTCCGGCAACGCTTCGATGGACCTGTTGCGGGCGGGGCGCCTTCCCAGCGTGGGGCTCTCGGTGCTGGCGGGCCTGGCGGTATTCCTCTGGTCGCGGGCGCGCTTCGGCTCCGTGGCGGGCTGCTTCTCGCTCGCGCTCTACGCTTTCTCGCCGACCATCCTGGGCCATGCCGGACTCGTCACGATGGATGCGGCCGTCTCGGCCGGGGCCATCGCGACGCTCGGGCTCTGGTGGCGGCTCCATCGGCGCAGCACGAGCCTCCTGCGCGAAATCGCCTGCGGCGTGGCGCTCGGCTGTGCCCTCGCCGCGAAGTTCAGCGCCATCCTCCTGTTGCCGGCGATGGCGCTCGCGCAGCTCGCCGCCGGGGATCTCATCGGCCCGGGGAAGCTCCGTTTGCGGGCGTGGCTGATGGCACTCCCGACCGCCGGGCTCGTGATCCAGACGGCCTATCTGTGGCCCGAGGATCCGTTGCGTTACCTGCACGACCTCGTCTTCCTGCACGTCGATCACCCGGCCGATTATGTCTACTACCTGGCCGGCGAGTTCCGCACCGGGCGCTTCCTCGCCTACTTCCCGATCGCGATGGCCGTGAAGAGCGCGCTGCCGGGACTCGCCGCGATGTTCGCGGGCCTGCTGCTGGCTGCACTGCGCCCGGCAACCTGGCGCGACGACGTCTACCTGTGGATCCCGGCGGCGTTCTGGCTCGGCGCTCACGCGCTGCTCGCCGACGATCTCGGGGTTCGCTACGTGCTGCCGGTCTATCCGCTGCTCTTCACGCTGGCGGGCGGGCTCGTGCCGGTGGCGCTGCAGCTCGGACGCGCCGGCGCCGCCGCGCTTGCGATCGTGGCCAGCGCACAGGCCGGGACGGCGCTGCTCGCGCACCCGGACCACCTCTCGTATTTCAACCCCGCAGCCGGCGGCACGCGCGCCGGCCCGCTGTGGCTCGACGACTCGAACGTGGATTGGGGAGAGGACCTCTATCGGCTCCCGGCGTGGCTGCAGGCGCACGGCATCGACGAGGTGCGCTTGCTCTACTTCGGAACCGGCGTGCCGGAGGCCTACGGCGTCGTGACGCAGCCCCTGCTCCCCTCCGACTGGAAGGTCCTGCCACGGCCCGGCGCCTACGTGATCTCCGCGCACTGGCTCGTGCACGGCCTCTACCTGGCGCAGAGCGAGGGCGCGAGAAGCGACTGGCTGCACCGCTACGAGCCCGTCGACGTGCTCGGAGGAAGCCTCTACCTCTACGTGTTTCCCGAGCTCGCGGAGGCCGAGATCACGCCCGCAGACGGCGGATCCTCCGATCCGTGAGCGCGTCGACGCATGCGAGCGAGCCGAGGATTCCGCGCGCGAGGAGCCAGCGAAGCGGCTCGGGCGGGAGCGGAACGCCGCGCCTGGCGAAGAGCTCCGCGTCCGCGCTCTCGCGGCCGAGCGCTGCATCCGCGAGGAGCTTGCCAAAAAGGCAGGCTTGCGCGACACCGTGGCCGTTGTAGGCGAGTCCGGCGTGCAGGTTCGCGTGGCGCCCGCGCGTGCCGAAGACCGGAAGGAAATCGAGGGTCGAGCCGATCCACCCGCCCCAGAACGCGTCGATCGGCGCGTCGAGACCCGGGAAGCGCTCACCGAGCAGTCCCGCGAGCCGGCGCAGCAAGCGCGGCGAAGCTCCATCCGAGAGCGTGCTCCCGTACCCGTAGCGGACCCAGCGCGAGCCCCCGACGAGTCGGCCATCGGCCGTCTGCCGCCAGCTCTCGAGAATCTCGTGCGCGGTGTAGAGCCCCTCGCGCCCGGACCAGCCGAGCCTCGCGCGCGCCGCGTCCGAGAGCGGATGGGTCGCGAAGAGCTCCACGCGCAGCGGAACCACCCGGTGGCGCAGCCAGCCGAGGGTCGCCGGCGTGTAGGCGTTCGTCGCCACCACGACCCGCTTCGCGCGGAGCGTCCCGGTGCCCGTCTCGATCCGCGGCATGCGCCCCGGCACAATCGTCCGCACCTCGCTGCCCTCGTACACACGAGCACCCGCGCCGAGCGCTGCCGCGCGCAGGCCGCGCACGAGCTTTCCCGGATCGAGGGTCCCGCCGCGCTCCTCGAGAATGCCGAAGCGCACGCACTCGGGGAGCTCGCGGCGCCGCACCTCGCGCTCGTCGAGAAAGGCGACCTTCGCCCCGAGCCGGGCTGCGGCCTCCACCGCCCGCTCGAGGCGCGCGCGCTGACCCGGATGCAGCCCCGCCAGCACGTTTCCCGATGCGACGTAGTCGCAGTCGATCGCGTGGCGCCCGATCAGCTCCTCCGCACAGCCGACGGCCCGATCGGCGAAGCGCGCGAAGGCCGATGCCCGTGCCTCCCCGAAGACGCGCACGAGCGTCGGGAGGTCCTTGCCGATCGTCGGCGTCAGGTGTCCCGCGTTGCGCCCACTCGCACCCGAGCCGCAGAAATCGCGCTCGACCACGGCGACGTCGACCCCGGCTTCACGAAGCGCCAGCGCCGTCGCAAGACCCGTGAGGCCGCCGCCGACCACCGCGACATCCGCACGGGCCTCCCCTTCGAGCGGAGGCTGCGGATCGGCCGGCGGCCCCGTCCAGAAGCTCCCTTCCAGTACCCGAAGGCTCACGTGCGATCTCCCCGCAACGACCCGGGGGTGGACGC
The DNA here is from genome assembly GCA_964413375.1 of uncultured Spirochaetales bacterium. GTDB lineage: Bacteria > Myxococcota_A > UBA9160 > UBA9160 > SMWR01 > CAZUYC01. The sequence continues at coordinate 648 of CAYPSI010000132.1, read as the reverse complement.
TAGCGGGACCGCGCCTAGGATCATGCCGAGGATCTCGTCGTGCGCGACCTCACGCGTTCGCCGCACTCCCACGAGTCGCCCCCTGCGCATCACCGCGATCTGGTCCGCGAGGTCGAAGACGTCGTGGAGGTCGTGGCTCACGAGGAGGATCGCCAGGCCGTCGGCCGCGAGGCCACGGACCAGCGTCCGCACGGCCCCCGCCTCCCCCGGGCCGAGCGCCGCAGTGGGTTCGTCGAGGATCAGCACCCGGGCACGGACGAGCGTCGACTTCCCGGCACCCTTTGTGCCCGACGATCGCGAGGATCTGGCCCGAGTGAAGCTCGAGGCTCACGTCCTCGACGGCCTGTACCCCGCCGAAATGCTTGCCGGCGCCGCGCAGCTCGACGAGCGGAATGCTCATCGCCGCCACCGCCCTTGCAAGCTCGCGTCGATCGCGACCGCAACGAGCAGCAGGCCGCCCGTCGCCACCTGTCGCAGCGCGCTCGAGACGCCGAGCAGGACGAGACCGTTCTCGAGCGCCTGCATCACGAAGGCGCCGAGCACCGCGCCACCGACCGCACCCACTCCACCCGCGAGCGAGCTCCCGCCGACGGCCGCGGCGAGGGCGGCGACCACGCCCCCCGCCATGCCGTCGTTCGAGACGACCAC
>CAYPSI010000131.1:0-8022 GCA_964413375.1 uncultured Spirochaetales bacterium | reverse complement strand
TCGTCGAGTTCTACCGCAGCAGCTACGACATCACGGAGCGCGACGACGCGCGCTCGGCCCGGCGCAAGATCGCGGGTAGCGTCGTGCAGAGCGACGAGTCACTGGTTCCGTCGCTCCCGCTGCTCTTCGACTTCCTCGGCGTGCCCGATCCGGGCAAGCCGGTGATGATGGAGCCGGGGCCGGAGCGCCAGCGCGCGCTGCTCGCGGTGCTGAAGCGCGTGACGCTCGCGCGCAGCCGGCGCGAGCCGGCGGTGATCCTGTTCGAGGATCTGCACTGGATCGACGACGCGACCGAGGTGTTCCTCGAGAACCTGGTGGACGCGGCCGACTCGAGCCGCACGCTGCTATTGGTGAACTTCCGGCCCGAGTACCGGGCGGAGTGGATGCGCCGTTCGTACTACCAGCAGCTCGCACTGGCGCCGCTCGACCCGCGCGCGTTCGCGGAGATGCTGGGCGAGACGCTCGGCGCCGATCCATCGCTGCGCGGTCTGGTGGATCGGATCCACGCGCGCAGCGGCGGCAATCCGTTCTTCGCCGAGGAGATCGTGCTCTCGCTGATCGAGTCGGGTGCGCTCGCCGGTGCGCCGGGCGCCTACCGGTTGACCCGCGATCTCGCTTTGCTCGAGATCCCCGAGACCGTGCAGCTCGTGCTCGCGGCGCGCATCGACCGGCTCGGCGAGCGCGAGAAGAACGTGCTGCAGTCGGCGTCGGTGATCGGGCGCGAGTTCTCGGAGTCTCTGCTGCGGCGGGTCGCCGATCTCGAACAAAGTGCGCTTGCCGAGGCGCTCCGCACGCTCGTGCAAGCGGAGTTCCTGCACGAAACGGCGCTCTATCCCGAAGCCGAGTACGCGTTCAAGCACCCGCTCACGCAGGAGGTGGCGCTCGGCTCGCAGCTGCGCGAGCGGCGCGAAAGAGTGCACGCCGCGGTCGCGCGGGGGCTGATCGAGATCCACGCCGGCGCGCTCGACGAGCACGCCGCGCTGCTCGCGCACCACTTCGAGGCGGCCGGGGACTCGGCCGAAGCCGTGCGCTTTCACGAGCGAGCAGCAGCCTGGCTCGAACCACGCGACCCGCACGCCGCGCGCCGCCACTGGGAGCGGCTACTCGAGCTCGTCGGCGCAGAGCCGGAGTCTCCGGAGCAACAGCGCGCCGCGCTGCGCGCCTGCGGTCGGATCATCAATCTCGGCTTCGCGCTCGGGATCGATTTCGCGCCGGGTGAAGCGCTCTACCAGCGGGGTGGCGCGCTTGCAGCGCGCGTCGACGACCCGAATCTCGAAGCGGGATTGCTCGCCGGCTACATCCGAATCCGGCACTACGCGAGGGGGGAATCCGACGGGCCCGAGGCTGCGCTCGTGGAGGAGGCGTTCCGGCTCGCGCCGCGCGTCACGTCGCCCTACGAGTTTTCGGAGCTGATCTGCGCGGCGGCGGGCAGGCTCCTGTTCCGGGGAGTCGTCGCAGTGGGGCTGGCGGCCGTCGACGAAGCCCTGGCGAGCAACCGCGTGACCTCGAGCACGCCCGTTCCCTTCGCTCGATTGATCGGGATGCGTGCCAGGATCCTCGCGGAGCTCGGTCGCCTCGACGAAGCGAGTTCCGAGTTCGATCGCGCCGCAGCGCTGCTCGCGGACCCGGGAGACGTCCGGTGGCTGCTCATTGTTTCGGGGATGCGCGCACTCGTCCTCAGGCAGCGCGGCTTTCCGGAAGGATCTCTCGAGTGGATCGCGCGGCACGTCGCCAGCGCGGACGGGCTCGAAGCGAACTTCTCCCGCGTTCAGGGCCGCTTTACTCTCGCGGAGGCGCTCCTCTTCGCGGGCAATCCGAGCGCGGCGCTCGAGGCGATCGACACAGCGGTCGCGATCGCGAACGAGAGCCGCGCGAGCCTCAGCCTGGTGCCCGGGTTCGACACCCAGCGCGTGCGCGCGTTGTTGGCTCTCGGTCAGATCGACGCCGCGAAGGACCTTGCGGAAAGTCTCGTCGCGAAGCCGGCGATCGCCGCAGCGCGAGCGCGGTCTCTCCTTGCACTCGCCGAAGCTCTGATCGCCTCGAACGCCGCGTCCGAGCGAGCACGCATCGAGGCGAGCCTCCTCGAAGTGACGGAGATCGCCGAGCACACGGGCACCCCCCACCTCCACGCGGCGGTCGGCGTCGAGCGCGCGCGCCTCGCCCGCGCGACGGGCGACGAAGCCGGCTGGGAACGCGAGCTGCGCGAGGCGCTGCGGATCTACACGGCGATGAACGCGACCGGCTGGATGGAGCGCGTCGCCCGGGAGCTCGCGTCGTGAACTGTGCGAGCTGCGGTCACGAGAACCCGACGAGTGCACGGTTCTGCAACGGCTGCGGTGCGGCGCTCGCACCGCGCTGCGCGAGCTGCAGCGCGGAGAATCCGGCCGGCGCGCGTTTCTGCAACAGCTGCGGCGCGTCGCTCGCAGTCGCCGCCGCAGAGAGCCCGCGCGCGCCGCGCGCGCCGCGCGACTACACGCCGAAACATCTCGCGGACAAGATCCTGCAGTCGAAGTCCGCGCTGGAAGGCGAGCGCAAGCAGGTGACGGTGCTGTTCGCCGACGTGAAGGGCTCGATGGAGCTCGCGGAGCAGACGGGCGCTGAAGAGTGGCACGCGATCCTCGAACGCTTCTTCGCGATCCTCGCGGAAGGCGTGCACCGCTTCGAGGGCACGGTGAACCAGTACACCGGCGACGGCATCATGGCGCTGTTCGGCGCGCCGATCGCGCACGAGGACCACGCGCAGCGCGCGTGCTACGCGGCGCTGCACTTGCTCGAACGCCTGCGCGAGTACGGACGCCAGGTGCGGCGCGAGCATGGGCTCGACTTCGCGACGCGGATCGGGCTCAACTCGGGCGAGGTCGTCGTGGGCCGGATCGGCGACGACCTGCGCATGGACTACACCGCGCAGGGTCACACCGTCGGCCTGGCCCAGCGGATCGAGTCGCTCGCCGAGGCCGACGCGTGCTTCCTGTCGAGCGCGACCGCGGCGCTCGTCTCCGGGTACTTCGCGCTCGAGGACCTGGGCGTGTTCAACCTGAAGGGCGTGAGCGAGCCGCTCACGGTCTTCCGGCTCGCAGGCGTGGGCACGGCGCGCACGCGCTTCGACGTCTCGCGCTCGCGCGGGCTCACTCGCTTCGTCGGCCGGCCGAACGAGATGCGCACGCTCGAGGCCGCGCTCGAGGCGACCCGCGCGGGCCACGGCGCGGTCGTCACCGTCGTGGCGCAGGCGGGCACCGGCAAGAGCCGGCTCTGCTTCGAGTTCATCGAGTCCTGTCGCGCCTCGGGGCTCACCGTCCACGAAGGGCGCGCCGTCGCGCACGGCCGCAGCATCCCGCTGATCCCGATCCTCGAGATCTCCCGCAGCTACTGGGGCATCAGCGAGCGCGACGATGAGCGCAGCGCGCGAGAGAAGATCGCCGGTCGTCTGCTGCTGGGCGACGAGAGCTTCCGCGACGTGCTGCCGGTGCTCTTCGATTTCCTGGGCATTGCAGACCCGTCGCAGCCCGCGCCAGCGATGGAGGCCGAGGCCCGACAGCGCCAGCTGCTCGGCATCGCGCGAAGGCTCTTCCAGCGGGCCTCCGCCGAGCAACCCGTGGCGCTCTTGATCGAGGATCTGCACTGGCTCGACGCTGCGAGCGAGGCGTGGCTGCGCGACTGGGTCGATGCGGTCGCGGGCACGCGCACGCTCCTGGTCGTGAACTTCCGTCCGGAGTACCGCGCCGAGTGGATGGCGCGTTCGCACGTGCAGCAGATCGCGCTCGCGCCGCTCGGCCCCGACGCGATCCGCGAGCTGCTCGTGGACCTGCTCGGCGCGGATCCGAGCACCGCGGGGCTCGCGGCCGCAATCCACGAACGCACCGGCGGGAATCCCTTCTTCGCCGAGGAAGTCGTGCGCTCGCTGATCGAGTCGGGTCACCTCGAAGGCGCGCGCGGCCGCTACCGCCTGGTGACTCCGGTCGATCGGTTGCCCGTTCCCGGGACCGTGCAGGCGCTGCTCGCCGCGCGCATCGATCGACTGCCGGAGCGCGAGCGGCGCGTGCTGCAGACCGCGGCCGTGATCGGCAAGGACTTCCGCGGCCCGATCCTGGAGCAGGTGGTCGAGATCTCCGCCGGCGAGCTTTCCGAGTGTCTCGCGAACCTGCGCAACGCCGAGTTCGTCTACGAGCAGGCGCTCTACCCGGTGGCGGAGTACACGTTCAAGCACCCGCTCACGCAGGAGGTCGCGCTCGGTTCGCAGCTCGGCGAGCGGCGCCGCGCGGCGCATGCCGCGGTCGCGCGCGCGATCGAGAAGCAGGACGCGCATCGACTCGACGAGCAGGCCGCCGTGCTGGCGCACCATTTCGACGAGGCGGGAGAGGCGCTCGAAGCTGCGCGCTGGCACGCGCGCGCGGCGGGCTGGGCGATGCGCAGCGACCCCGAGGCGGCGCACCGCCACTGGCTGCGCGTGAAGGAGCTGGTCGCGGAGATTCCGCTCGACGAGGCGCGCGAGCTCGAGGGCCGAGCACTCGGCGAGCTCATGAATCTGGGCTGGCGAATGGGTCGCCCCACGGCCGAGAGTCGCGAGCTCTTCGAGACGGCGCGCCGGCTCTTCGAGGCGAGCGGCGACCGGCGCTCGCTCTGCCTGTTGTACTCGAACTATTCGCTGGCCGGCGCCACGAGCGGAGGGCCACTCTCCGAGAGCATCGAGCACTACCGCGAAGCCACGCGTCTAGCGGCTCTGCTCGGCGATCCCGCGCTGCAGCTCACCGTGGGCACCCCGATCATGCCCGGGATCATAGGTGGTCTGCTCCGCGAAGCGCTCGGCTGGGCGAACGCGTGCATCGAGCTGATCGCGACGCGGGCACCGCGCGGTCCTGCGCTCATGTACTTCGATCCGCACGCCTGGATCTACTCGGCACGCGCGTACACTCGCGCCCTGCTCGGCGACATCGCCGGAGCGGTCACGGACTCGGATCACGCGCTCGAGCTGGTGCGCGAGCGCGGCGATTTCGATCGCCTGCTCGCGCACAGAATGCGCAGCATGATCGACGTGCTCCGAGGGGACGTCAGCGGAGCCCTGGAGCACGCCCGGCGGAACGTGGACTTCTCCGAGAAGGTCGATACACCGGTGAATCGCACTGCCGCCGCCTACGGGCTCGGAGTCGCCCTCGGCCGGGCCGGCCGCTGGAAAGAGGCCCGCTCGTGGTTCGAGGAGAGCCGCGCCGACGGCACGTCAATCGATTGGGCGATGTCCAAGGGGCGGGCCTCGGCGCTATTCCACTGCGGCGAGCTCGACCGCGCGCTCGCTGTCGCGCGCGACGACGCTGCCCGAGTTGCGAGCCAGGGGATCCGAATTTCGGAGCTTCACCTCCGGATCGAGCTTGCCGAGGTCGCTTCGCGCTGCGGTCACGAAGCTGAGGCACGCGCCGCGCTCGCGCGCGCAAGCGAGCTTGCGGCGCACACCGAGTGCCGGATGCTGGTACCCTCGATCCACGAGGCTGCGGCGACGCTCGCGGAGACACTCGGAGATTCGAAGCTGCGCCTCGAGGAGCTCCGCGACGCGCACCGGCTTTACGCGGAGCTCGGCGCTTCGGGGCACGCCGAGCGGCTGGCGCGAGTGCTCGCCTCGCTGAGTCCCAATCCAGACGGAGAGACCGCTCCATGAGTTCACAGGCCGCCGACGCGGTATTCACGAAGCTCTTCCTCACCCCCGAGGGGCGCACCAATCCCTACCCGCTGTACCACGAGCTGCGCGCGGCGCAGCCCGTACACCGAACGAAGTTGGGTCTGTGGCTGCTGAGTCGCTACGACGACTGCTGGGCGGCAACGCGCGACCCGCGCTTCGGTAAGAACTACGCGGTCCAGACCGAGCAGCGCTACGGCCCCGACTGGCGCAAGCACCCGGCGCTCACGGCCGGCGAGCACTCGATGCTGAACACGAACGGCCCCGAGCACATGCGCCTGCGCAAGCTCGTCACCAAGTCGTTCACGCCGCGCATGATCGACAAGCTCAAGCCCGTGATCGAGCGCACCGTCAGCCGCCTGCTCGAGCCGCTCGCCGACGCCGGTGGCGGCAACGTGCTCGAGGCCGTCGGCTTCCCGCTGCCGGTGACGATCATCGGCGAGATGCTCGGCGTGCCCGAGACGGATCGGCCGCCGTTCCGCGCGCTCGTGCGCGATCTGGTCGGGATCTTCGAGATGCAGCCGTCCGCGGAGCAGATGGCGGCGGCCGACTCCGCGCAGCTCGCGATCCGCGCGTACTTCCTGAAGCTGATCGCGGAGAAGCGCCGCCAGCCCGGCGACGACTTGCTGAGTCAGCTCACGCTGGCAGAGGCGGACGGCGATCGCCTGACCGACGACGAGCTGGTCACGCTGGCGTCGCTTCTGTTCGGCGCGGGCTTCGAGACCACGACGAATCTGTTCGGCAACGGCCTGCTCGGGCTGCTGCGCCAGCCCGACCAGATCGATCTTCTGCGCCGCGACCCGTCCCTGTACGAGAACCTCCCGGACGAGCTCCTGCGCTACGACGGCACCGTGCAGATGGTGAACCGCATCACGGAGGCCGACGTCGAGGTCGGCGGCACGACGATTCCCGCCGGCGAGCAGGTCTTCGCGCTGCTCGGCGCCGGGAATCACGATCCGGCGCGCTATCCGAACCCCGATCGGCTCGACCTGACGCGCACGCAGATCCAGCCACTCACGTTCGGCGGCGGCGTGCACTTCTGCCTCGGCTCCGCGCTCGCGCGCGCCGAGATCGGAATCACCTTCCGCACGCTGCTCGAGCGCTTCGACAAGATCGAGCTCGCGGGCGAGGAGCCGCGCTTCCAGGATCGGATCACGCTGCGCGGGCTGTCGGCGCTCCACATCTCGTGCCGAGCGGAGTCGAGCACGCGATCGCGAGCCGGCGGCGCCGCCGCGAGCCAGCCAGTCGAGTCGCATGTCGAAGCGCCCGCCGCCGATCGAGGGCTGCGGCCGCGCGCGGGCGACACGGGCGGCGACCTGCGCTTCCGCGCCGAGCTGCGCCAGCGCATCGAGAGCGAGCCCGCGCGCGGTGACTCGCTGCCGCTTCAGACGGGCGAGCGCCTGGCGGCGACGGTCGCTTCGCTGCGGCGCAATCGCCTGTTCGAGCGCTGCACACAGCAGGAGCTCGAGGAGCTAGCCGCGACCGCGTATCCGATGAGCTTCGACCCGGGCGACCTGCTCTGCGCTGAGGGCGGCGAATCGCCGGAGTGCTACCTGATCGAGGACGGCCAGGCCGTCGTCACGATTGGACGCAAGGGCGTTCGCACGGTCGGAGAGCACGACGTCGTGGGCGAGCGCGGCGTGCTGCTCGACACGGTGCGCTCGGCGACGGTCACCGCGGTGAGTCACATGCTCACCTTCGCGATCTCGCGCGAGCGATTGCGCGCGCTGGTCGTCGGCAACCCGGCGGCGCGCGAATGGATGCTGGAAGAGGCGCACCGGCGCTACTCGACGGCCGGCTGAGCCGGAGCGCGGCGCGGAGATTTCGCGGTGAACTGCCCCAGATGCCAGACCGAGAATCTGGCCGACTCCGTCTTCTGCGAGGCGTGCAGCGCCCCGCTCGAGGTCGCGTGCTCCGGCTGCGGCACGGGCAACCGGCCGACGGCCAGGTTTTGTCGCAAGTGCCGCGCGCCGCTCGGAGCGGAGCAACCGGCTGCCTCACCGCCAGCGCGCGACCCCCGCAGCTACACACCCAAGCATCTCGCCGACAAGATCCTCGCGTCGCGCTCCGCGCTCGAAGGCGAGCGCAAGCAAGTCACGGTGCTCTTCGCCGACGTGAAGGGCTCGATGGAGCTCGCGGACTCGGTCGACCCCGAGGCGTGGCACGCGATCCTCGACCGCTTCTTCCAGATCCTGGGCCACGGCGTGCACCGCTTCGAGGGCACGGTGAACCAGTACACCGGCGACGGCATCATGGCGCTGTTCGGCGCGCCGATCGCCCACGAGGATCACGCTCAACGGGCGTGCTACGCCGCGCTGCATCTGCGGGACGCGCTGCGGTCCTACGGCGACGAGCTGCGT
>CAYPSI010000130.1:0-2035 GCA_964413375.1 uncultured Spirochaetales bacterium | reverse complement strand
GGTCGTGCCCCGCGGCCGCGGCAGCGACACTGCCTGGGCACGCGAGTCGACGCCGCGCATCCTCGCGCTGCTCGAGGACTACTTCGATCGGCCCTATCCCTACGACAAGCTGGACCAGGTCGCGATTCCCGGCGTGGGCTTCGCGATGGAGCACCCGGGCCTCGTGACCTACGACATGGGAGCGATGGTGCAGCGCCCCGCGGAGGAGACGCTCGCCGGCAGGCGCGGCTGGGTGGGCGTCTGCGCCCACGAGCTGGCCCACCAGTGGTTCGGCAACCTCGTCACGATGGCGTGGTGGGATGACACCTGGCTCAACGAGTCCTTCGCGAGCTGGCTCGGCGACAAGGTGATGGATCGCTTCCGGCCGGAGTGGGGCGTGGCTGTCGATCGGGCTGCGAGCCGCTCGAACGCTCTCGACCAGGACAGCCTGGCGACGGCGCGGCGCATTCGCCAGCCGATCGTCTCGAAGGACGACATCTCCAACGCCTTCGACGGCGTCACCTACGGAAAGGGCCAGGCCGTGCTGGAGATGGTCGAAGCCTGGCTGGGCGAGGACGTGTTCCGGCGCGGCGTGCGAGCCCACATCGACCGCCACGCCCTGGGCAGCGCGACGGCGGCCGACTTCATCGGCGCGCTTTCGGCCGCGGCCGGTCGCGACGTCGGCCCGGTCCTTGGGGCGTTCCTCGACCAGACCGGCGCCCCCGTGATCTCGGCGGATGTCCTCTGCGACGGGGTGCCGCGCATCCGGATCTCGCAACGGCCCTACCGGCCGCTCGGGTCTCCCGTCGAGCCCCCGAAAGCCTGGACCCTGCCGGTGTGCGCCCGCCTTTCCGGGCGCGACGAGCCGGCGTGCACGCTCCTCTCGGCGCAGACGGGCGAGATTCGCTTCGGGGGCGACGCCTGCCCCGATTGGGCGTTCGCGAACGCGGGGGCTGCCGGCTACTACCGGATAGCGCCGGGGGCAGTCGCTGCTCGCCGCGCCCTCGAGGGCTCCGGGCTCCACGCCGCCGAACGCGTGGCGCTCGCCGGCGACCTCGCCGCCCTGGTCGCCTCCGGCGACGTCTCCTCCAGCGACGCGCTCAGCCTCGCCCCCCTGCTGGCGCGTGACTCGGATCGACACGTGGTGAGCGCGGGCGCGTCGCTTGTCGCGGGCCTCGAGCCGCTCGTGCCGGACGCGCTGCTGCCGCGCTTTCGTGGTCTCGTGCGCGAGCTGTACGCCGAACGCGCACGATCCCTCGGCTGGGTCGCGCGACCCGGTGAAAGCGAGGAGATCCGGCTCCTGCGCCGTTCGCTGGTCTCGATCGCCGCGCGCGTCGGCCGCGACCCGGAGCTGGAGAAGGAGGCGCTCGCGAGGGTCGGCCGCTGGCTCCAAGATCCGACGGCGCTCGATCCGGACCTCGCCCCCATAGCACTCGCGGTGGCCTTGGGTGCCTCGGACCAGGCGCTCTTCGAACGCGTGAAGGACGAGGCTCGTCGAACGCCCGATCGCGAGCGCCGGGAGCTGCTGCTCCGCGGCCTCGGCGCGGCTCGCGAGCCGCGCTTCGTGAGCCGGGTGCTGGCGCTGACCCTCGACGAGCAGATCGAGGCGAACGAGTCGATCTGGCTGCTGTGGGCGCTTGGGTCGCAGCGCGAAACGCGCCGGGTCGCCTTCGATTTCCTGAAAGCCAACTACGATGCGCTCCTCGCCCGGCTGCCCCACGGCGAGATGTCGCCGGTTCCCTACCTGCCGTGGGTCGGGGCCGGCCTGTGCGCGCCCGACACGCGCCAGGAGATCGGGACCTTCTTCGAGACGCGCAGTGCCTCCGTCACGGGAGCCTCGAGGGTGCTGGCGCAGATCCTCGAGAGCGTCGACCAGTGCGTGGCCCGCAAGCAGGCGCAACAGCCGGCCCTCGCGGCCTACCTCGAGTCTCGACCGGGGAGCTGAGCCGCGGCGATAGGAGGCGCCGAGCTACCTCATCTCGCCGAGGCGCTCTTGCGAACCGGCTTGCCTTCGACGTACTCCATCACCAAGTAGTCGGGGCCCACGTCGTGGAGC
>CAYPSI010000129.1:0-9026 GCA_964413375.1 uncultured Spirochaetales bacterium | reverse complement strand
GACTGCCGCTCGCGGCGATCCGCGGCTTCGCCACGCACAAGACGGTTCCGGTCCACCGCTACTCGATCTTCTACTTCCTCGGCGGCATGGCGCTCTTCTTCTTCGTCGTGCAGGTCGCCACCGGCGTGCTGCTGATGCTCTACTACCGCCCCTCCGCCGACGAGGCCTTCGAGTCGGTCGAGTTCCTGATGACCACCGTCTCGTTCGGCTGGCTGATCCGCTCGATCCACTCGTGGTCGGCCAACCTGATGATCTTCTTCGCCTTCCTGCATCTCGCGAGCGTCTACTTCCTCAAGGCCTATCGCGCTCCCCGCGAGCTCACCTGGATCTCGGGCTGCCTGCTCTTCTTCGTGCTGCTGGCCTTCGGCTTCTCCGGCTACCTGCTGCCGTGGAACCAGCTCGCCTTCTTCGCGACGAAGGTCGGCACCGACGTGGCCGGCACGCTGCCCGTGGTGGGCGATTGGATGCTGCGCTTCCTGCGGGGTGGCGATCACGTCGGCGGCGGCACCTTGTCGCGCTTCTACGGCTGGCACGTGGCGATCCTTCCGGCGCTGGCCGCCGTGCTGCTCGCGTTCCACCTGGTGCAGGTGCAGGTCCAGGGTATGAGCGTTCCACCCGGCGTGGAGACGGGCCCGCCGCCCGGCCGCAGCATGAAGTTCTTTCCCGACTTCCTGCTGCGCGATCTCTTCGGCTGGATCCTGGCGCTCGGCGTGGTCACCGCGCTGGCGGCGCTGTTCCCGTGGGAGCTCGGCGAGAAGGCGGACCCCTTCGCTCCCGCCTACGCCGACATCCGCCCCGAGTGGTACTTCGTGTTCATGTTCCAGACGCTGAAGCTCGTCCCGGGCGGCGCGATCGCGGGCATCGAGTACGAGGCGCTCGCCATTCTCGGCTTCGGCCTGGGGGGCGCGCTGCTGCTGCTGGTGCCCTTCCTCGACCGGGCGCGCGCAGGGCGCGGGAACGCCGCCTTCGACCTCCTCGGCGCCGCCGTCGTCGCCTACATGGTGGGGATGACGGCGTGGGGCTATCGCTCGTGGACCCCTGTCTACGCCGTGGTGGCGACGGTTGCCGTGCTGGCCGTGCTCGGGCTGGGGACGCACGGTGGGAGGAGGAACGCGCGGCCATGAAGCCGCCGCGCGAGATCGCGTCGCTGCTGGCCCTACTGGCCGTGCCGGCCTTCACGGGCTCCGGCCGCGCCGCCGACGCGCCGCAGAGCTCGTGCACCGCCTGTCACTTCGACGCGCAGATCTTCGAAGGCGCCGCGCAGGAGCTGCGGCATGAGTTCGACGAGGACGTGCACGCGAAGGCCGGGCTCTCCTGCCACGACTGCCACGGCGGAAACCCCGACCCGGCGGCCGACGCGGACGCCGCCATGGACGCGGCCTGGGCCGCGAACCCCTTCCGCGGCGCCCCCGAGCGCGACGCCACCCCGGCCTTCTGCGGCCACTGCCACTCCGACCCCGAGTACATGAAGCGCTTCGACCCGGCCGCTCGAATCGACCAGGAGCGCGAGTACTGGACCAGCCACCACGGGGCGGCGCTCGCACAGGGGAACACCGAGGTCGCGACCTGCGTGAGCTGCCACGGCGCCCATGGCATCCTGCGCGCCGGTGACCCGCACTCCCCGGTCTATCCACCGCGGGTGGCCACGACCTGCGCGGGCTGCCACGCCGACCCCGCCCACATGGCCGGCGCCGAGCTCGCCGACGGCTCGCCTCTGCCGACGGATCAGTACGCCCGCTGGGGCCAGAGCGTGCACGCGGAGGCGCTCCTCGCTCGCGGAGACCTGTCGGCCCCCACCTGCAACGACTGCCACGGAAACCACGGAGCGGTGCCACCCGGCGTCGACTCCGTCTCCCGGGTGTGCGGGCAGTGCCACGGGCGCGAGGCCACGCTCTTTCGCGCGAGCGCGAAGCTCGAGGGCTTCCATCGGCACAACGAGTACATCGCGGAGACCGGGGGGCGCTGCGACGCGTGCCACGAAGCGCCCGATCCCCCGGCAACGCTCGGCGGCGTGCACCACTTCGCCGAATGCGCCACCTGCCACGGAAACCACTCGGTGATGCGCCCGACCCTCGCGATGCTGGCGCCGTTGCCGCCCTACCCGTGCGCCTTCTGCCACGAGGACGTCGCGGGCGCGCAGGGCGCCGTGTTCGAGCCCGAGGACCTGCGCAGGCGCTACGAGGCGACCCGTAACGAGCTGCTGGCGCGTGCGGAGGGTCGCACGGGCAGCGAGCTCTTCGATTGGATGGTGGATCAGATGCTGGCGCTTCCCGTCCATCACGTCGCGGGCGGCGGCGAGGCCGAAGGCATTACCCCACTGAGCCCCGCCTTCGAGCGCCTGGTCCGGCGCTTCCGCATCGGGAGGACGACGGTCGCGATCCGCGACCCCGAAACAGGGGCGGAGCGTCAGGAGCCGGTGGTGCGCTGCAGCCAGTGCCACGCGGCCCAGCCGGCGCTCGGCAGCGGGCAGGGCTTCGTCGTCGGGTCCGAGGTGGTGGAGCGCATGCGCGAGATCACGTCGCTGACGGCCCGCGCCGAGCGCATCATGCTCCGCGCGCGCGCCGGCGGTGTGCCGGTACAGGCGGGGCTGGCGAGCCTCGACCAGGCCGTGGACTCGCAGATCCAGCTCGAGGCACTGGTGCACGGCTTCCGCACCGACGCGGCCAGCGACTTCGCGAAGACCCACGCGGAAGGCCTCGAGCAGGCGCGCGCCGCGATCGAAAATGCACGCGACGGGTTGCAGGAGCTGACCGCGCGGCGCTTCGGCCTGGCCGTCGCCCTGGTACTGATCGCCCTCGTCCTCGTCGGCCTGGGCGCGAAGATTCGGCGTCTCGGGTCCTAGGCGCCAGACGGAAGCGCGTTCGCGATCGCGGTGAGCTCCTCGTCGCTCAGCTTCCCAGCGACCGACTTGTGCTTCGTGCTGCCGCGCACGAACTCGACGAGCTTCTCCGGAGACAGCTGGCCCGCGTGAAGCGCCGGCACCTTCATGGCCTTGCCGACCGGGGTCTGGGCCTTGCCGTCTTCGCCGTGGCACTTCGCACAGTTGTCCGCGTAGAGCGCCGCGCCGTCGGCGGCGAGGGCCGCGGTGGTTGCGAGGCTCCCAAACAAGAAGACGGCTAGGGCGGCGATGCGCACGGGTTCCCCTTCTGACACCTGGGCCACGTCGTTGCTCGAGTCTAGCGCACCGCGTTCGGACGGAAGCGGTTGTGGCAGGCGACGCACATGGTGACCATGCCGCCATAGTGCGCCGCGGCGGCCTCGCGCAGCGAGTCGGTGGCCAGCTGCTGCTTGCCCTTGTCGTGCTCCATCAGCAGCTGCGCGATCGCATCGAGGTCGTCGGCGTGGGTGCGTAGCTCATAGGCGTAGCTCAGAAAGCGATCGCGGTCGGCCTGTGCGTTGGCCGGCACCATCGTCGCCAACGCGGTCGCGTGCTCGTGAATCAGCTTCACCTGCGCGGGCACGCCCGCGTAGTTCGAGGTGATCAGCGAGACCAGGATCTGCTGCAAGCCGGCGAAGTTCTCTCCCATCTGCTGCTTCAGCGACTGCTCCTTGGGCGCGGCCAGAGCCGTCACCCCTCCCCATCCGGCGACGACGACCCCGACGAGGGCGGCCGCGAACTGTACTCGCTTCATGAAGGCTCCTCTGAGAAGTTGGCCGACGCCCCGGAGCGTGCGGTCCATGGTTATGTGGATAGCATGGCGCGCGCGCGGGGGCCCGCACGCCGGTACTCGGAAGGGCCGAGCGAGGACCTGCGGCATTTCGCCTCGGCTCCTCCCGCACCGACCCGGGCCGCGGTCTACGAGACGCTGCCGCCGACGCGCAGCCGCCGGCAGTAGAGATCCGAGAAGAGCCACGAGCAGACCACCCCTGCGACGATCGTCAGCCAGGCGAAGGGCTCGATGCTCTCGAGCCCGAGCAGGCGCCGCGTGGCGGGCACGTACACGAGTGCCGGCTGGAGCAGTGCGCTCAGCACGACGATGACGTTCAGCACGCGGTTGCCGAGCGGCGCCATGTGGAGCTGGCGTGAGGGATAGACGTAGGCGAGCTGGGCGAGCGTCTCGTAGAGGAAGACCGCGGTGCGCGTCTCCAGCGTGGTAAAGCCGAAGCCCGGCAGCAGGAGCAGCATCAGGAGCCCGAGCGAGGCCTTGAAGGATCCCGTGACCAGCACGAAGCGCAGCGCCCGGCGACCGAAAAGGGACGCGTCGCGCGGCCGCGGCCCCCGCGACATCACCCCGGGCGTCCGGTCGAGCCCGATGGCGAGCGCGGGAGGGCCGTTCGAAATGATGTTGATCCACAAGAGCTGCACCGCAGTCAGCGGAACCAGCAGCAGGCCCTCGGCGTCGCGCAGGCCGAGGACCGCAGACCCGATGGCGCCGACCGCGACGAGGATCACCAGCGACACATTGGTCGAGAACAGGAAATGGATGAACTTCTGGATGTTCTCGTAGATGTTTCGACCTTCGTCGATCGCGGCGACGATGGTCGCGAAGTTGTCGTCGAGCAGCACGAGATCGGATACCTCGCGGCTGACGTCGCTCCCGCGCCGGCCCATCGCCACGCCCACGTCGGCGCGCTTGAGCGCCGGGGCGTCGTTCACGCCGTCGCCCGTCATTGCGACGATCTCGCCGCGCTGCTTCAACGCCTCGACCAGCGCGAGTTTGTGCTCGGGGGTCACCCGGGCAAAGATTCCGACCTCCGCAACCCGCTCGCGGAGCTCGTCGCGAGAGAGGCGATCGATCTCCTCACCGGTGACGACGCGGTCGCCATCGAGGCCGATGGTCCGAGCGATCGAGGCGGCCGTCGCCGGATGGTCTCCCGTCACCATCACGACGCGGACACCGGCGGCACGCGCGGCGCGTAGCGCGTCGGGAACCTCGACGCGCGGCGGGTCCCAGAAATGCACGAGGCCCAGCCACTCGAGCTCGGTCTCCGTCTCGCCGCGCGCCGTCGCCAGCGCGAGCAGGCGATGACCGCGCAGCGCCGCGCTCTCCGCCCGCTCGGCCCAGGTCCGGCGCTCCGCGTCCGAGAGCGCGCTGCGGGCGAGGATCACCTCGGGAGCGCCCTTCAGGTAGCTCACCTGGCGACCGTCCTCGTGGACGGTGACGCGCATGAACTTCCACGCGCTGTCGAAGGCGCGCGTACTCTGGCGCGGGCACGCGAGGCGCAGCGCGAGGGGGTCCACGCCCTCCTCCCGGGCGTGGCCAAACAGGCTGGTTTCGAGCGGATCCCCCGCGCCGGTGTCCGGGTCGGCCTCGTTCGCGAGTACCATCGCGCGGAGCGCGCGCGGCAGGTCCGGCGAAACGACCTCGCGCACGAGCATGCGGTTCTCGGTCAGGGTCCCCGTCTTGTCGGTGGCGATCACCGTCACGGAGCCCAGCGCCTCGACCGCGGAGAGCTTGCGCACCACCGCCTGGCGGCGCGACATGCGCTCCACGCCGAGCGCAAGCGTGAGCGTCAGCACGGCAGGCAGTCCCTCGGGAATCGCCGCCACCGCGAGGGCCACCGCCCAGATGAAGGCGTGCTCGAGCCCTTCCCAGCCCTCGACCCACACGCCGCCAGCCACGAGGAAGACGGCGAGCGCCGAGACCCACACGGCGATCTGGTTTCCGAAGATCTCGAGGCGACGCTCGAGCGGGGTCGGATCGGCCTGGACCCGACCCAGCATCGACGCGATCCGGCCCATCGCGCTGGCCGCGCCGGTGCGCGTGACCTCGGCGTAGCCCGCGCCGCGCACGACGAGCGTTCCCGCGAAGAGCTCCCCGTTCTGCTCCTTCTCGACCGGAACGGACTCGCCGGTCAGGGTCGATTCGTCGACGAGAAGACCGCCCTCGCTGTCCACGCGGGCATCCGCGGGGACGCGCCCGCCGGCCGCGATGCGCATCACGTCGCCGACGACGAGCTCGTGGCTCGCGATCGGCGTGAGCCGCCCGTCCCGCAGCGTCTGGACCTGCGGTGCCTCGAGCTCCCGCAGCTTTGCCAGCGCATCCTCGGCGCGGTACTCCTGCCAGACGCCGAGGACGGAGTTCAGGATCAGGATCGCGGCGATCGCGATCGACTCGATCGGGAGACCGGCGGCGCCGGCGCGGATCCAGAGACCGAGGTCGACCACGAGCGCGAAGATCAGCACGTAGATCAGCGCGCTGCGGAGCTGGCGGGCGACGCGGCGCCACAGCGGAAGCGGCGGCGCCTGCGGCAGCGCATTCGGCCCGGACTCCGCGAGGCGTCGGCGGGCCTCCTCGTGGGATAGGCCGCGCACCACGCGAGCCGGGGCGATGTCGACCGACGCCGACAGTCCTATGCCGCTCGCTCGGCCACGCCGCGGAACATCTGGGCGAGGACGCCCGGACCCTTGTGGCGGAAGCGATCGAGCTCCGCGAGCCGGAAGCCCCCCGCCTCGACGAGGCGGTCCACTTGCCGGTTCATGTTGCAGCCGTCCGCGATGCGCACCCACAGCGGATTCAGCCGGTCCTGCCAACGTGCCGTGCGCTCGGAGGCGGCGCGCCCATGCTCGAGAAAAACAAAGCGGCCGCCAGGACGCAGCACGCGGCGCAACTCCGCGAGCGCCATCTCGGGCTGCGGGATCGAGCAGAGCGTCCAGGTGCAGACGACGAAGTCGAAGCGGCCGGAAGCGAAGGGCAGGCTCGAGTCGGCGCGCAGCCGCGCGCGCTCCACCGGGAAGGCTACCGCGGCGATGCGGGCCTGCGTCGGCGGGTACCCGGAGGCGACCTTCGGCTCGAGGGCTACGAGCGACTTCACCGCAGGCCCGTAGTGGCGGAGGTTCAGGCCCGTCCCGAAGCCGATCTCGAGCACATCGCCCTGCGCGAGCCCGACGGTGGGCCCCCGCAGCTCGTCGAGCTGGCGCATCGCGAGGTCGAGGAAGCGGGGACGGATCCATTCGCCGAAAGACGACATCCCGCGATCCTACTGACTGGGCCGGCGAGCGCCAGTCGGGAGCCCGACACGCGGGCTCAGGGTGTCACGATGGGGAAAGGTGCTCCAGGGCGCTCGAGGAGTGAGAGGAAGCCCAGCAGCTCGAGGCGGCTCCCTTCGACGGAGAGCTCGTCCGAGAATACGAGCTCGCGCAAGCCCGCCTCTCCGGTGACGAGGCGCACGAGCAGCTCGCGGGTGAGGCGCAGTGTCACAGCTGCGCCGGGATCGGGATCGCGTCGATGGTGGTGAAGGACCCCGTTCTCGAGCGACAGGACCCACGACTCGCCGAGGTCGCTGAAGACCATGTTGATCAGCGTGCTTCGTCCGTCTGCCTCGCGCCCGTCGATGCGCACCGCGAGCGACGCGAAGAAGTCCTCGAGCGGCAGATGGCGCAGCAGTCCCGCGGCTGCCGCCAGCGTCACCGGCGAGGGCTGCACGCCGTGGCGCAGCTCGAAGGCACCCGTCAGGTACGCGTCGCGCCACGGGCCGGACTCGGCCACGTAGCCGAGCTGGTCGTAAGTGGCCGCGAGGAGCTCCCGGGCCTCCGCGTCGTCGGGATCGGCGAAGACCAGGTGGTCGAGCAGCATCGCCGCCCAGCGGTACTCGCCGCGCTCGAAGGCCTGCTGCGCGCTCCGCCGCACCTGCTGCGCGCCGCCCATCGCCTCGACGTAGCGGCGCCCGGCCAGCACCGGCGGCAGCGGGTCGAGGTGGGCCGGGTTGCCGTCGTACCAGCCGAAGTAGTTCTGATAGACGCCTTTCGCGTTGTGGCGGACCGTCCCGTAGTAGCCTCGGCTCGCGAACGCGGCGCTCAGCGTGTCCGGCATCTCGAGCTCTTCGGCGATCTCCTGCGGCGTGAGACCGGCGTTCGCGAGGTGCAGTGTCTGGTCGTGCAGGGTGCGGTAGGTGTCGCGCTGCTGCTCGAGGTAGCGGGCGACACGATCCCGGCCCCAGACGGGCCAGTGGTGGCTCGCGAACACCACTTCGGTCTCCGGGAAGAGACGCATCGCCTCGTCGATGTAGCCGCTCCACAGCAGCGCGTCGCGAACCTTGGCGCCGCGCAGCGTGTAGAGATTGTGCATGTTGTGGCTCACGATCTCGGCTCCGCAGAAGGCCTTCGCATCGGGCAGATAGAAGGTGAGCTCCGCGGGGGCCTCCGACTCGGGCGTGTACTGGAAGACGAAGCGCACCCCGTCGATCTCCATCGGCTGCGGCGTGCGGTCGACGAGATGCGTGGGCTGCGCGATGGAGACGCTACCGCGCGCGGGCTGCTTGCCGAGCCCCGTGTCGACGTGACCGCGCGGAGTCCGCGCGAGCGGCATCCCGTACATGAAGACCGCGCGGCGACCCATCGCGATCCCGGCGAGCACGTTCTCGCTCGTCGCCGCCTCGATGAAGCCCAGGGGCGCGACGATCCGAAGCTCGGGGCTCAGGTCCGGGTCCGCGAGCACCGCCTCGCTGCCGCCGAAGTGATCGATGTGGCTGTGCGTGAAGATCAGCGCGACGATCGGCTGCGCTCCGAGCTGACGCTTCGCGAAGGCCAGCGCCGCCGCGGCCGTCTCGCGCGAGCCGAGCGGGTCGACGACGATCCATCCGGTCTTCCCCTGGATCAGCGTCAGGTTCGCGAGGTCGTAGCCGCGCAGCTGGTGGACGCCGGGCACCACCTCGAAGAGCCCGTGGATGCCGTTGAGCCGCGCCTGCCGCCACAAGCTCGGGTTGACGCTCGCCGGAGCCTCTCCCTCGACGAACGCGTAATCGCGCGTGTCCCAGAGCTTCCGCCCATCGGCCGCCTCGATCACGATCTGCGGCTCGCTCGCGACGAGTCCGCGTCGTGCGTCCTCGAAGTCCTGCGGATCGTCGAGCGCGAGCGCCTTCGCGACCGCCGCGTTCGCCGCAGCGGTGGCTGCGGTCGGGGCCGTATGCCCCTGCGCGTCGGGCGCCTGGGCGTCGGCAGCAGTGGGCGCGGCGGGCGGAGGCTCCTCGCGAGCGCACACAATGGCGAGTGCGCTTGTGAGTGCAAGCGCGACGAGAACCGGCCGAGCATCCATGGCCCGGAATCCTACACGCCCCGGCCGAGCCTGCTAACGCGTTGGGGCGTG
>CAYPSI010000128.1:0-2976 GCA_964413375.1 uncultured Spirochaetales bacterium | reverse complement strand
CAGAGCTTGGGCCATCGGCCCCGCGCGCTCGGGCGCATCGAGCGGGATCCACTCCAGGAGCCGATGCACGAGGTTGCCGAAATCCCGCCCGCCGTCGGCCCCCGTCGTGGTGACGACCGGTGGGGGTGCGCGGCGCGCCGCGGCCCGGGTCGCGGAGATGGGGAGGAAAGCCCGCTCGGCCGCCGACGCGATCGTCTCCCGGCGCCGCGTTTCCCAACCCGCGGCGGCCGCGTCTCCGCCTGCAGCCGAGGCCAGGGCGCGCAGGTCCGAGCGGGCTTCGCCGGAGCCGGGCAGCGGCAGGCTCGCCGCCTCGAGAACGCGGACGTCGGCGTCGCTCGCGCTCGGCAGGAACGCCACCAGGTCCTTCCAGAAATTGCCGGCACGGGCGTCGCCCGGAGGTACGGGCACGATCAGCAGGTCCCGGGCGCGCGTGCAGGCCACGTACAGCAGGCGCCGGCTCTCCGCCCAGGCACGCGCCTCCTCGCGAATCTTCAATTCCTCCCAGCGCGGAGGCTGGCAGCCTGCGCGGAAGCCCACCGCGATCTGCCCCTCGCTCCACAGCGGGATCGTCTCGGCCTTCGGCCGCAGGTCGTCGGCCGAATCGTAAAGCGCCACGATGGGCGCCTCGAGGCCCTTGGCCTTGTGGATCGAGAGGACCCGAAGCGTCTCCGGATCGCCGGGGCGTGTCGCGGGCAGGTCCGGCTCCTCGCGGGCCGTCGCGATCCGCTCTTCGAGCAGCCGCGCAAAGCCCCGCGCCGTGAGCACGCCCAGCTCGATCGATTGCCGCGCCAGCGTCACCACCTTCTCCAGGTTGCTGACCCGCGACTCACCGCGCCGCGTGCCGGTGAGCGCGGCCAGGATGCGCGTCTCATCGTAGAGACGCTCGAGCAGTGCGCTCACCGAGAGCCGCGTCCGCTCGCGATGCAGCTCGTCGAGAAGGGCGAGCGCCGGGCCGAGGGCCTCGCCGCCGGGCTTCTGCAGATCCGCAGCGCCAAGCCACAGGCTGCCGCCCGAGAGCGCGTAGCTCACGATGTCGCGGTCGCTGACGCCGAAGAAGGAAGACCGCAGGGCGCCCAGGAGCGACACGCGATCGGAGGGATCGTCGAGCGCGCGCAGCACGCTCAGGGTCTCGTGCACCTCCTGGCGATCGAAGAACGACTTGCCGCCCTCGACCGCGAAGCGGAGACCGGCGGCTTCGAAGGCTTCCTCCAGGTGGCGTATCTGTGTGAGGCGCCGGGCGAGCACCATCACGTCTCCCGCCCGGCTCGGGCGGAGCGCCTTCGTCTCGGGGTCCCGAATCTCGAAACGCCCGCGCGCCGCCTCGGCCAGTAGCGCCGCGAGCGCAGCCGCCTCGGCCTTCAGCAGGTCCTCGCCCTCGGCGAGCGAGGCCTCGAAGCGCAGTGCGACGACCGACGGCTCTTCCGGCAACCCGGGCGGCGAGTCGATCGGCTCGTAGTGCGTCTGACCCGCCTCGGCTGAAGGCTGGATCAGCTCGGCGAAGGCCCGGTTCACGAAGCGCAGGATTGCGGGGCGTGACCGGAAGTTCTGCGTCAGATGAAGCACGGCCTGCCCTGGCGTCTGCGCCGCGCGAGCCGAGATCGCCTCGAAGAGCGAGACCTCGGCGCGGCGAAAGCGGTAGATCGACTGCTTGGCGTCGCCCACCACGACGAGATCACCGGGAGCGTGGCCCGCGAGCGTCTGCGCGATCTCGACCTGCAGTGGATCCGTGTCCTGGAACTCGTCGATGATGAGGACCAGGAAGCGCTCGCGGAAATAGCGGCGCACACTCTCCCGATCGCGCAAGGCATCGCGGGCTTTCAGCAGCAAGTCCAGAAAGTCCAGCACGCCACGCTCGGCTTTCTTCCGCTGGTAGAGGGCCGTGACGCCGAGCAAGGCGCGGACCAGCCGGCCGTGCAGCAGCTCCGCGCGGGCCGAGGCCCAGGCGTCGCGCGCCGTCTGGGTCCACGCAGCGATCTCACGCGCCTCGTCGAGCGTCTCACCCGAAGGCCAACGCGGCTTGTGGCCGAAGTTCTTCGGGATCAGCTCGAGGCGCGCGAGGTGCCGGGCGAGAGCTCTGCCTTCGAGGAAGCGGGAGGCTTCGGCGAACTGTGCGAGCGCGTCGAGGCGGACGGCGAGCGTGTCGCCTTCCTTGGCCTGGGCCGCGAGATCACGGGCACGACTGGCCCGCGCCAGGAGCTCCTCGCGCCAGAGCGCTGGATCGGCGAGAGTCTCGGCGACGAGTGGCCGGAGGTCCCGTTGCTCGATCAGACGGCGCGCGAAGCCCCGCAATGAGCTGCGCTCGCCCCACTGGCTCTCGCCTTCGAGAGGGATGCCCGCGTCGAGCGCTTCCACCAGGATCTCGTCGCCGCCCAGCAGCCGTTCCGTGAGCCATTCGTCCCAGGCCTCGGCGAACAGCATGTCCGCCAGCGCTTCGTCGGCGACCCGGAAGCCGGGAATGACGCCGCATTCGAGAGGACGCTCCTCGAGCATCGAAGCGCACAGCGCGTGGATCGTGCAGATCGGCGCACATTCGAGAACCTCGAGCGCGGCGACGGCGCGCTCGCGCTCAGGCCCCGGCACGCCTTCGTCGGCGCGCAGCGTCTCGAGACGTTCGCGCAGCCGCAGCTTCATGGTGGTCGCGGCGTTCTCCGTGAAGGTCACGGCGGCAATCCGGTCGAGGCTCGCGGCGCCGGTGCGGATCAGCGCTTCGATGCGGTCGACGAGCAGCGTCGTCTTACCCGTGCCCGCGCCGGCTTCGAGCACGAAACTGGTGCCAAGCTCGCGCCGCGCGCGCTCGCGGGCCGCGTGGTCGACGGGCTCGAAGCTCACGGGATGTCGCGCAAGCGCAGCACGTGTCGAACGCGCGGGTCGTGGAGCTTCAGGACGCGCCGGGCCTTGAGCAGGGGCACAGGCCCACACACCGCCGTGTAGTCGCACCACTCGCAAGCCGTTGGCTCCTGGACGAAGAGCCCCTGG
>CAYPSI010000127.1:0-37824 GCA_964413375.1 uncultured Spirochaetales bacterium | reverse complement strand
CCACCTCGTCGCGGCGGCGGCCTACGCGGCGCTCGAGCCTCGCAATGCCGTCGCGCGGCGCGCAGCCTCGGCGGGGCCCGCCAGCACGGCTCCACAAGCCGGCGTCCTGTGCGCGATCGCACTCCTGTGCGGCTTCGCGATGATGAGCGTGCAGGCGGTGCTGATCCGCGTCGGCGCCCTCACGCTCGGCTCCTCGCAGTTCACCTTCTCGATCGTGGTGGCGGTCTTCGTGCTCTGCATCGCGCTTGGAAGCTTTGCCGTCTCGGCCCTGTCACGCGTGCCCGCTCTGCTGCTTCCCGCGAGCCTGTGGGCGCTCGCGGGCCTGCTCGCCCTGCTCTACCTCGGGATGGATGCGGCGCCCTACTGGGCGCACCGGCTGCGCATCCTCTTTCGCGACGATCCCGCCGCCTTCGTGCCATTCCACGTGAACGCCTTCGTCTGCCTGCTCGGGATCCTGGCGCTTCCCGTCGCCCTCTCCGGCGCGACCCTGCCGCTGCTCTTCCACGACCTGCGCCGCCGCGCGGGTGAGCTCGGTGACGCCGCGGGTCTCTTGTACGCGTGGAACACCGCGGGATCGCTGCTCGGTGCACTGCTCGGCGGCTATGCGCTGCTCTTCTGGCTCGATCTGCACCACGTGTTCCGCATCGCGCTCGCAGCACTCGTGCTCGCGGCCGCACTGGCCACGCGCCTCGGCACCGCGAGCCGCGTGGGCCGACAGCTCCCCCTCGCGGCCGGGATCGCCGCGTTGACGGCGCTCACGGCGCTTCCGGGCTGGGACCCGCAGCGGCTCTCGTCCGGGCTCTTCCGAAACCGGCAACCGCTGCCCTTCAGCAGCGAAGGCCCCGCCGCATTCTTCACGCGCTTCTCTCGCGGCGAGATCGTCTTTTACGACGACGACCCGATCGCGAGCGTCGCGCTGATCGCGCCCCGACCCGACAGCCTCGCGGTGGTGACGAACGGGAAGCCCGACAGTGCGGTGCCGGCCGACCGCACGACCACCTGCCTCGCCGCGCTGATTCCCGCGGTGCTCGCGGAGCGGGTCGAGCGGGCCTTCGTGGTCGGCTACGCGACGGGAGTCACCGCGGGCGAGCTCGCGGCGCTCGACGAGGTCCGCGAGGTGAGGGTCGCGGAGATCTCACCCGCGATCGCGCGGGCAGCACCGCTCTTCGACTTCGCGAACCTCGCTGCCTCGCGCAATCCGAAGCTGCGAATCGTCCGGGGCGACGCCTACCGGAGCCTCCAGCGCGCCTCGGGCCACTTCGACCTGATCGTGAGCGAGCCCAGCAACCCGTGGGTCGCGGGGGTCGAGATGCTCTACAGCCGTGAGTTCCTCGAGGCGGCGCGTGCACGCCTCGCGCCCGGCGGGGTGCACGCGCAGTGGTTCCACACCTACGAGTCCGACGCCGCGAGCATCGCGACGATCCTGCGCAGCTACGACGCGGTCTTCGAGCACACGGCCGTGTGGTACAAGCTCGGGCTCGACCTGCTGCTCGTCGGCATGCCGGATCCGACGCCCGCGCTCGACCTCGGGCGCATCGCGCGGCGTATCCGGCAGCCCGACATCGAGGCAGGCCTCGCCCGCTGCGGTGTGCAGGGCCTTCCGGCCTTCGTCGCGCACGAGCTGATCCCGATGGACGTGCTCCACGCGGCGCGCGTCGATGCCGAGATCCACACCTTGCTGCACCCGCGCCTCGCGGCCTTGGCCGGCCGGGCCTTCTTCGCCGGCGCCGAGGGCCCGCTCCCCTCGACCGCCGGTCTCGAGGCGGCCGCGCTGGGCCGGCGCAGCTCCCTCGCCCGCCGCCTGGCCGCACGCCAGGGGGGTCGCCTCGCCGAACCGGAGCGCGAGCAGCTCGTGCGCGAGACCTGCAAGCACCGCCCGAGCCAGTGCGTGGCACTGCTGGCCGAATGGATCCGCGACGTGCCGAGCTCCGAGGCCCGCGACCAGATCCTGCTCTGGATCCAGCGGAATCCGATCCTGTCGCGGCTCACACCGCTCGACCTGCTCGAACCCTTCGCGGCGCTCTTCGAGGTCCAGGCCGGGGTGGACCCGATTCCGGTCGAGACGGCGCGACGGCATGCCGATCTCTACGCTCGCCACTACCACCACGCGGCTCCCTTCCCGCGAGCGGCGCTCGAGCGGATCTGGCAACGCTGCGAGGCCGACGCGTCGCAAGCGCATCGCTGTGCCGAGGCACGCGACGAGAGCGAGTCAGCGGCGGGGGTTGCGGGGGGCGAGAGGAGAGGCATGGCGCGACAAGGGGCGGCTGCCCGGTGACGGCCTCATCGCGAGACCCCTCGGCAAGGGAGCGTCGCGCGTGGCTCGCCGTGGCCGCGTGCATCGGCCTGATCCTGCTCTTCTCGGGCGACGAGTTCTCGGCCGGCTCGACCTCCCGCTTCTTCGGACCGCTGCTGCGCTGGCTCTTCCCCGAGATCGGCGCCGCGACCTTCCTCGCTCTGCATCTCTGGGTGCGCAAGCTGGCCCACCTCAGCGAGTACGCCCTGCTCGGGCTCCTCGCCTTCCGCGCGCTACGCCTCTCGATCGCGGTCTCGCTGCCGCGCACGGCCCTGCTCGGACTGGTCGTGGTGCTCGCGGTGGCCGCCACCGACGAGCTGCGTCAGTCCTTCCTCGCGAGCCGCACGGGCTCGCTCCTCGACGTGGGCATTGATTTCGCCGGCGGCGCGATCGGCGTCTGCCTGATCATCGCGCTCCACCGCGCAGCGGGTATCGGGGCCCCGAGCTCCGAGACGCCCTGAGCTCGAGGCGAGCGCCGTCGGCGGCCTGTTTCTGGTAGGGTGTGCCTCCATGTCGCCGAGCAGCGCGCGCGTGGCCTTCGACGTGCGCGATCTCAGGGGTCGGACGGCCCTCGTGACCGGCGCCGCGAGCGGGATCGGTCGCGCCACCGCACTCGAGCTCGCGCGGCGCGGAGCCGACCTCGCGCTCTGCGATCTCGACGCGGAGCGGCTCGAGCAGACGGCCTCCGAGGCCCGCGCGCTCGGTCGCGAGGTGCTGGCCCGGCGGGTCGACGTGGCGCAGCCCGAGGCGATGGCGGACTTCGCGCGGGAGGTGCACCAAGGGGTCGAAGCGGTGGATCTGCTGGTGAACAATGCCGGCGTGGCGATCGCCGGGGGCTGCCTCGACACGACCCTCGCGGACTGGGATTGGATCATCGGCGTGAACCTGCGGGGCGTCGTCCTCGGCTGCCACCATTTCGTCCCGCCGATGGTCCGCCGCGCCCGCGGAGGCCACGTGGTGATCGTCTCCTCTGCCGCCGGCTTCGCGGCGAACGAGGCGCTCGTCGCCTACTGCACTACGAAGTTCGCGGTGCTGGGCCTCGCGGAGGCGCTGGCCGAGGAGCTGGGCCGGCACGGCATCGGTGTGACGGCCCTCTGCCCGGGCCTGATCGACACGCCGATCACACGCGCCGCGCGCCTGCGCGGGCCCTACGACAACCCCGAGGTCCGCGATCGCATGGTCGAGGGTTACCGGCGGCGTGGCTACGGACCCGAGCGCGTGGCTCGCAACCTGCTCCGCGCGGTCGAACGCGGTCGCGTCGTGGCGCCGATCTCCCCCGAGGCCTGGGCGCTCTACTGGGCGAAGCGCCTCGTGCCGGGCCTGCTGCGTCGCCTCAGCCGGGCCTTCACCGCACGCAGCCGCCCGTGAAGGCCGATTTCGTGCTGATCCGCCACGCCGAGTCGACCTGGAACGCCGATGGGCGTTGGCAGGGCCACGGCGACCCGCCGCTCTCCGCGCTCGGACGCGAGCAGGCGGCGACACTCGCCCGCGATCTCGCCGGGCTGCCGGTCGCGTTCGTGGTCACGAGCGATCTGGCGCGCGCCATCGAGACCGGCGCCCCGATCGCGCAAGCGCTCGCGGTCGAGGCGCCGTGCTCCCCGGGGCTCCGGGAGCTCGATGTCGGCAGCTGGACGGGGCTCACGCGCGCACAGATCGCTGCGCGCGACGCCGACGCGCTGGCGCGCTTCGAATCCGGCGCGCAGGATGCACCCGCAGGAGGCGGCGAGACGCGCGGCGAACTCGCGCGCCGGGTACGCGAGACGCTCGCGGACCTGGCAAGGCACAGCATCGGAGGCCCGATCGCCGTGGTCACCCACCTCGGCGTGATTCGCGCACTCGTCGGCCACGACCTGGGGCACGCCGAATGGATCCAGATGCGCAGCTCCTGACACAGGCACGCTCCAGCTCCCACAGATCGGAGACGCTCCGAGAGCGTCGGTTCAGGGTGGGAGGTCGTGATGGGTCGTCGGGTCTTCAACCGCCTGCTAGTCGAGATCTCGCTGGTCGTGAGACATTGCATCTCGCGACGCGCGCTCTGGACGTACATGCACGAGATCGACATCGATCCCGAGCAGATGAACGCCCAGGACGCAGCCGAGTTCTGCGGCCTGCCTCTGCGACGTTTCCTGATCGCGCAGGGGATCCGGCTCGAGCCTGCGGAGCTGTACCGGCTCGAGTTCCAGCTGCGGCGGATCAACCCGTATCGGACAGACCCCTACGACCGCATCGAGGGACTCGAGCGGACGGGCTAGCAAGCGGCTGGCGGCGGCGCCGCCGTCAGCCGCGAGCATCCAGCCGAAGGCGAGCCGATCCCCTCAGGCCTGCGCCAGGCGTGCCAGCAGCACCCGGCGGAGCTCGTGAAAGGCTCGCGCGCGGTGGGAGATCCGGTTCTTCTCGACCGCCGGGATCTCGGCCAGCGTGCGACCGTCGGCGTCGAGCTCGAAGACCGGGTCGTAGCCGAAGCCGCTCTCGCCTCGCGGCGCGAGGGCGATGCGCCCGGCGCACTCCCCGAACGCGGTCAGGACCTCGCCGTCCGCAGTCACGAGCGCCGCCGCGCACACGAAGCGAGCGCGCCGCGCCCCATTCTCGCGCCCGGCGAGCGCGCCGAGCAGACGCGCCACCCGCCCCGGATCGTCGAGTCCAGGCCCTCCGTAGCGCGCCGAGTGCGGACCCGGCGCACCTCCGAGGCCCTCCACCTCGAGCCCCGAGTCGTCTCCCAGCGCCGGGGAGCGGCCGTAGGCGGCGGCCGCGCGGGCCTTCTCGACCGCATTCGCGGTGTAGTCGTCCCCTTCCGGGGGCAGCTCGAGACCCGGAAGCGCGTCGAGCCCCAGCAGCGGGACCGGAAGCGGCCCGAGCAGAGCGCGGATCTCGCGCAGCTTGCCGGGGTTCGAAGTCGCCACGATCACGCGCGCGGGAGCCGCGCCGCGTCGGATCATTCCGGCTCGCCGGCGGCAATGGTCTCGCGCTGGAGCTCACAGAGCTCCTCGATGCCGCGCAGCGCGAGCTGCTTCATCAGCTCGAGCTCTTGCGTGGTGAAGGTCGCCTGCTCTCCCGTCGCCTGCACCTCGACGAGGCGACCCGAGCGGGTCGCGACGAGGTTCATGTCGACCTGCGCGCGCGAATCCTCCGTGTAGGCCAGATCGACGACGGGTCGACCGTCGACGACCCCCGCCGATACGGCAGCCACGGCGTCGAGCAGCGGATCCCGCTCCACGGCGCCGCTCCCGCGCAGGCGCCGCAACGCGAGTGCCAGCGCCGTCCACGCACCGGTGACGGACGCGCAGCGCGTGCCGCCGTCGGCCTGGAGCACGTCGCAGTCGATCCACAGCGTTCGGGGGCCGAGCGCCGAGAGGTCGACCACCGCGCGCAGGCTGCGCCCGATCAGCCGCTGAATCTCCTGGGTTCGCCCCGAGACGCGCCCGCGCGACGCCTCGCGCTCGGCGCGGGGATGCGTCGCCCCGGGCAGCATCGAGTACTCCGCGCTGATCCATCCGCGCCCAGCACCCTCGAGCCAGCGCGGCACGCCCGCCTCCTCGCTCACCGTGCACAGCACCCGCGTTCGCCCCATCTCGCAAAGCACCGAGGCAAGGGGGACCTCGGTAAAGTTCGCTACCAGGCGGGCCGGCCGCAGCTCGCCCGCTCCTCTGCCGTCACTCCGCGCTCCGCTCACGTGCCGTCTCCCCCGCCGGCGCTCTCGACCCCGCGCAGCGCGTCATAGCGCCGACCGTACTCGAGGATCGCGCTCGCCAGCTCCCTCGCGATCTCGCTCCGTCCCTCGCCCGAGTGCAGGCGCGCTGCGTCCTGCGCGTTCGTGATGAAGCCGACCTCGACGAGCGACGCCGGCATCTGGAGGCCGACCAGTACGACGAAGGGAGCCTGCTTCACACCGCGGGCGCTACGCGAGGCGCCGCTCTTGAGCGAGGCGTGGGCCATGCGCGCGAAGGTGCTCGATTCGCTCAGGTGCTCGTTGGCCATCAGGTTCCCGAGAATCGCGACGACGGGATCGTCGATCGGGGCCGTTGCCGAACCGGGCCGCTGGAAGGCACCGTTCTCGCGCTCGGCGACGCGCGCGGCGGCATCGTCGGTCGCGTCGATCGACAAAAAGTAGGTCTCGACACCATGCGCTTCGCGGTCGCGCGCCGCGTTGGCGTGGATCGAGACGAAGAGGTCTCCCCGAGCGTCGTTGGCAATCGCCGTGCGCCGCTCGAGCGGGATGAAGTGGTCGGAGTCGCGGGTCAGCACGACGCGCAGGCCGCGGCTGCGCAGCCGGGTCGCGAGCCGGCTCGCGACGTCGAGCACGACGTCCTTCTCGAGCGCTCCGCGGGGGCCCCTGGCCCCCTCGTCCTCACCGCCGTGCCCGGCATCGATCACGACGGTGTCGAAGCGGTCGACCTCGGGCGGCGCGTCGGCGGCCGCCGGCCAGCCGATCGCGAGCGCCGCGAGGATCGTCGCGGCGCTGCTCTGGCCCCTGCGCATCCCTCCGTCCCCCCGCGACCCAACGTACCACGACGCCTGGCGAGCGGCTGCGCCGGCGATACCGTCGAGACGTGCGGGTACACCTGGCCTACGGACGCGGTGATCTCGCCGTGGAGCTTCCGGACTCCGCCCGGGTCGACGTGCTCGAGAAGCGACCCGTGGCACCGCTGGCAGACCCGGATTCCGCGCTGCGCGAGGCGCTCGCCGCGCCGATCGCGGCGCCGCCGCTTCGGGAGCTCGCGCGCGGGCGCCGCAATGCGGTGATCGTCGTCTCGGATCGCACTCGCCCGGTGCCAAACGCATGCCTGCTGCCGCCGCTCCTCGACGCGCTGCGGGAGGGAGGGCTGCCGCCCGAGGCGGTGACGCTGCTCGTCGCCACCGGCCTGCACCGGCCCTGCACTCCAGCCGAGCTCGACGAGATGCTCGGTCCGCAGCTCGCACGCTCGCTGCGCATCCTGCAGCACGACGCGCGCGACGCGGCGAGCCACGTGGACCTCGGCCACAGCTCCGGCGGCCTCCCGCTACGAATCGATCGTCGCTTCGCGCTGGCCGACCTGCGCATCGTCACCGGCCTGGTCGAACCGCATCTGATGGCCGGCTACTCCGGAGGGCGCAAGGCCGTCTGCCCGGGCCTCGCGGCGGTCGAGACGATCCGCGTCGCGCATGGCGCGACGATGCTCGAGGGCTGTATCGGTCCGGGGCTCGTGGCTGGGAACCCGCTGCACGCGCAGCTGCTCGAGGTCGCTCGCCGGGTGGGGGTGCATTTCTGCGTGAACGTGGCGCTCGATCGCGAGCGCCGGATCGCAGCGATCCACTGCGGCGACATCGAGCGCAGCCACGAGGCCGCGATGGACTTCGTCGAGGCCGAGTCTCTCGTCTCGCTCGACGAGCCGGCCGATCTCGTCGTCACCTCGGGGGGCGGCGATCCCCTCGACGCCACCTTCTACCAGTCGATCAAGGGCGTCTCGACCGCCTCCGGCATCGTGAAGCCCGGCGGCGCGATCCTGCTCTGCGCGGCGCTCGGGGAGGGCCTGGGCAGCCCCTCCTTCGAAGCGCTGCTGCGCGAGACTGCGAGCGTGGAGGACTTCGAGCGCCGCCTCGCGGACGAGGGCCGCTTCGCAGTCGACCAGTGGATGGTCCAGCACCTCTGCCAGGCGCGCCGACGCGCGCGGGTGCTGCTCTACACCGACGGGCTGCCGCTCGCCTCCAGATCGGGGCTACTGGTCGAGGCGGTCGGCTCGCCCGCCGAGGGCATCGAAGGGGCGCTCGCGGGTGCACCCGCCCGGCCCCGGGTGGCCGTGCTGCCCCAGGGACCCTATCTGCTCGCTACCGTACGCGGTGCGAAACGTCCGCTCGGCAGGGGTGCACCGGCGGGCCCCGGGGGGAGGACAGCTCCGGCGACCGGCCTCCAAGGCCTCTAAGGGATTGGCCGCGGAAGTCCGAATCGCTCTTCCAGAGACGTGACAGCGCCGGGGGGCTTCCGTAGGATGCGGCCGCCCCGAAGAGGAAACTCCTTGTTTCGATGGAAGATTCTCGGCCTGCTGGGCGTTCTCGCGCTCTGCGGGAGCAGCTCGGCACTCGCCGCCGACGGCCCGTCCGTCGCGCGGCCCAGCTTCCCCATCGACGGGAACGTGCGCACCGAGGGCCTGATCTTCTTCGTTCCGGCCAACACCCGAGCGGGCGCTGCGGCTGTCGGAACGGCCCACACCTTCGACCTCGCGAAGCTCGTGAAAGCGGGCGGTGGGCAGTTCATCCTCGGCACGACGAAGACCATCGTCGCTACGAGCCGCGGCTTCCTGGCGCCTCCGGGTCGCCCCTTCAATGCGCCGGGTGCGACCCTCTTCGACGACTACGTCGTTTATGCGCTCGACGCCGCGCCCAAGGGCGTGCGGCTGCTCGAGCTCGATTCCGAGCCGGTGACACCCGAGATGCGCGTGCGGATTCTCGGCGTCCCGACCGGCGCCGATCGCGATCAGACCGAGCTCTTCGGGCGCGTGGCCGAGGTCTCGCCGTCGCGCATCGAGGTCGATCTCGAAGTGGGCGACGACCTGCGCGGCTGGGGCGGCGCTCCGGTCCTCTCGCAGGACACGGGCCGCGTGATCGGGATCCTCCAGGCCTACTGGCCGCGCGGCACCACCGCGCGCGTCGGCGTCGCGCCGATCGCCGCGGTCCGTGCCGCGCTCCTCTCACCGCTCGAGAACGGAGTCGGTCGCCCTTTCAGCGCCTTCGAGAAGCTCGTTGCAGCGGCCCCGGTGGAGAAGGCCGGAAAGAGCTCCGGCACGGCTTCCGAGGCGACGGCGCCGCGCTCGGGCGGTCGCGCCCCGGTCGAGCATGGACCGCTGATCCCCGGCACCGCAGACGGCAGCACCCGCGTTCACGTCGAGATCGACGTGCCGTCCAACGGCTCGGTGGTCGGCGAGGCGCCCTGTGGCCTCTATGTGGCGGGCCGTGCGCTGGCCCTCCAGGGAGAGCTGCGCCAGTTCGACGTGATGATCGTGATCGACACCTCCCATTCGACCATCGATCCAACCGGAGCAGACATCAACGGCAACGGCATCATCGGCACGCCCCACCTCGGAAGCGTGGGGTCGATGTTCAGCCTCGGCAGCACCGACGCGGGCGACTCGATCCTCGCGGCCGAAGTGGCCGCGGCGCGCCAGGTGGTACGCGGTCTCGATCCCCGGACGACGCGCCTCGGCCTCGTCACCTTCGCCGGCGAGCTTCCCGGCCAGGGCGGCGGCATCCTCGGCGGCCGCCAGCCGATGCCGGCCGTCACGCTCGAGCCGCTCACGAACGAATACGCGCGCATCGAGCGCGCGCTCGATTACGTCGTCGCCCGGGAGCCGGAGGGCGCAACCCACATGGCCGCCGGGGTCGATCAGGCCACGATCGAGTTGATCGGCCTGCGCGGCGGACAGTCGCGCGCGAATGCGGACAGCGAGAAGCTCGTGCTCTTCTTCACGGACGGCACGCCCACCCTGCCCTACGGCAACGGCTTCGAGGCCGACAACGTGCGCGCGGTGCTGCGCGCCGCGAGCCGCGCCGCGCGGGCGGGCATCCGCATCCACTCCTTCGCGATCGGACCCGAGGCGCTCGACGGTCCGATCGCCACGGTCGAGATGGCGAGCCGCACGGACGGCTACTTCACGCCCGTGCGCCACCCCGGAGACCTCGTCGAGGTCGTCGAGGAGGTGAGCTTCGCGAATCTCGAGACCGTCACGCTGCGCAGCCTCACGAAGAAGGAGGATGCCGCCTTCTTCCGTTCCACGGCCGACGGCTCGTGGGCGGGTCTGCTCAAGCTCGATCCCGGCAAGAACCTGATCGAGGTCTTCGCCAAGGCGAACGACGGCACGCAGATGACGCGGACTCTCGAGGTGCTGATGGAGCCGGGGGCGCCGACGCCCGTCATTCCCGAGGAGCTCGCGGCCCAGCGCAACTGGCTCCTCGAGGAGTGCCTGGCCGAGGTCAAGCGCGTGCGACTCAGTGCGGAACAGGAGCGCGCCGAGCAGGTGCGCAAGGACCTGCTCGTCGAGATCGAGCGGGAGCGCGCGAAGGCCCGCCAGCGGGCCGACGACCAGCGCAAACGCCTCGAGCTCGGAGTCGAGGACGAGCCCTAGCGGCTCTCCCAGACCTATTCGCGCCGGTAGGCGCGGCCGAGATCGCCCGGAGCGCGGGCGCGGCCCGCGGCGAGCGCGAGCACGCCAAGCGTCACGAGATAGGGCAGCATCAGCAAGAGGGGATAGGGAAGCGCCGCGCCCCTGGCCTGCAGTCGGAACTGGAGCGCCGTCGCGAGCCCGAAGAAGAGCGACGCGAAGAGCACCCCCGAGGCTGTCCAGCGCCCGAAGATCACGATCGCGAGCGCGATGAAGCCCCTGCCGGCCGTCATCCCCTCGGTGAAGGTGTCCGACTGCGCGAGCGAGAGCGCAGCGCCGGCGAGGCCTGCGAGCGCCGAGCCGAAGACGACCGCCGCGAAGCGGGTGCGCGCGACGGAGACGCCTTCGGCATCGGCCGCCCGCGCCGACTCGCCGACCGCCCGTAGCCGCAGTCCGACGCGAGTACGCGAGAGCGCGAAAGCGATTGCCGCGGTGAGCGCGATCCCTGCCCACACGAAGAAGGTCTGGCGCAACAACGCGGCCCCGATCCACGGGAGCTCGACCGCTGCAGCGGAGAAGAGCGGCTCGACCGCTGGGGCCGGCGGCGCCGCGCCGGCCCACAGCGCGCGCGCCGCGAGTGCGGTGGCGCCGAGCGCGAGCAGGTTCACCGCGGTGCCGACCACGATCTGATCGGCGCCGCGCCAGACCGCGAAGGCAGCAAAGAGGGCCCCGGTGCCGGCGCCGGAGAGGATCGCGACCACGACGCCCACCGGAGCGTTTCCGGTCGCACTCGCCGCGGCGAAGCCCGCGAAGGCCCCGACGAGCATCGCGCCCTCGATGCCGATGTTGATCAAGCCCGCGCGCTCCACCACGAGCTCGCCGAGAGCGGCGAGCAGCAGCGGCGCGGCGAGCCTCAGCGTGGCCTCGAGCAGCGCCTCCATCAGGACTCGCTCGACGCGACGGGCGCGCGCCGGAAGATCGCTGCGGCGGACAGCGTGATCGACAGCAGCACGACGACGCCCTGCACCAGCTTCGTGGCCTCGGCCGGGACGCCCGCCTCGCGCTGCATCGCGCCCGCGCCGGCCTCGAGGGCCCCGAAGAAGAGCGCCGCCGGGATCACGCCCAGCGGCTCGAGCCTCGCCAGCAACGCCACGGCGATCGCCGTATAGCCGTAGCCGGGCGAGAGACCCTCGTAGAGGCGTCCGGTGACCCCGCTGACCTCGAAGGCGCCCGCGAGCCCGGCCAACGCGCCACCGAGCACGAGAATGCCGACCGCGGTCCGCTCCGGAGGGATCCCGGCGAAGCGGGCCGCCTGCGGCGAGAGTCCGACCGCGCGCATCCGGAAGCCCGCGCTGCTGTGGAACACCAGCCAATGTCCGGCCAGCGCGAGCAGCACTGCGACCGCAACGCCCACATGCACCCGGCCCACGCTCGGGAGCAAAGCAGCCGTGGAGAACGCGTCGCTCTGCGGATACGCCCGGGCGGACTCCTGCAGCGGACCCTGCACCGCGAGCGCCACGCACTGGATCGCGACGAAGTTGAGCAGGAGGGTCGAGATCACCTCGCTCACGCCCCGCATCGCGCGCAGCCAGCCTGCGATCGCCCCGAAGAGCGCCCCGCCGGCGGCGCCTGCGATCGCGACGGCCGGAACGAGCAGCAGCGCCGGCGCGTCGGCGGGGCCTCGTGTCGCGAGAGCAGTCGCGGCGAGCGCTCCGACTAGCAGCTGCCCTTCGGCCCCGATGTTCCACACGCCGCAGCGAAAGCAGAGCGCCACGGCGAGACCCGTCACGAGCAGCGGCCCCGTCTTCAGCAACGTCGCCGTCCACGCCGACGGACCGATCAGCGACCCCGCGACGAGCGCGCGAAGCGCGGGCCCGGGTGCGTAGCCGAGCATCGCGACGAGCAGGCCGACGCTCGCCAGTCCGAGAAGCGCGGTCAGCAGGGCCCGCTTCACGCCTGCCCCTGCCCCGGCCCGAGCCGATTGCGAGGATTCCCGCCTGTCACGCCTGCACTTGCCCCAACAGAATCGCCCCGATCGCGCTGCGGTCGGCTCCCGGCGGCACCTCGACCAGGCTTCCGCGCACGATCGCGACGAGTCGGTCCGAAATCGCGAGCGCTTCGTCCAGATCGCTCGAGAGGAGCAGCACCGCGACGCCGGCCGCGGCGCGCTCGAGCAGCTGCTGGTGGACGAAGCGCGCCGAGCCGACGTCGAGTCCGCGGGTCGGATTCGCCGCGACCAGCACCACAGGCGAGCCGTCGAGCTCGCGAGCGACAGCGAGCTTCTGCGCGTTGCCCCCCGACAGGACCGCGCAGTCGAAGTCGGGGTCCGCCGGCGTGATCGAGAAGCGCCTCGCCGCCTCCGCCAGCGCAGTGCGTGCCGCGGCCCGGTCGAAGCGCCCATGGCGGAAGAAGCGGCGGTCGTCGTAGCTCCCCTTGAGCGCAAAGTTCTCGGCGAGGCTCATGCCGGGGACGAGTCCGGCCGCCTCCGGGTCGCCCGAGAGATGGGCGACCCCCGCCGCGCGCAGGCGCCGCGGCTGTGGGTCGACGCGCTCGCCCCGCACCCGGAGCTCACCCCCGCTCGGTCGCTTGACGCCGGCGAGGACCTCCTCGAGCTCGCGCTGGCCGTTGCCGTCGATCCCGACCACGCCGAGGATCTCGCCGGCCGAGATCGCGAGATCGATCTCGCGCAGCCGGCTCGCTTCGTCCCGGCCCGGCACCGAAAGGCCGCGGATCTCCAGAGCCGGGCCGCGCTCGCGGCCGCGCTCCGCGCTCGCGCGCCGCTCGATCGGGGCCAGCTCGTCGCCGAGCATCCAGCGGCCGAGCTCGGAAGCGCTCACGTGGCCCGAAGCAAGCGAGGCCACGAGGCGCCCCCGGCGCAGCACGCTCACCCGATCGGCGATCGCCTCCACTTCGGCGAGCTTGTGCGAGATGAAGATCACCGCGCGCCCGGCGTCGCGCAGGCGGCGCAGCGAGGCAAAGAGGCTCTCGGCCTCCCCAGGCGTCAGCACGGCGGTCGGCTCGTCGAGGATCAGCACGCTGGCCCCACGATCGAGAGCGCGCAGGATCTCGGCGCGCTGGCGTTGACCGGGCGAGAGCTCCGCCACCGGACGGTCGAGCGGGACTTCGAGATCGAAGCGACGGGCGAGCGCGTCGGCAGCATCGCGGGCGCGGCGCGGTCGGAAGAAGACTCGCGCGCGGGGATCACCGAAAGCCAGATTCTCCGGAACCGTCATCGCCGGAACGAGGGCCGAGCGCTGGTGCACCATGCGCACACCGGCGCGCAGCGCCGACGACGGGCTCCACGCGGAGAGATCGAAGCCATGGCCGATGAGCTCGAGGCTCCCGGCGTCCGGACGCACGAGACCCACGAGCACGTTCATCAGCGTGGTCTTGCCCGCCCCGTTCTCGCCGAGGAGCGCGTGGACTTCTCCGGGTGCGACATCGAAGTCGACCGCGTCGAGAACGCGCTGACCGACGACGAAGGACTTGGAGATGCCCCGCAGCCGGACGGCCGCAGCCGCCGCGGGAGCAGCAGCACTCAGAACGCGCCCCGGGGAACGACGAGCCGGCCCTCGCGGATGCTTGCCGCGAGGGAGTCGAGCTCGGAGCGAAGCTCGGCGGGAATCGCCTCTGCGAGCTTCGGATTCAACTCGAGCGCCACGATGCCGTCGGCGAGGCCGAGCCGTAGCGGCGCCGCACGGAAGCTCCCGTCGCGCACCCGCCGCGCCACCTCGACGAACGCCGCCGGGATGTCGAGAGTGGCGGATGCCAGCACGACGTCGGGGGCCATGTCGTTCTGATTTCGGTTCGTCCCGAAGGCGTACACCCGCTCGCCTCGGGCCGCGCGCTCGGAGACGGCGAGGAAGACGCCGCGTCCGGCGTCGTTCGCCTGGTGCATCACGAAATCAGCGCCCTCTTCGAGCAACGCCACTGCGGCCTCCCGAGCCGCGGCGCTGTCGTCGAAGTTCCCGATGAAGACCTCTCGCACGCGCACATCGGGACGAACCGCTTCGGCGCCCGCCCGGAAGGCAGTGAAGGTGCTGCGGATCGACGGGAGATCGCGCCCACCGACGAGGCCGAGGATCCCCGTCCGGCTCATCCGCGCGGCCAGTACGCCCTGCAGGTAGGTCGCCTGTTCGAGCTCGAAGACCATCGGCGCGACGTTCGCTCGCAGCGTGTTGCCCGAGGTGGTCACGAAGACGCTCTTGGGGAACTCGCCTGCGACCTTCGCGGCCGCCTCCTGGTACTCGAAGCCGTGGCCGAAGACGAGCTCGAAACCCCGGCTCGCGAAGTCGCGAAAGCCCTCCTCGAACTCGGCGGGGGTGCGCGTCTCGACGTGCCGGATCTCGGCGCCGAGCCGATCGCGGATCGCCTCGAGGCCCGCGTAGGCCCCGGCGTTCCAGCCGCCGTCGGCGATCGACCCGGGCGTCAGCAAGGCGACCCTGAAGGCCGGCTCCGGGTCGACGTCCCCTCCGCACGCGAGCGGCAGCGCGAGCAGGGCGGAAAGGAGCGGCACGAGCCACGGGCGCATCGACGCCCGAGTATCGTCTACCTGAGGGCCTGTGCCACGGGCAGGCGCTCGACGGTGAAACGCTCGTTGGCGCCGAAGACCTTGAGCGGTTGCCAGCCCGGCACCTCGGACATGTGCGGCATCCCGGTCGTCATCGCGCCGGTCGGATCGATCACCCACGGATCGGAGCGGTCCTCGAACCAGAGGGTGACCATGTGGTGCTGTCCGTCGGAGGGACGCACGACGATCGCACGGTAGACCTCGTCCTGCGCGAAGCCGAATTCGCGCAGCAGGCTGTAGACGAGAAGTTCCAGACCGTCGCAGTCGTCTCCGTTGCCCTCGAGGGTCTCGGCGAGGGTGGCCCAGCGGTCGATCGGACCATCGGGAACGTAGTGGTCCTGCGCCTTCCACTGGATCCAGTTCGCGAGGTCCCGCGCGAAGGTGCGCCGCTGAGCCGCGCGAAACGCGTCGAACTCGCCGCGCAGGTCGCCGACCGGCCGAGCGGGTTCCGCCGATGCGTCGCTCGCGCCCGCCACCGCCGCGGGGGCCTGCGCCGCAGTGTCGCCGCGCTCCCAGCCCTCGCGCTCCTGCCACTGGCCGATCTTGCGCATCCAGGGGTCGTCGCTGCGAGGCAGCGCGAAGTAGTCCCAGGCCATCTGCGCCGGGAGCCCGCTCGCGCAGCCCTGGCCGAGGGCCAGCGCGCACACCAGGGCACCGAGTCGGCCGGCCCCCGATCGCCCCCGCGTTGTTTTCGCCATACCGGGAGGGACATCGGCGGATCGACGCCGCGGCTTGGGTACAAGCTACCGATTTTACGAAGGAATCCAGCCAGGGTCGGGATAGGCGTGGTGCGCTTCGGAGTTGCGCGCGCGCTTGCTACTCCACGACTCGGCAGCCAACCAGCGAGGCATGCGCAGCGCGCCGAAGCTCAGCGGCCCCTCTCGGGCAAGCGCCCGAAGGGCGCGCGCAGCGAGCCGCAGGCGAGCGAAGCCCCAAAGACCTACGCCGGCAGATTGCAGGAGCGGGCCAGAGCGAAGATCACCACCAGGAATGCGACCAGCGCCGGGATTCCCCCGATGACGTACAACACGGACACGAGGTCGACCTTGCCGCGGGGCTGCTCTTCCATGCTGCGGACCCTCTCCTTGCCTGCGCTGCGCGGGCCGCACCTTAGCGGGCTTTGGACGGCGCGTCGACCGATCCCGCAGCCGCCGCGCGCAGGGCCCGGGCAGACGCGCACAACTCCTCCAGCCGACGCTCGCGCGCGGCATCCCACGCGAGCCCGAAGGCCTCCCGCAGCCGAGCCGGCAAGAGCCCCGCGGTGACCAGGCGCGCGACCCCGGTGGCCGGGAGACGCAGCGGCGGATCGAGCACCGCGGACGCGATCTCGCGCGCCGTATGCGTCACCGCGAGCGCGTCGCCCGCGAGCATGCCCTCGAAGTAGGCGGCGAAGCCCGCGCAGTCCGCGGGAAGCAGTTCCGCCGGGATGCCGAGCACGCGTGCCACGACGCGCTGTTCCGCGTAGTAGGACTCGCGCGCCTCGGGAGCGAGCGGTCCGACGAAGCGATCCGTCACCACGAGTGCCGTGTCGACGAGCGTCGCCCATACCCAGAGCATCAGCTCGGGATCCCGCCCGGAGTAGGCGGTGCCCGCCGGAAAGCGGCCCGCGCCGTCGGCCAGGCGACCGCGGACGCGGGCGTGTGCGCGCTCGACACGGCGCGCGGCCTCGAGCGCCGCGGCTCGATGGCGAAAGGCGATCGTCGACATCGCGTCTAGCGTGCGCTGGAGGCGACCGAGCGGGTCCTCGCGAAACTGCGAGTGCTCGGCGACGCCGGCCGCGACGAGTGGGTGAGCGACCTCGAGCAGCAGCGCCCTCCCGCCTCCGAGCAAGAGCACCGACTCGGAGGCGAGCTTGCGCAGCCAGGAGTTCGCGCGAAAGAGCCCCTGCTCCGGCGGCAGCGGCGCGTCGATTCCCGCGAGAGCGAGCAGCTCGGCATCGTCGCGCGGGAGCATCCGAAAAGCGTAGCGCCTGCCGCGCCCGGCACGGGTACACTCGCCGCGGGGTGGGGTGGTGACGCTGCGGCGCAAGCTCGGGATCGTGTTCCTCGTCTACGTGATCGAGGGCGCTCCAGCCGGCGTCTTCCACACCCTCTGGCCGATC
This sequence comes from uncultured Spirochaetales bacterium, assembly GCA_964413375.1. Taxonomy (GTDB): domain Bacteria; phylum Myxococcota_A; class UBA9160; order UBA9160; family SMWR01; genus CAZUYC01. Next base: position 20,791 of record CAYPSI010000127.1, on the reverse strand, counting down.
TACCTGCGCAGCGAGGGCGTCGGCCTCCGCGAGATCGGCTGGGTCGCGGGCCTCTCCGTCGCATGGTCGCTCAAGGCGCTCTGGTCGCCGCTCGTGGACCGCTACGGGGAGCTGCGCCGCTGGATCGCAGGCTGCCTCGTCGCGATGACCGCGTGTCTGCTCGTGCTCGCGAGCGGCGACGCGACGGCGCTCGGCGGGGCGCTCTGGATCGCTCTCGCGGGCTTCTGCATCGCCTCGGCGACCCAGGACGTGGCGATCGACGCCTACACGATCGGTCTCGTCGACCGCGGCGAGGAGGGGCCGACGAACTCGGTGCGGACCGCCGCGTATCGCACCGGCGTGCTCGGCGCGGGAGCGGGCCTGCTGCTGCTCGCCGACCCGATCGGATGGCCGGCGACCTTCGCCGTCGCAGCACTGCTTTGGATCTTCCTCGCGGCTTCGCTCGCCGCCTGCCCAGCCCTGCCCGTGCCGGAGGCCGAGCGCCGCGACGTCTGGGGCTCACTCTTGCGCTGGGCCGAGAGGCCGAGTGCCGCCGGGGCCTTTCTCTTCGTGCTGCTCTACCGCGTCGCCGACCGCGCGATGGCCCCGATGGTACATCCCTTCTGGCTAGACCGCGGCTTCAGCAACGCGGAGATCGCGTCGGTGTCGGCCGGGGCCGGTGCCGTCGCGACGGTCGCCGGCGCGGCGCTCGGGGGGCTCGTGGTGTCGCGCATCGGCATCCCGCGCGCGCTCTTTGCGCTTGGCGTCCTCGCTCTCGCGTCGAATCTCGGCTACGCGGCGGCCGCGACGTGGCCGGAATCCGGCCGCGCCGGCGTGTACGCGGCGTCCGTGCTCGAGTCCTTCTGCAGCGGCCTCGCGACCGCTGCATTCCTCTCCTTCCTGATGCGGATCTGCGACAAGCAGCACGCGGCGGTGCAGTACGCGGTCGCCTACGCGATGGCGTCGATCGCCGGAGCGCTCGTCTCGATTCCGTCCGGCCAGCTCACCGAGTGGCTCGGCTACGGAGCCTACTTCGCGCTGAGCGCGTGCTTCGGGCTGCCGGCTTTCGCGTTCCTGCCGGCGGCGAAGCGTTGGATGGGCGCCGCGGGAGAGCCCGGCGCGGATCCGGCAAAGGATCTCCTCAGCGCGTGACGCTAGGCTCGGGCGCGGACTCGGCTGCGCCGGGCCGCCACGCCTCCGGAACGCCGGCGAGGTTCGCCTCCACCGAGAGCTCGTCGAGCTGGTGCTCGGCGCGCTCGACCTCCTCGCGTTGCTTTCGCATCTGCTGGCGTAGCCGGAAGTCGATGCTCGTCTCGGACGGCGAGGCCTGCGCGGCGAGACCCGGCGCCGACATCGACCAGGCCTGATCGGGGGCCACCTCCTCGAGCTCCTTGCGCGAGTCCTCGAGCCCCTGCCGCGCCTTCGCTAGATCCGCCAGCGCCTGCTCGAAGCGGGCCAGCCACTCCGCGCGCGTCTTGCCGCCGCGGCGCGGCTCGGAGACCGGTGTCGTCGCGACCGACTCGGGAAGCTTGAGGAGCTTCTCCAGCGGCACCTCTGCCACCGGAGCCTCCGAGGTCTGGGCCCGGGCGGCCGGCGGTGCGGCAGCCAGCGCGGCGCCGAGCGCAGCGAGAGCGATCCGGAGTTTCCGCCCGGCTTGCACGTCTGCGCCTCCAGCTGAATCCACGCCGCGTACCTCCTGATTCTAGCGGATGCCTCGCGGCGAGCGGCCCCCGCCGCCAACGCGCCGAGCGGAGCGGTCAAGGCGTGCGTCCGACGGCCGATAACGAGGGACGCGGCGCGGCCCCTTCGGGGCCCGCTCGAGTTTCCGGAGGAACGCGACGGATGGATCGCGAGAAGCTCCACCGCCTCCTGCGTCTCGGCATCGAGAAGGGGGCGTCGGACATCCACTTCCAGGTCGGCTACCTGCCCCTGTACCGCTTCCACGGGGAGCTGATCGAGCTCCGCTACAAGGTCTTCACCCCGAGCGACACCGAAGCGATCGCGCGCATGCTGCTCGAGGGCGAGGGACACCCGACCGAGCTCGATTTCAACGATCGCGACGTGGCCTACGAGCTTCCGGGCGAAGGCCGCTTCCGCGTCAACATCTCCCGGCAACGCCGCTGCTACAACGTCGTCCTGCGCGTGATCCCGCCGGAGATCCGCGGCTTCGATTCGCTGAATCTTCCGAACGGCCTGCGCGACCTCGCCTCGCTCGGCCGCGGCTACGTCCTCGTGACCGGCTCGACCGGAATGGGGAAATCGACCACGCTCGCGGCCCTGATTCACGAGGTGAATCGCACGCGGAAGCTCAAGATCGTCACGATCGAGGACCCGGTCGAGTTCGTCTTCCGCCACGACAAGAGCATCATCACGCAGCGCGAGGTCGGAACCGACACGACATCGTTCGCAGAGGCCCTGCGCGCTGCCCTGCGCCAGGATCCAGACGTGATCATGGTCGGCGAGATGCGCGACCTCGAGACGGTCGACACCTCGCTGAAGGCGGCGGAGACGGGACACCTCGTCTTCTCGTCGATCCACACCAGCGATGTCGCCAGCACGATCAACCGCGTGGTGTCCTTCTTTCCGCCCGAGGAGCAGCTCGCCGTGCGGGGCCGTCTTGCGGAGAATCTGCAGGCGATCGTGTCCCTTCGCCTGCTCCCGACCAAGAAGGACGCCGGGCGGGTCCCAGCCGTCGAGATCATGCGCATCACGCGCAGCATCCAGGAGTGCATCAAGGATCCCGCTCGCACGAGCGAGATCCTGGAGTTCATGGCGCGCGGCGAGTCGATGCAGACCTTCGACCAGCACCTCTTCGACCTGCTGCGCGCGAACAAGGTGTCGCTCGAAACGGCGCTCACGGCAGCCTCGAATCCCGCGGATTTCAAGACTCGGCTCGCACTCGAGGGTGTCGAGGTCGATCCCCACGGCGACGACGAGCCCGCTACGGGTCCTCTCGAGATCGACGCGGACGAGCGATTCTAGACAGGAGCGCGATCTTGTCCGTCCAGATGCGATCGCGAAGCTCCCCGCCCAGCGCGGAAGCCAGCTCGGCGCCCCAGCGCGGTCTCGCGGCCGACGCGCGTGCGGCTGCGACCGACGCGGCGGAGCTCGCCGGGGGCGGCATCGCGTTCGTCTTCGCCGCAGCCCCTCAAAAGGAGGGCGCGCTCGATTGCGTGTTGCGCGCCGCGGCGGGCTTCGGCTCGCCCGCAGACGCGCGCGCAACCGCCGGGAGCATCGTCCTGCGCGTTCGCGAGGCGCTGTCCCGGCGCGACGCGCTGGAGCTCGCTCCGGGCACGCTGCCGGGTCCGCGAGCCGCCGGAGGCGGTGCGATCCATCGTCTCGTGCGCGACGGTCGGATACACGGCGCGCTCGTCGTCGCCTGGCCGCAGCACCCGGGGCCCGAGGCCGCCCGCGCGCTCGAGGCCTCCGCCGCGGATCTCGCGCTGCGCTTCGATCAGGCCTGGCTCGCGTCCGAAGTGGAGGCGCTGCGCGCCCAGCTCGCACAGGCCGGTCGGGGTCACGACGAACGAGCCGAGGAGAATCTCAAGCTCTCCGAGGCGCTCTTTGCCCAGGACATCGAGATGCTGCAGAGCAGCGAGAAGCTCGGGAAGATCGAGAAGCTCAAGAACGACTTCATCGAGAAGATGTCGCGGGAGCTACGGACTCCGCTCAACCGGATCATCGAGGCGATCATCTCCGTGATCACGGGCGAGCATGACGCCCTGTCCGAGACCTCCAAGGTGGGGCTCCGCGCCGCCCTCGACGATGGGACGGCCTTCCTGCGCACCCTCCAGAACATCCTCGACCTGTGGAGGCTCAAGCAGGGCGAGCTCCCCGTGGAGATCCAGGAAGTGAACTTCCGCGATACCGTTGCCGAGGCGATCTTCAGCGTGCAGGATTCGATCGGCGACAAGCCGCTCGCCATCGAGACTCGCATCGAAGAGGGCTTCCCGAAGATCCGCACCGACCTGACGAAGATCTCCCAGATCCTCTTCCTGCTCCTCGACAACGCGGTCAAGTTCACGCCGCGCGGGCGCGTCGAGATCGTGGCTCGGGTGGAGGCGGAGACCCTGCACTGCCAGGTGCGGGACACGGGCATCGGGATCTGCCCGGACGACCGCCACTACATCTTTGACGAGTTCTTCCAGCTCGCCGAGCCTTCGTCGCGCCGCTACCACGGAGCCGGCCTCGGGCTCACGCTGGTGCGGGACCTGCTGATCCTGCTCGGCGGCGAAATCGCCGTGTCGAGCGAGATCGGCTCGGGCAGCAGCTTCGCGTTCTCGATCCCGGTGCAGGTCGTCGGCTAGGGGGCCGACCCGGAGAGCTCGGCCCGGCGGCCGCGGCGCTACTCGCCCGGAGCCGGCTCGGGCGGATAATCCGGTTGCACGCAGCCCGCGGCGATCTCGCGCAGCGCCACGACCACTTCCTTGTTGTCCTCGGTCTGGACGAGCGGGTTGGCGCCCTTCTTGAGCTGCTTGGCACGAATCGTCGTCATCTGGACGAGATGAAAGCGGTTCGGGACGTGCCGCGTGCAGTCCTCGATCGTGATGCGTGCCATCTCGGTCCTCCGGGTCGACGGGAAGAAACTCGAGTCTAGCAAAAAAGGAAACCCCGGCCGGCTTGCGCCGGCCGGGGTCCTGCGACCTTCCGCTAGGAAGGTCGACCCTCTGGACCGCTAGGCCTTCCGGCGGCGGGCCTTCTTCCGGGTCGCCTTCTTCGCCGTCGCCTTCTTGCGACCCGCCTTCTTGCGGGACGCCTTCTTCTTCTTTCGAGCTGCCATTTTTGGGTTACCCCCCTTTGCGTGAACTCGAGCCCCGCGGCTGCTCACACCCCGGAGAGAGCCGGGCCACTTGCTGCCCGACGGACGCGCCCAAACCTACGGGCGCGACCGCTTTGCTCTGGCTCACAGGCCCCACTATCGGAGCCCGGGATGCGCGACTTGAAGGCAAATCGCCTTCCTTTCTCGATGCAGACCACGGCACTAGAGCCACTGTTGCCGCGCACCGTAACACCACCATTTCGGCTTCGTCAAGGCACAACACCAAAAAAACCAGGATGATGAGAGACAATGTTGCGGGCGCAAGGACGAGAAGCGCGTCGACTGGAGAGCCGAAGAGGCAGCCGGACGGCGCGGGACGGCGCGCGCACCCGCTGGGGTGCCACATCGCCTCCGCTGCGGAAACCATGGAACCGAAAAGGGAAAACCGAGAGGGCCGGGCTAGCGCTTGCGCTTGTGACGGGCGCGCTTCAAGAGCTTGCGCTTCTTGTGCTTGCGCATCTTCTTGCGCCGCTTCTTGATGACGCTTCCCACGTCCCGGGTCCTCCGACGACGCGCGAGATCTCGCGCGAGCGGGGCGTTGAATACCGCCCAACGCGCTCCACGTCAACCGGGCTCGCCCAATCGGCCTTGCGCACGCGCGTTACGCGCCGTGAGCCTCTGCAGCGCGCGGAGCGTCGGCGCGGTTGCGCAGCCTGCCGAACCAGCGATTGAAGACGTGTCCGCGCCGAAGGAAAGCAAGCACCGGCTGCTTCCGGACACCGAGCCGGCCCATCTCGGCGAGAATGGCCGGGTTCTGCGGATCGATCATCAGACCGCGCCGCAGGAAGCGGATGCCCTCGGATTTGAAGCCGAACGCGAGGTGGAGCCGCGCCAGATTGTGATAGAGGGCGGGGTTGAAGAACTCCTCTTTGGCCGCGGAGCGGCACAGCTCGAGCGCGCGATCGAAACGTCGCTCGCCGAGCCCGAGGCAGAGACCGAAGTACGAGCGGTAGCGCGGGCTGGTTGGATCGAGGCGCTGTGCAGTGCGAAAGTGCTCGAGCGCGACGTCCACGCGTTCGCGCTCGAGCTCCGACTGGCCCTCGTGGAAATGCTCCTCAGCGGAGAATGTGGCGTCCATGGTCGATAGGACCTCCTGCAGCCTCGCGATCGAACGGGGCTACATCCCCCCATCGCAAGCAACGTGCCGCCCATCACAACCGGCAGCTGCCAGGTCCAAGTGCCTGCTTCGAAATGGCTTCGGAAATCGAGATGCCCCAGGGGATCGAGCCGCGGGTTTCGCTTTCGAAACCCGGGTTTCAACTTCGTTCTCCGGCGGCGCGCACTGCCCCGATGCGCCGGACTAGCGGTCGAGCAGCTCGGCCCGCTCGCTGCGCTCGAACTCGCACTGCAGGTCCTGGAAGTCCTCGCGCGTGAAGTCGCGATAGGCGCGATCTCCGCGTTCTCGCCAGTAGATCGCGGCGTCTGGCAGCCGTCGGCGGTCGAAGTGGACCTTCTTCAAGCTGCGCACCAGGACCTTTTGCGTCTGCGTGTACTCGAAATCGTCGACCACCCGCACGAAATCGGGCATCCACTTGCGATCCATCCCGCCCGCCGACACCTGTTGCTCGCAGAAGGCGTAGAAGCCCCGGGGATCGAAAGCCGCACCGGGGCGGATCTTCAAGGCCGCCATCACGAGTTCGTCGGACACCGCGCAGGGCACCCCGTAGGCGGCGGCCAGTGCGACGTCCGGGTGCTCCTGCAGGATCCGCGCAATCTGGGCCGCGGAGAAGTTCTCCCCATCCTTGCGGATCCAGTCGTCCGTCCGGCCGTCGAAGAAGAGGAAGCGCTTGCCGTCCCTCAGGAGCACGTGCCCGAGGTCGCCCGAGTGGTACACGCCGTCGCGATGCTTGGCGCGGCTCGCATCCGGGTTGTCGAAATAACCCTGGAAGAGCGCGGAGTCGGGCGCCACCCGGCAGATCTCGCCCACGGCAGTGGCGTAGTTTCGGATCCCTCCCTCCGCGTCGATCTCCGCCAGCGGGCACTCCCGTCCCCCCTCGTCGAGGATCTTCACGTTCGGATCGGTGATCTCACCGACGCTTGCGCGCGGATCGGAAAGCTTTCGGAAGGTCGAGATCGCGGCCTCGGTGGACCCGTAGAGCTCGAACATGTCCTCCAATCCCAGCCAGCGGACGAAGCGGTCGATGTCGGGCGGCGAGGCGCCGTTTCCGACCGCGTAGCGCAGCCGGTTCCGGGGGTTTCGGGCTACTTCCGCGAGGATGCGCGCCTCGTCGCCGCCGAAGCGCTCGCGAATGGCCTCCAGGATGTAGTGGACGGGTTCGCCCACGTAGTTCCAGTAGCTCACGCCGTGGCGCAGCAGGTCTGGCACGAAGGCGTTGGCGCTGAAGCGCTCACGCAGTGCGACGCTCCCCCCGACCTGGAAGGCCGGATGGAAGCCCAGGAAGAGCGCGTTCGAGTGGAAGAGCGGCATGCAGGCGTAGCCGACGTCGTCCGCGCCGAGCGCCAGCTGTCGGGACACGTTCAGACCGATCACCAGCAGCTTGAAGTGGTTGTTGTTGATTCCCTTCGGAAGTCCGGTGGTACCCGAGGTATAGATCACCATCAGGTTGTCCTCGGGGCGGACCACGACGGAGGGAGCGGCGAGCGATTCCCCGGGCTTCGCCACCTCCTCGCTGATCCTGGCCTCGAAGTCCCTTCCCGCGAGATCCGACTCGTCGAGGGTCCGCAACACCAGGATGTTCTCGTCCGGAACGTTGCGCAGCCGATCGCGGATTCGCTCCACTTCGGGAAGGAAACGCTCGTCGACCACCAGCAGTCGGGCGCGCGACTGGTCGATCACACCGGCGAGCGTTTCGCCGCGCAGACCGGTATTGACGCCGAAGAGCACCAGGCGCGCATAGGCACAGCCGGCGTAGAGCGCGAGCAGCTCGGGGTGATTCTCGAGCAGCATTGCGACGTGTCCGGGGCGACGCTCGTCGCAGGGTCCGAGTCTTCGCAGCAGGAAGTGCGCCGTACGGACGGACTCGTCGCGAAAGCGCCGCCAGGTCCAGACGCGCTCTCCAGCGCGAAGCGCGATGCGATCCGCGAAGTCCGGATGCGCTGCACGCGCCTCGAGCTGGGCGCCGACCGTGAACGGAGCTTCGAACTGGGGGGCAGACAAGAACGGCGACTCCGGTCGACTCGCGTCGACCGGGAGCTTATCAAACCGGTTCCGGATGCCGGCGTCCCGGCGCTAGCGTCTTCAGTGCTCGATGATCTCGAGGATGTAGCGCTTCTTCTCCTTGCCGCTGGTCGCCGCCATGAGCGTGCGGATCGCCGATGCGTGCGCTCCGCCCTTTCCGATCACCTTCCCCAGGTCTTCCTTGGCGACCCGAAGCTCGAGCACGTGTGCATGATCGCCGATGACTTCCTTGATCTGGACTTCCTCGGGCCGATCCACCAATGACTGCACGATCGCCATGATGAGCGGCTTCATGCGCCCCTCCACCTCCGCGTCAACGAAGTTCTCCCGCGGTATCCCCCGGTCCTCAGCTGAGTCACACCCGCGATCGCGGACACCAACCTCTCGCACCTTCCCGGAGACGATCGCGAGCGCTGGGTCGATCCCCTTGACCAATACGGGCCGGGAAGGCCCCCTTGACCGGGAGCATGATCGGTCTGACCGGCGGGCGCAACCAGCGACTGGCTTCGGAGTCGCGCTCGATCCGTCCGGGCGGCGGGAAGCTCTGCCTGCCCCGCGGGGCAACGCGACGCAAAGGGGGCGCTTCCCCGCGCAAGCAAAGCTCGAGGCGAGTGAAGTTCGGAGCTTCGGGCCTCGCTACAGGACGTTGGGACTGAAGCGCAGCTCGAGCGTGGCGCGATTCTGCGAGAAGTCGTCCGCGCTGTAATCGCCCCGGTTGGTCCAGTACCGGTAACGGACGACGATCTGGGTGGCCCGCGTCAGCTGATGGCGAACCCGCGCCTCGCCGCCGCCGAAGAGGTCCACCGAGCCGAGCGAGGCATCGTCGAAGCGCGTGCCGAAGAACGCGATCGCAGCCGCGGTACGCCGGCCGAAATAGCGCTCGATCTCGACTCGCGCGACCGTCTGCTGGAACTTGCGCCCCTCGATGTTCGCCGAAAGCAGGTGCTCGACGCCGAGCGTGGACACGAAGCCCGCCGGAAGCGCGAAGCGAACCTGCATCAGCCCGGTTGCGCGGGGTCGATCGTGGAGCCCGCTGAAGCCGAGCCAGCCCGCTCCCCCACCAATCTCGAAGCGCGAGCCGGTGCCGAAGGGGACCCGGACGCCCAGGCTGCCACCGACGTCCGCGTGATCTGCATCGGAGGCGTCCATCAGCGAGCGGTAGCCGGCCTGCGCCCGGAGATATCCCGTCAGGCTCCCGACGACGGGGGACTGGACCTCGACGTAGCCAACACCGCCGACGTGGTTCGCGCGAAAACCCTGATCGACGGCGCCGCTGCCGAGCGGTTCCGCAAAGTCGTCGCTCACGAAATACGTGCTCTGGACCCCGACCTCGAGCTCGCGCTCTCCCGGAAGCGAGCGCCAGTGGCGCAGCGAGGCATCCAGCTGGTTGGTCTGGATCAGGTTCACCCCGTCGTCCTCGGGCCGACCGAGCCGCAGCGCGCGCGGCGCCCAGGCGTTCGCGACCCGCAGCGCCACACCGGGAGCGAGCCTCGCCTCCGCAAAGCCGCTCATCCGCCCGAACTCGTCGGAGAGCGAGGAGTCGTAGCCGGAGTAGCGGCGCACGTCGACGCCAAGGTCGGCACCGAGATCGTAGAGAGGCGCGTGGTAGTCGAGCTTCAGGCTGGGCCGCAGCCAGGCGCCGATGCTGGAATCTCCGCCCTTGCGCGCGAACTCCGGATTGTCGTCGGCCACGGCCGTCGCGGAGAAAGTAGGCCGGAGGGTGAAGAGGTCGGCCTCGCCTTCGGCAGCCGCGTCGGAGGCGAAGACGATCAGCCCCGCGGCGGCGAGACCTGCGATCCAACCCCTTCGCATGCGTCGGTCGAGTCCGCTTGCCACGTTCAGAGCTCCGAAGGCAGGATCGGCGAGAGGGGGCGCGGTCCGGCGAAGTCGGGTTCGGAATCACTCTCGGCGAGGACCACCGCCGACTGGACCGCAGCGGCGCCGTCCAGGCGCCGCCGGAGCCCCGCCGCCAGCTCGAGCACGAGCGGCCGCCGCAGCGACTGCTGCGCGACCGAGTGCGGCACCGGCGAGTCCGGCGCGCCCACCGGCAGGCCGAGCTCGTGAACGAGTCGGAGGTGATCGGCATCGCTCGAGCCGCGATGGATCACGCGCACGACATCGACGCCCGACCCCCGCGCGACGTGGGCGCGGATCACGTGCTCTCCGGCCGGGAGCGGGAGCGTCGCGACGGGGCTCCAGCTGAAGCTGCCCCGGTTCTGCGGCGGCTGCAGCGTCACGCGGTAGCGCCCGTCGACGGACCAGATCTGGGGGTCGGACCCATGCGTGCGCGCGACGAGCGTGATGACCCGCGGCTTCTCGAGCCGCAGCTCCCAGCTGAACTCGACGGAGCTCGTGGCCGCCATCGCCCAGGCGTCGCCCGACGCGCGCTCCGTGAGGCGACGGGTGGTCCGCCCTCCGCCGGCAGAGGCGTTCTGAAAGCGTTCGCCCTCGATGAGCTGCTCGTCGGCGTCGTCCTCGGGAAGTCGGGAGTCGAGGCCGAAGGCCCGCACGAGCGTGCGCGCCCACTCTCCCCAGGTGAGAGTTCGCCCGCCCTTCCAGCCGCCGGCCGGCGAGATGCACAGCATGCGCCACGCGACGAGCCGGACGCGATCGACACGCGCCTCTGGCGTCATCGTCCCGGAAAGCTCGTGGGGGCCCGTGCGCAGCGGCAGGATGACCGGCGCGTGCGCGACGCCGAGCGTCGAGAGATCGAGGTGACCGACCGGTCGTCCATCGATGACCCAGCGTTGATTTCCGGATCCCTCGACCTCGAGCTGATACAGCGCCGTCGCGGGCACGGAGACGATCTGTCGCACGTGCTCTCCCGGGCCACGCCCGGGGAGCTCGGCGACGACGCCGAAGGCCTCGGAAGGCGCGCGACGCCCTGCCGCTTCGCTGACGAACTCGGCGTCGCCGGGACAGAGCAGGCCGAAACGCTCGGCATCGGTCGGGTAGTCGTCGAGCGCGGCGGAGAGCCCGAGGTGGTCGACGAGGCTTCTCGCCCATGCGGATTGCGGGATCGAGAGCTCGCTCGGCGTCGGCTCCGAGTCGCGCAGCTCGCCCGGGTTGCTCTGGGCGAATCCGGGGCTGGCGCCGAGCAGCAGCGCAAGCGCCGCAATGCCCGGCAAGCGCCGGCAGGATCCGAAGCGCGGTCCCGACACGTCCCCCCCAGGCCGTAGGCCGCGGAGCCCAGCGGGTGAGCCGGCCCCTCGAGGACCTCATCGGGCCTGCGCTCGGGATTCTTTATCAGGATGCAGGGAGCGGACGAAAGGTCTCGCCAGGGCCTCGGCCTCCGCGCGCAGTTGCACGCGCGATGGCGGGCGGAAGCCTGCCCCTGCGCCTCGAGCGCGCGCACGCGTGTCTCGTTAGCGGGAGCCAGGGGCCTGCGGTACGAGTATCCCTGCGATGAACCCGAGAACCCCGATCTGCGATCTCTTCGGCATCGAGGTGCCGATCTTCCTGGCCGGAATGGGCGGCGTGGCCTACGCGGAGGTCTGCGCGGCGGTGAGCGAAGCCGGCGGCTTTGGAACCCTGGGCATGGCGACCGCATCGCCCGACGGGATCCGCGAGCAGATGCGCGAGGTCCATCGCCGGACGAGCAAGCCTTTCGGCGTGGATCTGCTCGCGGCGCTTCCCGAGCAGATGATCGGAGCGATGGACGTGATCATCGGGGAAGGCGCCTCGGCCTTCATCGCGGGGCTCGGTGTGCCCGAGCCGGTGATCGAGCGCTGTCATGCCGCAGGTCTCAAGGTGATGAGCCTGTGCGGCAAGGTGAGCCACGCCGTACGCGCCGCTCGCGCCGGCTGCGACGTGGTCGTGGCCCAGGGGACTGAGGCGGGCGGGCATACCGGACAGATCGCGGGCCTCGCGCTGATCCCGCAGGTGGTCGATGCGGTGGACGTACCCGTGCTCGCGGCCGGAGGCCTCGTGGATGGGCGGGGCCTCGCGGCCGCGCTCGCGCTCGGGGCGCAAGGAGTGTGGATGGGGACGCGCTTCATCGCCTCCCACGAAGCACGGGCGGCAGAATCCTTCAAGAAACGCATCGCCGAGGCCAGCGCCGAGGACACCACGGTCACCCGCTGCTACTCGGGCAAGCCGATGCGCGTGCTCCGCAACCCCTACGTGACGGCGATGGAGGCGGACCCGGCGCAGATCCACCCCTTCCCGGAGCAGATGCGGATCTCCGTGCAGGCGGGCGTGCTCGGCATGGCGCTCGGCCAGAACCACCTCGACCCCGAACGCGCCTGCATGCCGACCGGTCAGGGCTGCGGCGGCATCCTCGATATCGCATCGTGCGCCGAGATCGTCGAGCGCGTGATGCGCGAGGCCCGCGAAACGATCGCGCACCTCGCCCGCCTCTGAACCAGGCAAGCGAAGCGCGCAGCGAGCCACAGGCGAGCGGAGTGGGCTGCCCTCCTCCAAATCGTGCCCTCGTCCTAGAACCGGAGTCGGCACCCGCCCTCCAGATCGTGCCCACGTCCTAGAGCCGGAACAGGATCAGCGTGAGATCATCGGGTTTGGACGGATCGCCGGGCGCCGGCGCGGTCATGCGCCGACGGGCGTCGGCGACCAGGCGCCGCGCCGCTTCTTCCAGCGACCCCTTCCTCGCGCGCTCTGCGATTTCGCGCTGGCTCAGGTTGTCGGAGAGACCGTCGCTCGCGAGCAGTACCGTATCGAACGCGGCCAGATGGAGCACCGGACCGATCTCGATGCGCATGTCGCGCGCGCCGAGCACGTTCGAGACCAGGTGGCGGTCCTCGTGATGCAGCGCCTCGCGCTCGTCTAGCAGCCCCGACTCGAACGCAAACCCTACCGGAGAATGCGCAACGCTCTGGTATTTGATGCGCCCGCGCTGTCCGACCACGACCAGCATCGAATCGCCCACGTGGTAGGGGCGCACGATGTTCTCCTGGATCTCGGCCACCGTGAGCGTGGTAGCGGCGCCCGCCCCGAGTCGCGTCACTGCCTGGCTCGCGCGCTCGATGCCGTTCAGGATCGCGGTGCGCAGGACCGAGCGCTCTCTTTCGGCCGGCTTCAGGGCATCGACCAGCGATCGCACCGCCAGGCTCGCGGCATGGTCCGCCAGGGGTGTGCTGCCGAGACCGTCCGCCACGGCGAGCACGGCGGAGCCCTCGTCGAGCGGGATCAGCGCCGCGGCGTCCTCGTTGGCGCCCTCGCGGCCCGGGCAGACCGCAGAGAAGGCGGCCGCCCTACCGCGCGCGATCCGGTGCAGCACGACCTCTTCCATCGGCTGGCCGACGTAGAGAAAGGGGGAGTAATCGCTTGCCACGCGCTTCGTCTCAAGGGAAGACGCCGCGGCGACGTTTGGCTTCCTTGATGCGCTCGATGCCCCGGATGAGCGCCGCGCTGCGCAGCGAGATTCCCCGCTCCCGGCTCACGCCGAGGACCTCCTGGAAGGCTCGCTGGATCAGCGAGATGAGGCGCGTGTTCACGTCCTCCTCGGACCAGAAGAAGCTCTGGAGCCCCTGTACCCACTCGAAGTACGACACGGTGACGCCGCCGGCGTTGGCGAGGATGTCGGGAACGACGAACACGCCGCGCTCCGCGAGGATCGCATCGGCCTCGACGGTGGTGGGCGCGTTCGCGCCCTCCACGAGCAGGCGGCAGGCGATGCGATCGGCGTTGGCCTCGGTGATCTGGTGCTGCACCGCGGCGGGGATCAGGATCTCGCAGGGCAGCTCGAGGAGCTCCTGATTGCTGAGATGGTCGACGCCGGGCATTCCCTCGAGGTAGCGGTGCTCGCGGATCCAGGCGTCGACGCGCCCGGGGTCGAGGCCCGCCGGATCGAAGATCGCGCCCTTTGCATCCGAGACGGCGACGATGCGCGCGCCCAGCGAGTGGGCGATCCGCACCGCGGTTCCCCCGACCTCCCCGTAGCCCTGCACGACGATGCGAGCGCCCTCGAGCGCAATCCCCAGGTGGCGGCAGGCCTCGCGCGCGCAGGAGATCACGCCGCGTCCCGTCGCCTCGCGGCGCCCGTGCGAGCCCCCGAGCTCGACCGGCTTTCCGGTCACGACGCCCCGCACCGTGAAGCCCTTCTGCTGCGAATAGGTATCCATGATCCACGCCATCACCTGCTCGTCCGTCCCGAGATCGGGGGCGGGGATGTCGCGGTCCGGCCCGATCACCTCGATGATCTCTGAGGTGTAGCGCCGCGTGATGCGCTGCAGCTCCGCCTTGGAGAGCGTGGTCGGATCGACGCGAACGCCGCCCTTCGCCCCTCCGAAGGGAAGGTTCATGATGGAACACTTCCAGGACATGAACATCGAAAGGGCCGTCACGTCGCCGAGATCCACGTCTGCGGCGTAGCGGATTCCGCCCTTGGTGGGGCCCATCGTGAGCAAGTGCTGCACGCGGTAGCCGACCAGCGTTTCGACGGTCTCGTAGTCATCGCGGCGGAAGGGAAAGGAGACGATGTGAGCGCGTTGCGGCGAACGCAGCCGCTCCCAGAGATTCTCGTCGAGCTGCATCTGGCGCGCGGCCGCGTCGAGCTGCGCCACGGCCTGACGATACATCGGAGTGTCCCACTCCCTCGCCGCCGAGCCGGGATCCGACGGGCTCCCCTCTCGATCCTCGAGCACTCCACCCTCCCCCGCGCCGCTCAGCGTCGACCCGCGCGCACCGCTTGCGCGACAGGATCGAAGTGCAGTCGCTCGATCCGGCGGCGAATCACCGACGCGACGGTCACGACCCAGCCGCCGACCTCGAGCTGGTCCCCCTTGCGCGGCAGTCGCCCGATCCGGGCCACGACGTAGCCGCCGATCGTGTCGGACTCGTCCTCGAGATCCCCGAGCCCGAGCACGCCCGCCGCCTCGGGCAGCGAGAGCGAGCCCGGCATCTCGATCGCTCCCGAGCCGAGCCGCACGACGTCCTGCGTCGCCTCGTCGAACTCGTCGAAGATCGGCCCCACGATCTCCTCGAGCGCATCCTCGAGGAAGGCGAGTCCCACGCAGGTCCCGTGCTCGTCGACCACGACGGAGCAGTGGCTGCGGCTGCGTTGGCACTGGAAGATCAGCCGCGATACCGACTGCGTATCGGAGACGTACACCGGGCTGCGCGCGAGCGAACGGAGGTCCGGAGACCCGCTCGCGTCCGGAGCGGTGAGGACCCCCTTCGCGTGGACCAGGCCCATCACGGTGTCGAGACCTACCGCGCAGAGCGGGAAGCGGGAATGCCCGCTCTCGCGGACGATGCGCAGGTTCTCCTCGGGCGCGTTCTGCAGGCTCAGGAAGACGACGTCGACCCGGGGCACCATGATGTGGCGCACCTCGAGCTCGATGATGTCGAGGACGTTCTGCGCGAGCTCGAGCTGGCGCCGCGTGATCTCACCGCTCCCGGCCGAGGCGATGAGGATCCGCTTGAGCTCCTCCGCGCTGTGTGAGGCGGAGCCGACGATCTCCTCGAGCGAGAGGCCGAGGAGCCGGAGGATCCCGTTCGAAATCGCGTTGATCACGAGGATCAATGGGTGCAGGGCCTGCGTGAACACGACGAGCGGCTTCGAGACGCTGAGCGCCGTGCTCTCCGCCCGGTGGATCGCCCACAGCTTGGGCGCCTGCTCGCCGACCGTCATGTGGAGTGTCGTGATGAACGCGAGCGCCAGCGCGAGTGCCGTGGCATGCACCCACGGGTCGGCGGGGTCGAGGCCCACGTCGAGGGCCGCCGCTCCCGCGAGCAGCAGCTCCGCGACCGCCGGCTCCGCGAGCCATCCCAGGATCAGGCTCGCGACGGTGATCCCGAGCTGACACGCCGAGAGATAGCGATCCATGTGGGTGACGACGTGATGCGCCGTCCGCGCGCGTGCGCTCCCCGCCTCCACACGGGCCTGGATCTGGGTGAGGCGAACCTTGACGAGCGAGAACTCGGCTGCGACGAAGAACCCGTTGACGAGCACGAAGAAAAGGGTCGCCGCGAGCCGCCAGCCGTAGGTCGAGAAATCGAACGCTTCCGAGCCGTCCATCGTGTGGGCGTTGCGCCCTTGCCTCCCCCTCTACGCTAGAGCCGGTGACGTCGAGCCAATCGGCTGGGGGACCTTCCCCTCCCCCAGGGAGCCCGGGTCCGGTCTCCGGGGCGCGGATTGTATCACCCCCCCGCCCGGGCGCTTGCGTCGCTCGCAGTGGCTCCGCACACTGCCTCCCCCGGGGCAATGAGCGGCGACCTCCGTATCACCGACCTGATCGACATCGCCATCGTCGCGGCGATGGTCTTCGCAGGGATCGTGTGGCTGCGG
This sequence comes from uncultured Spirochaetales bacterium, assembly GCA_964413375.1. Lineage (GTDB taxonomy): Bacteria > Myxococcota_A > UBA9160 > UBA9160 > SMWR01 > CAZUYC01. Next base: position 4,606 of record CAYPSI010000127.1, on the reverse strand, counting down.
CGATCGCGCGCCCGCTTCGCCGCGCTCGGGATCGGGCTCGTGGCCGCCCTCTACCTCGTCGTGAGCCGCCTCGGCTTCGAGCTCACCGCGTGGATCCTCCAGGGCTTCCTGGCCGTCGTCGTGATCGTCACGGTCGTCGTCTTCCAGGAGGACCTGCGGCGGCTCTTCGAGCGGATCGCCGTGGTCGGACTCGGACGCCGCACGCCGGCGCCCCCCCCCGGCACCGTCGAGGTGATCGCGCGCGCAATGGCGCACCTCGCCAGCCACCGGCACGGCGCGCTGCTGATCGTCCCCGGACGCGAGCCCCTCGATCGCCACCTCGAGGGCGGCATCGCGCTCGACGGGCGCGTGAGCGAGCCCCTGCTGCTCTCGCTCTTCGACCCCGGGTCGCCGGGCCACGATGGTGCAGTCGTCGTGCGCGGCGAGCGCGTCGAGCGCTTCGCCGCGCATCTGCCGCTCTCGAGCGCGCGCGATCAACTCGGATCGCTGGGAACGCGACACGCCGCCGCACTCGGCCTCGCGGAGCGCTGCGATGGGCTGTGCCTGGTGGTCTCCGAGGAGCGGGGGACGGTATCGATCGCGCAGGACGGACGGCTGCGAACGCTGCGCGGGACCGAGGGCCTCTCCGACGCGCTCCGCCGCCACCTCGCGGCGATCACCCCCGTCAAGAGCCCTCGTTCGCGCTGGCAAGGCTTCGCCCTGCGCTGGCCCGAGGTGCTCGCGGCGATCGCGATTGCCGCGGGGCTCTGGCTCGTGCGGGTTCCCGGCTCCGACGTGATCGAGGTGCTGCGCACCGCGGCGATTCGGATCGAGAATCTTCCCCCGGGCTTCGAGATCGAGAGCATCGAGCCGGAAGCGGTCGAGGTCACCCTCTCGGGAACGCGCTGGGATCTCTTTCGCAGCCGCGGGCAGACTGTTTCCGTGCGCATCGATGCGGTGCTCGTGTCGCTGGGTCGACGCACCTTCCGACTGGGGCCGGGTCAGGTCGACCACCCGCCGGGCGTCGAGCCGCTCGAGATCTCACCGACGAACGTCCGCCTCACCGTGCGCCCGAGCGCGGAGGCGGCGGCCGAGCCCTGAGAGGCTTCAGAGCAGCCCCGCGAGCGCGGTGGCGATCCCGAGGAAGCTCAAGAAACCGACGACGTCGGTCACGGTGGTGAGGAGGATCGAGGAGGCCTGGGCGGGATCCTGCCGCGCGGCCGTGAGAGCCATCGGGATCAGCGCGCCCGAGAGACCGGCAAGCGTCATCGACAGCAGCATCGACAGGCCGATCACGAGCACGAGCCCCGGCGAGCCGCTCCACCACCAGACACCGAGACAGCTGGTCAGCGCGATCGCGAGCCCGTTGATCGCCGCGGCCGAGGTCTCCTTCGCCGCGACGCGCAGCCAGTGACGCGCCCGCACCTCCCGCAACGCGAGTCCGCGCATCGTCACCGCGAGCGCCTGGGCTCCCGTGTTCCCCGACTGTCCGGCGACGATCGGCAGCAGCACCGCGAGGGCCGTGAAGCGGGCGATCGTGTCCTCGAAGAGCCCCACCACGGAGGAGGCAAGGAACGCGGTGAGCAGGTTCACCTGGAGCCAGGGCAGACGTCGGCGCACCGCAAAGAAGGAAGGCGAGAGCGCGCGCTCGTCGCGGCTCGCGCCGACCATCGTCTGCAGGTCGACGCTCGCCTCCTCCTGCGCGGCCTCGACGAGCGCCGCGTGCCGGATCACGCCGAGCATCCGCTCGTCGGCGTCCACCACGGGCAGGCTCGGTACATGCCTCGTCTCGAACTCGTCGATCACCTGCTGGCGCCCGGCCGTCGCCTGGACGCTCGCAGGAAGCCCGCGCATGAGCGCGTCGAGGCGCGTCTCGGGATCTGCGAGCGCGACATCCTGCAGCGGAAGCGCTCCCGTCAGCCGGCCCTCCTCATCGACGACGTAGACGACCTGAAGGCGTCGCTCCGGCGCAGCGCGCAGGCGATCGAGAACCTCGCGGGCGGTCGACTCCGGCCGGAAGAGGCGCACGCGCGGGTCCATCAGCGAGCCGGCGCTCTCGGCCGGATAGTGGATCAGGTCGCGGATCTCGCGCGCCGCCGCCGGAGTGAGCTGCGCGAGGCGCCGCTCGCGCGTGGGCTCGTCCTGGCGTGCCAGCAGCGCCGCGGCCCGGGCCGGGTCGATCCGCGCCACCACGCTCGCCGCGAAGTCGTCGCGGAGGGCGGCCAGCACGAGCTCGCCCTGGTCGAGCGTGAGCCGTTCGACGGCCGATGCGGCCTCCCCCGGCGGCTGCTGCTCGAGGAAGGCCACGGCCTCCCCGACCGGGAGCGCCTCGAGAGCGCGCGCTACTTCGCCCGGATAGCCGCGCAGGAAGGCCTGGTTCAGCGCGCCGAGCGCGAGGTCGAGCCCGGAGCTCACCCGCGTTCCTCGCCGCGACCGCCGCCCAGAAGGTCCGAGACACCGCGCCAGACCGCACCGGCGAGGCGCGAGCCCGGACCGGGCGGCGGCGCCGCTCGGCTCCACTCGAGGTCGCGCAGCGCTTCGCTGCGAACCACTCCCACCAGGATCCCATCTGGATCGACGACCGGCAGGGCCAGGTAGACGCGCCAGGCGGGAGCTGCGAGCAGCGCATCGCCGCTCGCGGTGGCCGGCAGATGCACGACCGGAGATCGCATCACACTCGCGAGTGTCTGTTCATCGCTTGCGAGCAGCAGATCCCGGTAGTTGAGCACGCCTCGCAGCCGCTGCTCGCGATCCACGACGTAGAGGTAGTACATCGCATACTCGGGTCGCGCGCGTAGCCTCTCGACGGCGTCGGAGACCCGGATGTCCTCGGGAAGGGTGAAGACCCGCGGGTCCATCCGGCCGCCCGCCGAAGCCTCCGGGTAGGCGAGGAGCCGGCCGAGGGCCGTCGCGGTGGGGGGAGTGAGCTCATGCATCAGCGCAGCCCGCCGCTCCTCGTCGATCCGGCGCAAGAGACCGGCGGCGCCGCCGAGAGGAAGCTCCTCGATCACCGCTGCGGCGCGCTCGCGCGGCAGCCGCTCGAGGCAGCTCACCCCGAAGCTCGGCACCAGGCGGCGCAGAACGCCCGCGGCCAGACCCGGAGGCGAGTGCGCGAGCAGGGCCGCAGCCGCGTCCGGCGCGAGCGACTCGAGCAGGCGCGCAGACTCGTCGGGATGGTCCTCGAGGAAGCGCAGGGCGAGCTGTGTGCGACCGTTCACGGCGCCCTCGTCAAGGCTCCTCGGCGTAGGTCGCTTCGAGATGGCGCACGATGGCGGCGGACTCGAAGATCTCGACCCCCGAGTTCGGATCGACGAGCCAGGGGACCTGCATGCGCCCCGAGCGCGCCACGAAGGCGGCGCGGCTCGGGCTGCCCCTGCCGACGTTGTGCAGCAGGTACGGGATCTCGAGCGCGCAGAGGGTTTCGCGAACGATGCGACAGAAGGGCGAGGACTCGAAGCTGTAGAGCTCGAGCAGCGCCTCCGGCGCCCGGGCGCTGCGCCGACGCGCGCCGAAACCCGGGCGCCAGGCCGATGCGAGGCCCGCGCTGAGGTTGGCGGCGAGGCCGCGGCCGATCAGCGCCGGCGGGGGTCCCGCGCCGTAGTGCTCGAAGAGCGTCTCGACGATCGCCGCGGACTCGTACATCTCCTTTCCGGTGTTCGGGTCGACCAGAAACGGGAACTGGGCCTTCCCACCGCGGCGCACCACCTCCTCGCGGAAGCGCTGCCCACCCTTGGGGCAGGGCCGGATCACGGCCTCGAGATCGAGGACCGTGAGCGCCTCGCGCACCTTCCGACACCAGGGACAGGCCTCGAACTCGTAGAGCTCGAGCGGCGCCGCGGGCCGGGGTCCGAGAGGCCCCACTGCCACGCCGGAGCCCAGACGGGCCACGCTGGCTCCGATGGAGGTCGCCACGTCGAGGGCGCGAAACACTCTTTCCCTCCTGCCTACGGTGCAGTGTAGCGGAGCGAATCCCGCAGGCGGAGCGGGCTACGAGCCCAACTCGAGTCAGGCGCAGCGACAAACCCAGATCGAACGCAGCCTGTTCACCGTGCGCCCATCCACCTATCGTGACCCAGGAGGCTGCCTTCGCGAAGGCCGCCTCGACAACCTTCAAGACAAGAAGTTTCTGAGCGAAGAGCCATCGGCCACCGGGCCGTCTCGCGTCGCAGCCCGGGCTTCCCTCAACCACTTCTTCAACGAGGCCCGGACTACCCCTCGCGGCCGCTCTTCGACGCCCCGCCTGTCGTCGGATCGGGCTCAGTCGCCCGCCGGCAAGCGGCGGGTCGTGAAGAAGCCCTCGTCGAAGCGCGGATCGAAATCGACCGCCTCCACCTGGATGCGGGTTTCGGCGTCCTTCGCGTCGATGCGTCTCATCACCCAGCGATGGGGGAAGAGGCGGCCTGCCACCTCGCGCAGGTCTTCGAGGTGCAGCGTGCGAACCAGCGCGCCATCCACCGCGTAGAAGTCGAGCCGCAGCGGGGTGGCATGCTCGGCCTCGATCCAGGCGACGATCCGTCCCCAGACGACGCCCGCGTCCGGATGCGGCGCATACTCGACGACGAAGGCGCGTCGGTCCCCGGCCTCGCCGGCATGCGGGTCGACCTCGAGAAGGCGGTGGTCATAGTCC